>NZ_CP007441.1:4415935-4731359 GCF_000590475.1 Stutzerimonas stutzeri | reverse complement strand
GGAATCTCCTAACGCTGTCGAGCTTTAAACGGCAGCCATTGTAGCTCTGGGCTCCCTGGTTATCCACAGTTAGACACGCCTAAAAGAGGGCAAAAGGCCGTTGCCAAACGATGAAGGGGTATCGGATCTTAACTAAAGGCTGTGGATAAGCAAGCCTGAGCACCTCGGATAAGCTTGTGGACAAGCTGATGCCAAACGTGCCTGTTGATAACTACCGAAACTGTCCACAGAAAATCCAAGGCCTTCCCACCGGCCGTACACCGTTTGCGCAGAGCCTTTGGAAACGCTGAAACCGGTGCCAGGCCTGATCCTTAGCGCTTATCCACAGAAAATGAACTCACCATCTATAGTCACTGCCTTAAGAAGAGCTTTAAATACCTTTCCTCTAATTTATTAATTCCTCTTCCATAGCTGGCGGAAATTGACCTCATCGCGCAGCTTCTCTACAATCGCCGGTCTCTTAAAAGGGGGCCATTCCGGCCCGCAATGGATCACCAGGTAAACGCATCATGAAACGCACTTTCCAACCCAGCACTCTCAAGCGCGCTCGTACCCATGGTTTCCGTGCTCGCATGGCCACTAAGAACGGGCGCGCCGTACTGTCTCGCCGTCGCGCCAAAGGTCGTAAGCGTCTGGCGGTCTGAACACGTCGGAACAGGTAGTGAGTCGAGATTTCAATCGGGAAAAGCGATTGCTGACCCCGCGCCAGTTCAAGGCAGTATTCGACTCTCCTTCCGGCAAGTTACCGGGCAGAAATGTCCTCCTCCTGGTGCGCGAGAATGGACTGCCACACCCCCGTATCGGGCTTGTGATTGGCAAGAAAAGTGTAAAGCTCGCGGTGGAGCGCAATCGCATCAAGCGGCAACTGCGTGAAACTTTCCGTCTCCACCAGATGGAACTGACGGGGTGGGACATCGTGGTTATCTCGCGCAAGGGATTGGCTGATCTTGATAGTCCCGAACTGGCCCGGCAATTCGCCAAGCTCTGGAGGCGGTTGTCCCGCACCCCTCCCCAGGCAGCCAGCAATCCGGAACAGGGCAAGCCTGCCCATGCGTAGACTGGCCTTGATCCCGATTCGGATCTACCGGTATGCCATCAGTCCGATGATGGCGAGCCATTGTCGCTTCTACCCCAGTTGCTCTTGCTACGCACAAGAGGCCATTGAACATCATGGCCTGCTGCGCGGTGGCTGGCTGAGCCTACGCAGGCTCGGCCGTTGCCATCCATGGAATCCGGGCGGCTATGATCCCGTGCCTTCCAACCATCCCTCCAATTCATCTTCGATGACCGAGTAACCATGGATATCAAACGCTCGATCCTGCTCGTCGCACTGGCAGTCGTTGCCTACCTGATGGTCCTTCAATGGAATCAGGATTACGGTCAGACCGCCCTTCCTGACGAGGCACGCCAGGAACAACCGGCCGCGCAACTTCCCGAAACGCCTTCGCTCGCCACCAATGAGGCGACGGCGGATATACCCGCCGTCACAGGCGAGCAGCAAGCCAATGGTCTTCCAGACGCTCAGGCGAGCTCGCAGCTGATTCGGGTCCGCACCGATGTACTGGATATCGCGATCGATCCCCGGGGCGGCGATATCGTCGATCTGCGCCTTCCGCAGTTCCCCAGTCGCCAAGATCGCCCTGATGTCCCTTTCCAGCTGTTCGAGCGTAGCGGCGAACGTACCTATGAAGCCCAGAGCGGACTAATCGGTGACGGTCCGGACAAGGCCAGCGGCCGTCCTCTGTACAGCAGCGAACAGGCGCAGTATCAACTAACCGAAGGCCAGAGCCAGTTGGTCGTCGAGTTGAAATACAGTGAAGATGGGGTCCACTACACCAAGCGCTTCACCTTCGATCGGGGTGACTACGATTTCGATGTGCGTTACCTGATCGACAATCAGAGCGATACGGCCTGGACCGGTCATATGTTCGGTCAATTGAAACGCGACAGTAGTAAAGACCCATCCTCCAGCAAGGCAACCGGTACGGCAACCTATCTGGGCGCTGCGCTCTGGACCAAGGATGAGCCCTACACCAAGGTCTCCATGGGCGACATGGATGACAAAAGTTTGAAAACCACCGTCGAGGGTGGCTGGATCGCCTGGTTGCAGCATTACTTCGTAACGGCCTGGATCCCCGCACCCGATCAGACCAATCAGGTACAGACCCGTAAGGACAGCCGCGGTAACTACATCATTGGCTTCACTGGTCCAGCGATATCCGTAGCCCCGGGCAGTCAGGGTGAAACCTCCGCTACGCTTTACGCCGGCCCCAAGAGCCAGGATGAGCTCGAGGAACTTTCGCCTGGCCTGCGCCTGACTGTTGATTACGGCATCCTCTGGTTCATTGCTCAACCCATCTTCTGGTTGCTGCAGCATATCCATGCGTTGTTGGGTAACTGGGGCTGGTCGATCATCGTGCTGACGATCGTGATCAAGCTCGCGTTCTTCCCGCTCTCGGCAGCGAGCTACAAGTCGATGGCCCGTATGCGTGCGGTATCGCCAAAGATGCAGGCGCTCAAGGAACAATTTGGCGATGACCGCCAGAAGATGTCCCAAGCGATGATGGAGCTGTACAAGAAGGAGAAGATCAATCCTCTCGGCGGTTGCTTGCCGATCTTGGTGCAGATGCCAGTATTCCTTGCGCTGTACTGGGTACTGCTGGAAAGCGTCGAGATGCGTCAGGCACCCTGGATGTTCTGGATCACGGATCTGTCCATCAAGGATCCGTTTTTCATCCTGCCGATCATCATGGGCCTGACGATGTTCATTCAGCAGCAGCTGAATCCGACACCGCCGGATCCGATGCAGGCCAAGGTGATGAAATTGCTTCCAATCATCTTCACCTTCTTCTTCCTCTGGTTCCCTGCGGGTCTGGTCCTGTACTGGGTGGTCAACAACTGCTTATCGATTGCGCAGCAGTGGTACATTACTCGTAAGATTACTGGACAGACTGCTACCGCAACCTGAACCAATGACGTAGACAGAACGCCCCTTGATTGGGGCGTTTTGCATTGTCGCTACCCGGGAGTTACGGATGAGCCAAGATCACGAAACCATTGCCGCAGTCGCCACCGCACCAGGACGAGGCGGTATCGGAGTCGTGCGTGTGTCGGGCCCACGCGCCAAAGCAGTGGCGATCACCCTATGCGGTAGAGAACCAGTAGCGCGTCACGCCCACTATGGGCCGTTCCATGCCGATGACGGCGAAGTCATCGACGAAGGACTGATGCTGTTCTTTCCGGGCCCGCACTCGTTCACGGGTGAAGATGTACTGGAGCTCCAGGGACACGGGGGGCCCGTGGTCATGGATATGCTGTTGCAGCGGTGCGTGGAGCTCGGCGTTCGTCTTGCCCGTCCCGGTGAATTCAGTGAACGGGCCTTTCTCAACGACAAATTGGACTTAGCTCAGGCAGAAGCTATTGCCGACCTGATCGAGGCCAGTTCAGCCCAGGCTGCGCGTAATGCGTTGCGCTCATTACAGGGCGACTTTTCTCGACGAATTCATCAGCTGAACGAAAGCCTGGTCCAGTTGCGCATCTATGTCGAAGCGGCAATCGACTTTCCTGAAGAGGAGATCGATTTTCTCGCCGACGGACGTGTACTGGCGCTGCTTGAACATGTTCAGGAAGATCTATCCACAGTCCTGCGCGAAGCAGGTCAGGGTGTCCTGCTCCGCGATGGAATGAACGTGGTTATCGCCGGCCGCCCTAATGCCGGCAAGTCCAGTTTGCTCAATGCGTTGGCAGGTCGTGAAGCGGCGATCGTGACCGACGTCGCCGGCACCACTCGCGATGTACTGCGTGAGCATATACAGATCGACGGAATGCCACTGCACATCATCGATACCGCCGGTCTGCGGGATACCGATGACCAGGTGGAACGAATTGGCGTGGAGCGCGCAATCAAAGCCATTGAGGAAGCTGACCGAATACTGTTGGTAATCGATGCCAGCTCAGGAGCTGAACAGCACGAGGCGGCCAACTGGCCAGATTTGCTTCTGGCAAGGCCCGACCCGGCAAGAACCACCGTCGTCCGCAACAAGGCGGATCTCACTGGCGAGGAGGTAGCCCTCTCGGTCGATGCAGATGGCCATACGACCCTCAGCCTATCGGCTCGCTCCGGTGAGGGCCTGGAGATGCTTCGCGAGCACCTCAAGCACTGCATGGGCTACGACCAGACCGCAGAGAGCGGCTTCAGCGCCCGCCGCCGCCACCTGGACGCGTTGCGAAAGACGGCAGAGCATCTCGACCATGGACACGCGCAGCTTGCCCTTGCCGGAGCTGGTGAGCTGCTGGCGGAGGATCTGCGTCAAGCCCAGCAGACGCTAGGCGAGATTACCGGAGCCTTCAGTTCTGACGACCTGCTGGGCCGTATCTTTTCCAGTTTCTGTATAGGCAAGTAGCGCCGGGATTAACGTCGCCATCCCCTAAGTGCTGGGTACCGGGGCGCTCTGGCGCCTCGTGCCTGGGCGACTATGCCCAGGCAGCGCTTGCTCAAAGAGCTGCCCCCTTCCTGCCTCGACTCATCGTGTCGGGCATTTTCGTCTTCATTCCGACAATCCGTTGGTTTTCTAGGTAAACGAAATACACCTGAGCCCTGTGGAAAACCCGCCTTAAAGCCGGTCAGTAAGTCAGTGGATAAATAGGCCATGAATCCATCTGTGCATAAGTCGCCCTTTTATACACAGCCTGTTAACGTGTACTGCACCGCCATCTCCCAGGTTCAGCACACCTTTTCAATACGCTAGGATCCTCATTTATAAAGGGCCTACAGAGATCTATCCACAGAAAATCGCCGCATATTTATAAACATAAAAATAAGCTTTAAATCATTTCTTTCTCTATTTATCTATTACTTGGTTTTGCACTCGCCCTTGCTTAGCTGGTCATTTTTTGTGCAAAGGCCTTCTTTCACAGACCTCCAGCCCCTATACTTACGCGTTCTCCCCGATTCAACTGAACAGGCACGAGGTGCGTGGTGGATTTTCCTTCCCGTTTTGACGTCATCGTTATCGGCGGCGGCCATGCCGGTACCGAAGCTGCGCTGGCAGCTGCTCGAATCGGTGTGAAAACCCTATTGCTTACCCACAATGTCGAAACCCTTGGGCAGATGAGCTGTAACCCAGCTATCGGGGGTATCGGCAAAAGTCATCTGGTCAAAGAAATTGATGCACTAGGCGGTGTGATGGCTGCGGCCACCGATCGAAGCGGCATTCAGTTCCGCGTACTCAACAGCCGCAAAGGACCTGCCGTTCGAGCCACTCGTGCGCAGGCCGATCGCGTGCTGTTCAAAGCTGCGGTCCGTGAAGTTCTGGAAAACCAACCTAACCTGTGGATATTTCAGCAGGCTGCGGATGATTTGATTGTTGAAGCGGAGCAGGTCAAAGGCGTTGTTACCCAGATGGGCCTGCGTTTCTTCGCGGATTCGGTGGTATTGACAACCGGCACATTCCTCGGCGGACTTATCCACATCGGCTTGCAGAATCATTCAGGCGGTCGCGCTGGCGATCCGCCTTCGATTGCACTGGCCCGTCGTCTTCGTGAATTACCGCTTCGCGTCGGTCGCCTGAAGACAGGGACGCCGCCACGTATCGACGGTCGCAGTGTCGATTTTTCGGTGATGACCGAGCAGCCGGGCGATGCCCCGATTCCCCCAATGTCGTTCCTTGGGCACGCCACGCAACATCCGAAGCAGGTCAGCTGCTGGATCACCCATACCAACGCTCGAACCCACGAAATCATTGCTACCAACCTTGATCGGTCGCCGATGTACTCTGGCGCGATAGAGGGCGTCGGGCCACGGTACTGTCCGTCGATCGAGGACAAGATTCACCGTTTCGCGGATAAGGACAGCCACCAGGTGTTCATCGAGCCCGAGGGCCTGACCACGCACGAGCTCTACCCCAACGGTATTTCCACCTCGCTGCCGTTTGACGTGCAACTACAGGTCGTACAGAGCATTCGGGGCATGGAGCAGGCGCACATCGTTCGTCCTGGCTATGCCATCGAGTACGATTACTTCGACCCGCGCGATCTCAAATACAGCCTGGAAACCAAGGTCATCGCCGGCCTGTTCTTTGCCGGTCAGATCAATGGCACCACAGGGTATGAGGAGGCCGGTGCGCAGGGCCTGTTGGCTGGCACCAATGCGGCCTTGCGCGCACAAGGCAAGGACAGTTGGTGCCCACGTCGCGACGAGGCCTATCTGGGCGTGCTAGTCGATGATCTGATCACCCTCGGAACCCAAGAGCCGTATCGCATGTTCACTTCGCGCGCCGAGTACCGGTTGATCCTGCGAGAAGACAATGCGGATTTGCGGCTGACCGAAAAAGGCCGAGAACTGGGGCTGGTCGATGACACTCGCTGGGCTGCTTTCGAATGCAAGCGCGAAAGCATCGAGCAGGAAGAGCAGCGGCTGAAAAGCACCTGGGTGCGTCCGGCAACGCCGCAGGGCGATGCTATCGCCGAGCGTTTCGGAACGCCGCTAACCCATGAGTACAACCTGCTCAATCTGCTTGCACGACCGGAAATCGATTACCGCAGCCTGATCCAGCTTACCGGGGCTGGGGTCGAGGACCCGCAGGTTGCCGAGCAGGTCGAGATCAAGACCAAGTACGCCGGTTACATCGATCGTCAACAAGAAGAGATCCAGCGCCTTCGGGCCAGCGAAAGTGTCGTGTTACCAGAGAATCTGGACTATTCGACCATCTCCGGGCTGTCGAAGGAGATCCAACATAAACTCTCCCTCGCTCGTCCCGAAACGCTTGGCCAGGCCTCACGGATTCCGGGCGTAACCCCGGCGGCCGTGTCGCTTCTGATGATTCATCTGAAAAAGCGCAGCGCCGGACGGAAGTTGGAGCAAAGCGCTTGATGGACGATGAATACGCGCGCTACGCCGGGGAACTCAAGCAAGGCGCGTGCGTGCTGGATATACACCTTAGCGAAATCCAGCAAGCTCAGTTGCTCGCCTATCTGGCGTTGCTGAACAAGTGGAACAAAGCCTACAACCTGACTGCTGTGCGCGATCCGGCAGAAATGGTCTCGCGTCATCTGCTCGATAGCCTCAGTGTCGCTCCGTATGTGGCGCACCATGGTTCGCGTTGGCTGGATGTGGGCAGCGGCGGCGGGATGCCCGGCATTCCGCTGGCCATCCTGTTTCCCGAGCGCACCTTTACGCTGCTCGACTCGAACGGCAAGAAGACCCGCTTTCTTACCCAGGTCAAGCTTGAGCTGAAACTTGCCAACCTTGAAGTTGTCCACAGCCGCGTCGAGCAGTTCAGACCCGAACATCCATATACCGGTATTACTTCGCGAGCATTCAGCTCACTAAGCGATTTCGCTGATTGGACGCGCCATCTGGGAAATTTGGACACTCACTGGCTCGCCATGAAAGGCGTACAGCCTGATGACGAGCTACAGGCGCTACCGGCGGATTTTCAACTGGAGCGCTGCCTTGTCCTCAAGGTTCCCGGTTGCCAAGGGCAACGCCATCTGTTGATACTGCGCCGCACTTCATGACTCCGGACAGACACTGACCATGGCTAAAGTATTTGCCATCGCCAACCAGAAGGGCGGTGTCGCCAAGACTACCACCTGCATCAATCTCGCCGCCTCGCTTGTAGCGACTCGCCGTCGTGTTCTGCTTATCGATCTTGACCCGCAGGGCAATGCCACAACAGGCAGCGGTGTGGATAAGTTGAGCCTGGAGTATTCGATCTATGACGTACTCATCGGCGAGTGCAGCCTGGTCGATGCGATGCAGTTTTCCGAGCACGGTGGCTATCAGCTCCTGCCGGCTAACCGCGATTTGACTGCCGCAGAAGTCGCCCTGCTCAAATTGCCGACCAAAGAGCATCGCCTGCGCGAGGCGCTTGCGCCGGTACGTGAGAACTACGATTACATCTTGATCGATTGTCCGCCGTCGCTATCGATGCTGACAATCAACGCGCTGACGGCCGCAGACGGCGTGATCATCCCAATGCAGTGCGAATACTACGCGCTGGAAGGGCTGACCGATCTGGTCAACTCGATTCAGCGCATCGGTCAGGCATTGAACCCGTCGCTGCAGATCGAAGGTCTGTTGCGCACCATGTACGATCCACGCAGCAGTCTTACCAACGATGTCACCGAACAGCTTAAAACGCACTTCGGTGAGAAACTTTACGACACGGTCATTCCCCGCAATGTACGGCTGGCTGAAGCCCCCAGTCATGGCATGCCGGCGCTTGTCTATGACAAGCAATCCAAGGGCGCCTTGGCCTATCTGGCGCTGGCCGGCGAGTTGTCACGCCGTCAGCGCCGCGCCGCCCGCAGCGTAACTGCATAAGGAAATTTTCATGGCGACCAAAAAACGAGGCCTAGGACGCGGACTGGATGCCCTGCTCGGCGGCGCCAATATGACGGCAATGCAGGAAAGCGCCGTTCAGCTCGATGAGCGAGAGCTGCAGCAGTTGCCTCTCGACATCATTCAACGGGGCAAATATCAGCCACGGCGCGATATCGATCCGGTGACCCTCGATGAGCTGGCGCATTCCATTCGTACCCAGGGCGTGATGCAACCGATCGTCGTTCGTTCGGTCGGCGCGGGACGCTACGAAATTATTGCCGGTGAACGTCGCTGGCGTGCCAGTCAGCAGGCTGGTCTCGAGAAAATACCGGCATTGGTGCGCGACGTGTCTGATGAGGCGGCGATTGCCATGGCGCTGATCGAGAATATTCAGCGTGAGGACCTCAATCCGATCGAGGAAGCCGTAGCCCTGCAGCGTCTGCAGCAAGAGTTCCAGCTCACGCAGCAACAGGTTGCCGATGCTGTGGGTAAATCGCGTGTCACCATTAGCAATCTGTTGCGTCTGATCGCGCTGCCGGAGGAGATCAAGACGCTCTTGTCGCATGGCGATCTTGAAATGGGGCACGCTCGGGCACTGCTCGGACTGCCGGCAGAGCGGCAGGTCGATGGTGCGCGTCACGTTGTCGCACGCGGGTTGACGGTCCGCCAGACTGAGGCGCTGGTACGGCAATGGGTGAACAGTACTGAATCGACTAAAGCCGAGCCGAAGAGTGATCCTGACATTGTCCGCCTGGAACAGCGTCTGGCTGAACGCCTGGGTTCTCCGGTGCAAATCAAGCATGGCGAAAAAGGCAAAGGCCAGTTGGTGATCCGTTACAACTCGCTGGATGAACTGCAGGGTGTATTAGCCCACATACGCTGAAACAATTACAAACGTATAGAGTTGTAGTACTGCCTGGTAGTCACTACCAAATGGTTGTACCTGACCCTAACGCCACATATAATCTGCGCGCATTTTCAAAGACATAAGGCATGGGGATTGACTGACATGCCGGCGAGAGCCAAGGGACGATAATTGGTCGGCTACGAGCAGAAACGCCTACCCTTCTATCGGTTGGCGGTTTTTCCGGTTCTGATGGCGCAGTTGTCGTTATTGCTCATCTCTGCGGTCGTATTGTGGCTGTGGATCGGTAATGTTGCGGGTTACTCTGGATTGCTTGGTGGTTTGATCGCCTTGCTTCCGAATATTTATTTCGCTCATAAGGCTTTTCGCTTTAGTGGCGCGCGGGCTGCTCAAGCTATCGTCAGGTCATTTTACGCCGGCGAAGCAGGGAAACTGATCTTCACGTCAGTGCTATTTGCGCTGGTGTTCACAGGGGTGAAACCGCTGAACCCACTTTCGTTGTTCGGTGTGTTCATACTGACTCAAGGGGTCGGCTGGTTTGCTCCTCTGCTGATTAAGAAAAGAATTTCAAATTGATTCATTGAGGCAATCATGGCAGCAGAGAACGCTTCGGATTACATACAGCACCACCTGTCGAATCTGACCTACGGACGGTTGCCGACTGGGGAATGGGGATTCGCCCATTCCGCGGAGCAAGCCAAGGAAATGGGTTTCTGGGCATTTCACGTGGATACTCTCGGAGTTTCCGTGGTGCTCGGCCTGGTTTTTGTCCTGCTGTTTTGGGCCGTTGCTAGAAAGGCTACGTCCGGTCAGCCGGGTGGCGCGCAGAACTTTGTCGAATTGATGGTGGAGTTCGTCGATAACAGCGTCAAGGATACCTTCCATGGACGCAATGCGCTTATCGCTCCGTTGGCTCTGACTATTTTCGTCTGGGTGTTCCTGATGAACTTCATGGACCTCATTCCAGTAGATTGGCTGCCTATGCTGGCTGCCAATATCGTTGGCGATGAGCACCTGTTCTTTCGCGTGGTGCCGACCACCGACCCGAACGCGACGCTCGGTCTGGCGCTCTCGGTATTCGCCCTTCTGCTTTTTTACAGCGTCAAGGTCAAGGGCCTGGGTGGCTTCTTCGGCGAGCTAACACTGCATCCTTTCAGCAGCAAGAACATGGCCGTGCAGGTCCTGCTCATCCCGATCAACTTCCTTCTCGAATTCGTTACCCTGATCGCCAAGCCTGTTTCTCTGGCGCTGCGTCTGTTCGGCAACCTGTACGCCGGCGAACTGATCTTCATCCTGATTGCCATCATGTTCGCTAACGGCGTAATTCTGGGTGGACTGGGTATTGTCCTGCAGTGGGCGTGGGCTGTGTTCCACATCCTGATCATCGTGCTGCAGGCTTTCATCTTCATGATGCTGACGATCGTCTATCTATCGATGGCGCATGAAGAAAACGATCACTGATTCGATTCGCTTTACCTAAACCCTTAACCAATACGACATAAAGTCGGAGGAAAAATGGAAACTGTAGTTGGACTGACTGCTATCGCTGTAGCTCTGCTGATCGGCCTGGGTGCCCTGGGTACTGCAATCGGCTTCGGCCTGCTGGGCGGCAAATTTCTGGAAGGCGCGGCGCGTCAGCCGGAAATGGTGCCGATGCTGCAGGTGAAAATGTTCATCGTCGCCGGCCTGCTCGATGCGGTGACCATGATCGGTGTAGGTATTGCGCTGTTCTTCACTTTCGCGAACCCCTTCGTTGGTCAATTGGCAGGCTGATCCATTCGGTTTATCGAATGGGTGGTTTGACGGACAACGAACGAGCGAGGTGTTGGCGTGAACATTAATGCAACCCTGATTGGCCAGTCCGTTGCGTTCTTCATTTTTGTGCTGTTCTGCATGAAGTTCGTATGGCCTCCGGTCATAACAGCTCTGCGGGAACGCCAGAAGAAGATCGCTGACGGTCTGGAAGCTGCCAGTCGCGGTGCTCGTGATCTGGAGTTGGCTCAGGATAAAGCGAGCCAGCAACTGCGCGAAGCCAAGACGCAAGCGGCTGAAATCATCGAGCAAGCCAAGAAGCGCGCTAACCAGATCGTCGACGAAGCTCGCGATCAGGCCCGTGTCGAGGGTGAGCGGATCAAGATCCAGGCTCAGGCCGAGATCGAGCAGGAATTGAACGGAGTCAAGGACGCCTTGCGTGCCCAGTTGGGCAGCCTGGCCGTCAGCGGCGCCGAAAAAATTCTGGGCGCGTCCATCGATCAGAACGCGCATGCGGAGCTGGTTTCCAAATTGGCAGCCGAAATTTAAGCGAGGGGCGCGATCATGGCAGAACTGACCACGCTGGCCCGACCTTACGCCAAGGCTGCCTTTGAGTACGCACAGGTCCATCAGCAACTGGCCGAATGGTCAGCCATGCTTGGTCTGGCTGCTGCGGTGTCGCAAGACGACACGATGCAGCGAGTGCTCAAGGCCCCGCGTATGACGAGAGACGACAAGGCCACCACCTTCGTCGAGGTGTGTGGTGAAAAGTTCGACGCTCAGGCACGCAATTTCATTCACGTGTTGTCCGCCAATGACCGTTTGCCGTTGTTGCCGGAAGTCTCCGAACTGTTCGAGCTGTACAAGGCCGAGCAGGAACAAACGGTTGACGTGGATGTGACCAGTGCCTTCGCGTTGAGCAACGAACAGCAAGACAAACTCGCCAAGGTTCTCAGTGCACGGCTCGGCCGGGAAGTGCGCCTGCATGCCGCGGAAGATGCCTCCCTTTTGGGTGGCGTATTGATCCGCGCCGGCGACCTGGTTATCGATGGCTCAGTCCGCGGCAAGATCGCGAAACTGGCCGAAGCATTGAAATCTTGAGTTTGAAGGGGCAGCAGAGCAATGCAGCAACTCAATCCTTCCGAAATTAGTGAAATCATCAAGGGGCGTATCGAAAAACTCGATATCGCCTCCCAAGCCCGTAACGAAGGCACCGTCGTCAGCGTATCGGACGGCATTGTGCGAATTCATGGTCTGGCCGATGTCATGTATGGCGAGATGATCGAATTCCCGGACGGTGTCTACGGTATGGCCATGAACCTGGAGCGCGACTCTGTCGGCGCCGTGGTTCTAGGTGCCTACCAGACGCTTGCCGAAGGCATGAGCGCCAAGTGCACCGGTCGCATCCTCGAAGTGCCGGTGGGCCCAGAGCTGCTCGGCCGCGTCGTCGATGCGCTGGGCAATCCCGTTGATGGCAAGGGTCCGCTCAACAACGTCGCTACCGACGCTGTGGAAAAGGTTGCGCCGGGGGTGATCTGGCGGAAGTCGGTCGATCAGCCGGTTCAAACCGGCTACAAAGCCGTTGACGCCATGATCCCCGTTGGCCGCGGTCAGCGTGAGCTGATCATTGGCGACCGTCAGATCGGTAAGACAGCGCTAGCGATCGATGCCATCATCAACCAGAAAAATAGCGGTATCTTCTGCGTTTATGTTGCCATCGGCCAGAAGCAGTCAACCATTGCCAACGTGGTGCGCAAGCTCGAGCAGAACGGTGCTCTGGCCAACACCATCATTGTTGCCGCGAGTGCTTCTGAATCTGCCGCGCTGCAGTTCATTGCGCCATATGCTGGCTGCACCATGGGCGAATACTTCCGCGATCGCGGCGAAGACGCTCTTATCGTTTATGACGATCTGTCCAAGCAGGCCGTAGCGTACCGCCAGATTTCGCTGTTGCTGCGTCGTCCGCCAGGACGTGAAGCCTACCCGGGCGACGTGTTCTATCTCCACAGCCGTCTGCTGGAACGCGCCTCGCGCGTTTCCGAAGAATACGTCGAGAAGTTCACCAGTGGCGCGGTGACCGGTAAAACCGGTTCGCTTACCGCGCTGCCGATTATCGAAACCCAGGCTGGCGACGTTTCGGCGTTCGTTCCGACCAACGTGATTTCCATCACCGACGGTCAGATCTTCTTGGAATCGGCGATGTTCAACTCGGGCATTCGTCCGGCCGTGAACGCCGGTGTATCGGTATCGCGCGTAGGTGGTGCTGCCCAGACCAAGATCATCAAAAAGCTGTCTGGTGGTATCCGTACCGCTCTGGCTCAGTACCGTGAACTGGCGGCTTTTGCCCAGTTCGCCTCTGACCTGGACGAAGCGACCCGCAAGCAGCTCGAGCATGGTCAGCGCGTCACCGAGCTGATGAAGCAGAAGCAATATGCGCCTATGTCCATCGCCGACATGTCGCTGTCCCTGTATTCCGCCGAGCGCGGGTTCCTGCAGGACATCGAAATCGCCAAGATCGGCAGCTTCGAACAAGCGCTGATTGCCTACTTCAACCGCGATCACGCCGACTTGATGGCGAAGATCAACGTGAAGGGTGACTTCAATGACGAAATCGATGCGGGCCTCAAGGCCGGTATCGAGAAGTTCAAGGCCACCCAAACCTGGTAAGCCGCAGCGGAGGCCGCAAGGCCTCCGCCTGCTAACCCGATAGGTGTCAAATGGCAGGCGCAAAAGAGATCCGCAGCAAGATTGCGAGCATCAAAAGCACGCAAAAGATTACCAGCGCCATGGAAAAGGTGGCTGTCAGCAAGATGCGCAAGGCTCAAATGCGCATGTCTGCCAGCCGTCCTTATGCGGAGCGTATCCGCCAGGTAATTGGTCATCTGGCCAACGCCAACCCGGAATATCGTCATCCTTTCATGGTCGAGCGTGAAATCAAGCGCGTCGGTTATGTCGTGGTGAGCAGCGACCGGGGTCTGTGCGGCGGTTTGAACACCAACCTGTTCAAGACGCTGGTCAAGGATATGGCGGCGAACCGCGAGCAAGGCGTGGAGATTGATCTCTGCGTCATTGGCAGCAAGGGCGCCGCGTTTTTCCGCAACTTCGGTGGCAATGTCGTCGCGGCAATCAGCCACCTGGGCGAGGAGCCGTCGATCAACGATCTGATCGGTAGCGTCAAGGTCATGCTGGACGCTTACCTCGATGGTCGTATCGATCGTCTGTCGGTGGTCTCGAACAAATTTATCAATACCATGACGCAACAGCCGACAGTGGAGCAGTTGGTTCCTCTGGTGGCCGATCCGGATCAGCAACTCAAGCATCACTGGGACTATCTGTACGAACCCGACGCCAAGGAACTGCTCGACGGTTTGATGGTGCGCTACGTGGAGTCGCAGGTGTACCAGGCGGTGGTCGAGAACGGCGCGGCTGAACAGGCCGCCCGGATGATCGCGATGAAGAACGCAACTGACAACGCCGGTGATTTGATCAGCGATCTCCAGCTGATCTACAACAAGGCTCGTCAGGCCGCGATCACCCAAGAGATCTCGGAAATCGTCGGCGGCGCTGCCGCGGTTTAACGGTTCAAATATTCAGAGGAACCAGCTATGAGTAGCGGACGTATCGTTCAAATCATCGGCGCCGTGATCGACGTGGAATTCCCACGTGATCAGGTCCCGAATATCTACGACGCCTTGAAAGTGCAAAGCGTCGAAACCACCCTGGAAGTCCAGCAGCAGCTGGGAGATGGTGTGGTGCGTACCATTGCGATGGGCTCGACCGAAGGTCTTAAGCGCGGTCTGGACGTCAACAACACGGGTGCAGCCATCTCCGTACCGGTCGGTAAAGCGACCCTGGGCCGGATCATGGATGTACTCGGTAATCCAATCGACGAAGCGGGTCCGATTGGCGAAGAAGAGCGCTGGGGTATTCACCGTCCTGCGCCTTCCTTCGCGGAACAAGCGGGTGGCAATGACCTCTTGGAAACCGGCATCAAGGTTATCGACCTGATCTGCCCGTTCGCCAAGGGCGGTAAAGTCGGCCTGTTCGGTGGTGCCGGTGTCGGCAAGACCGTAAACATGATGGAACTGATCCGTAACATCGCCATCGAGCACAGCGGTTATTCCGTGTTCGCCGGTGTGGGTGAGCGTACTCGTGAGGGTAACGACTTCTACCACGAGATGAAGGATTCCAACGTTCTGGATAAGGTTGCCCTGGTCTATGGCCAGATGAACGAGCCGCCGGGTAACCGTCTGCGCGTTGCCCTGACCGGCCTGACCATGGCTGAGAAGTTCCGTGACGAAGGTAACGACGTTCTGCTGTTCGTCGACAACATCTACCGTTACACCCTCGCCGGTACCGAGGTGTCTGCACTGCTCGGCCGTATGCCGTCGGCGGTAGGTTACCAGCCGACCCTGGCCGAAGAGATGGGAGTTCTGCAGGAGCGCATCACCTCCACGCGTAGCGGCTCGATCACGTCGATTCAGGCTGTATACGTACCTGCGGATGACTTGACCGACCCAAGCCCGGCGACCACCTTCGCCCACTTGGACGCTACCGTGGTTCTGTCGCGTGACATCGCTTCGCTGGGTATTTATCCGGCTGTCGATCCACTTGACTCGACGTCGCGTCAGCTCGACCCGAACGTGATCGGCAACGAGCATTACGAGACTGCTCGTGGTGTTCAGTACGTTCTGCAGCGCTACAAGGAGCTGAAGGACATTATTGCCATTCTGGGCATGGACGAGTTGTCGGAGTCCGATAAGCAGCTCGTATCCCGCGCACGGAAAATTCAGCGATTCCTGTCGCAGCCGTTCTTCGTGGCAGAGGTCTTCACCGGCTCTCCAGGAAAGTACGTTTCGCTGAAAGACACCATTGCAGGCTTCAAGGGCATCCTCAGCGGCGAATACGATCACCTGCCGGAACAAGCGTTCTACATGGTAGGTGGCATCGAAGAAGCCATCGAGAAAGCCAAGAAACTGTAATCCTTGCGTCCGGCGACGGGCGCTCACCAGGCGGCGCGGCTGGCGGCATGCCAACCTCGCCGTTTGATACATGAGGCTAGATATGGCTATGACAGTCCATTGCGATATCGTCAGCGCTGAAGGCGAGATCTTTTCCGGTCTGGTCGAGATGGTGATTGCCCATGGCAACCTCGGCGACATCGGTATTGCTCCGGGCCACGCGCCGTTGATTACCGACCTGAAGCCGGGTCCGATCCGCCTGACCAAACAAGGTGGCGAAAGCGAGGTGTTCTACATCTCCGGCGGATATCTCGAAGTTCAACCCAACATGGTCAAGGTACTTGCCGATACCGTGCAGCGTGCCAGCGACATCGATGAAGCGTCTGCTCAGGAAGCGCTCAAGGCGGCCGAAAAAGCCCTCAATCAGAAGGGTTCGGAGTTCGACTACGGTTCCGCGGCAGCGCGTCTGGCCGAGGCCACCGCGCAATTGCGGACGATTCAGCAGATGCGTAAGAAGTTCGGCGGTTAACCATCGGCTTCTTCATCGCAACTGATTAAAAGGGTAGCCTTGGCTACCCTTTTTTTATTTTTCCAGATCGGCAAATACCGTCGCCTAAGCGGTATGAACCGGCCCATGATCGCTCAGGATCTGCCATGTCTCTCGATATCGTCATTCTCGCTGCTGGTCAAGGCACGCGCATGCGTTCTGCTCTGCCCAAGGTGCTTCACCCAGTCGCTGGACAGTCCATGCTGGGCCACGTCATAGAAACCGCTCGTGGCCTCAAGCCAAAGGCGGTACATGTAGTGATTGGCCATGGCGCTGAGCAGGTTCGTGAACGGCTGGCTGCCGATGACCTGAACTTCGTGGTGCAAGCCGAGCAGTTAGGAACCGGACACGCGGTTGCCCAGGCGCTCCCGGCGCTGTCGGCCGAACGAGTGCTGATTCTGTATGGCGACGTGCCGCTTATCGAGGCCGCAACGCTGGAGCGGCTCCTGGAAAAAGTCGGTCCGCAACAACTAGCGCTGCTCACGGTGAACCTGGACGATCCGACCGGTTACGGGCGTATTGTCCGCGACGGACAAGGTGTGGTTCAGGCGATCATCGAGCATAAGGATGCGTCGGCCGAGCAGAAGCTGATAACGGAAGGGAATACCGGCATCCTGGCGGTGCCGGGCGAGCGACTTGGTGATTGGCTGGGTAGGCTTTCGAACAGCAACGCCCAAGGTGAGTACTACTTGACCGATGTGATCGCCATGGCAGTGGCCGATGGCCTGGTGGTCGCTACCGAGCAGCCGTTGCACGCAATGGAAGTGCAAGGTGCTAACGATCGCATACAGCTGGCCGAGCTCGAACGGCATTATCAGCAACGCGCTGCGCGCCGCCTGATGGCTCAAGGCGTAACGTTGCGTGACCCGGCCCGTTTCGATCTGCGCGGTGAGATCACGATCGGTCGTGACGTGCTGATCGACGTGAATGTGATTCTCGAAGGTCGGGTGGTTATCGAGGATGACGTCGAGATCGGCCCCAATTGCGTAATCCGCAATAGCACGCTGCGCCGTGGCGCGGTGGTCAAGGCCAATAGCCATCTGGATGGCGCCGAGCTGGGTGAGAGCGCCGATTGCGGGCCATTCGCACGCCTGCGTCCCGGCGCGGTGCTGGGCGACAAGGCGCACGTCGGCAATTTTGTCGAGGTCAAGAATTCATGCTTGGGCGCCGGCGCCAAGGCTGGTCACCTGGCGTATCTGGGCGACGCGCAGATCGGGGCGCGAACCAATATCGGGGCCGGTACCATCACCTGCAACTATAATGGTGCTAACAAGTCCCGCACGGTGATGGGCGAGGACGTGTTCATCGGCTCCAATAGCTCGCTTGTTGCTCCGGTGACCCTTGGCGATGGTGCCACTACGGGTGCCGGGTCGGTGATCACTGCCGATGTGCCAGCCGGCACACTGGCGTTGGGGCGGGCTCGGCAGGCGCTGATTCAAGGCTGGGAGCGCCCGCAGAAGACTCGCAAATAAGCCATCGCGGCCGCCGAACACTTCGGCGCTAGATGCGCTGCGGAGGTTTTTCCCGGATGACACTAAAGAGATCGTACATCTGGCCGATCTTATAAGGGCATAACAACACAGGACGCAGTCATGCCCTCCCTCACTCGCCTGTCCATTCAGTGGAAGCTCACCCTGCTGGCTGGTCTCTGCCTGCTGCTCATCGTTGGTCTGCTGGTCGGCGCATCGCTCTACCAATCGCGTCAGGCCGCGGCCCTGGTCAATAAGTCCAGCAGCGCCATGCTCGAAGAGGCGGCGCGCAATAACTTGCAATCGCGCGGCCTGTCTCAGGCATTGCGTATGGAACGCCAGTTCAACGACGCCTATCAGTACGGCAAGGGCTTCGCTCGCCAGGTTCTTTCGCTGCGTGAACAATCCATCGAGCGAATGTCGAACGCTTTTGAAGTCCGAGAAGACCTGCATCACCAGATCGAGATGGCTCTGCGATCCAATCCGGAACTGATCGGTCTTTACGTGGTGTTCGAAACCGACGCGCTGGATGACAAAGATGGCATGTTCATCGGTAACCAGGAGATGGGCGGCAACGACAGTGGCCGCTTCGCGCTGTACTGGTCGCAGCGCACGCCGGGTCAGCTCACTGCCGAGACCATGAGCGAGGAACTGCTCGCCGATACCACACCGGGTATCAGCGGCGCGCCTTACAACGCCTGGTACAGCTGCCCACGCGACAGCGCCCGGGTCTGTCTGCTCGATCCCTACTTCGATGAGGTGGAAGGCCAGCCACTGTTGATGACCAGCGTGGCCTTTCCCTTGATCGAAAACGACAAGGTCATCGGCGTTGTTGGCGTCGACATCAGCCTGGCTTCGCTGCAGCACCTCAGCCAGCAGGCACATCAGGAGCTGTATCAGGGAGAAGGCCAGTTGAGCGTGATCAGCCCCGCCAAGCTTCTGGGCGGGCACAGTCGAGACCCCAAGCTGCTGGGTAAGCCATTGAGTACCGCGTTTGGTGCCGAGAGCGAGGCGATCGCCCGTGCGGTCGATGCAGGTCAGAAGGCGATGCTCGAAAACGGCGACATGCTTCGCGTGCTGCAACCTGTACAACCGATACCTGAACTCAAGCCTTGGGCGATCCTGCTGGAAGTACCGAAGCCCGTGCTGCTCGGCCCGGCGCTGCGCCTTGAGCAGACGCTGCAGGCTCAGAGCCGGCAGGACAGTGTGACGGCCCTGGCCATCGGACTTGGTGCGGTCCTGTTGGGTCTGGCGTTGATGTGGCTGACCGCGCGTGGGGTCACCCGCCCCATCGAAGGGGTCGCCGCGATGCTCAAGGATATCGCCAGTGGCGAGGGTGATCTCACTCGCCGCCTGACCTACACCCGAGATGATGAGTTGGGCGCACTGGCAGGCTGGTTTAATCGCTTCCTCGACAAACTGCAGCCGACCATCGCTGACGTGCAGCGCTCGGTACTGGACGCGCGTACCAGTGCCGATCAATCGGCTGCTATTGCCAGCCAGACCAGTGCCGGCATGCAGCAACAGTTCCGCGAAGTCGATCAGGTTGCAACTGCGTCGCAGGAGATGAGCGCCACTGCGCAGGATGTCGCGCGCAATGCCGCGCAAGCGGCTGAAGCGGCGCGTGATGCGGATCAGGCCACGCACGACGGGTTGAGCGTGATCGACCACACTACGCACAGCATTGGCAGCCTCGCTGATGAACTCAATCACGCGATGACACAGGTCGAAAGCCTGGCTGCCAGTAGCGACCAGATCGGCTCGGTGCTTGAGGTGATCCGCGCGATTGCCGAGCAAACCAACCTATTGGCCCTCAACGCGGCGATCGAGGCGGCGCGCGCAGGTGAGGCCGGGCGCGGCTTCGCCGTGGTGGCCGATGAAGTGCGCAGCCTGGCGCGGCGTACTCAGGAGTCCATCGAAGAGATTCGCCAGGTCATCGAGCGTCTGCAGAACGGCACCCGGGACGTGGTAACGGCGATGCAGAGCAGCCGCAGCCAGGCCCAGGGCAGTGTCGATCAGGTAGGGAATGCAGTTGCCGCGTTGCGCAAGATTGGCGACGCGGTCGCTGTGATTACTGATATGAACCTGCAGATCGCCAGCGCCGCCGAAGAGCAGAGCGCGGTTGCCGAAGAAATCAACCGCAATGTCGCAGGTATCCGGGACGTGACCGAGTCGCTGTCCGGGCAGGCAGACGAGTCGGCACGGGTCAGCCAAGCCCTTAATCAGTTGGCTAACCATCAACAAGGCCTGATGGGCTATTTCCGCGTCTGATGCAAAGCGGGTGTTGACGGCGGCGACAGATTAAGTTTTGATTCGCGAAATATACTTTCGAATCGAAACTTAAGCATGTCGAAACGCAACACGCCGCAACGACGCCACGCCATACTCGCCTTGCTCAACGAGCAAGGCGAGGTGAGCGTCGACGAGCTGTCCAGGCGTTTCGAAACGTCCGAGGTCACCATCCGCAAGGACCTCGCGGCGCTGGAGAAGAATGGTTTGCTGCTGCGCCGTTACGGCGGCGCGGTGCCCTTGCCGCAAGAACTGATCGGTGACAGTGCGCAACCCGTTTCGCCCTGGAAACTGGCCATTGCACGAGCTGCCGTTAATTGCATCCGCGAGCATGCGCGCATCATCATCGACAGCGGCACCACCACCGCGGCGATGATCCCCGAGCTGGGCTACAAGCACGGCCTGCTGGTCATGACCAATTCGCTGGGCGTTGCCAACGCCTTGCGTGAGCTGGAACACGAGCCCACGCTACTGATGACCGGCGGTACCTGGGATCCGCATTCCGAGTCGTTCCAGGGGCAGGTGGCGGAGCAGGTGCTGCGCTCTTACGATTTCGATCAGTTGTTCATCGGCGCGGACGGCATCGATCTGCAGCGCGGCACAACCACCTTCAATGAATTGCTGGGCCTGTCGCGGGTCATGGCGGAGGTGGCTCGCGAAGTCACCGTGCTCGCCGAATCCGACAAGATCGGGCGACGCATACCCAATCTGGAGTTGCCCTGGGGCGACATCCACACCCTCATCACGGACGAACGCCTCACCGCCGAGGCGCGTTCAAGCATTCAGGCCCGCGGCATCAAGCTGATCTGCGCGGCTATCGAACCCTCTCAGGAGATCTGATCATGTGTGGCATCGTTGGCGCCGTGGCTGAACGCAACATCACTGCAATTCTGCTCGAAGGCCTCAAGCGCCTCGAGTATCGAGGTTATGACAGCGCCGGCGTCGCCGTGCTGGATGCCTATGGTCAGCTGCATCGCCTGCGCCGCTCCGGCAAGGTTGCCGAACTCGAGCAGGCGCAACAGCAGGAAGGACTGACCGGTCGGCTGGGTATTGCGCATACCCGCTGGGCCACTCACGGCGCGCCCTGTGAGCGTAACGCGCATCCGCATTTCTCCGGTGAAGACCTGGCGGTGGTGCACAATGGCATCATCGAAAACCACGAAGCATTGCGCCACCAATTAAGGGCGTTGGGCTATGTGTTCGTTTCCGATACCGATACCGAAGTAATCGTGCATTTGCTGCGCCACAAGCTCGACGAGTTCGGCGATCTGACTGTCGCACTCAAGGCGGCGGTCAAGGAGCTGCACGGTGCCTACGGGCTTGCCGTGGTCAGCGCCAAGCAACCCGATCGCCTGCTGGCTGCCCGCAGCGGCAGTCCGCTGGTAATCGGACTGGGCATGGGCGAGAACTTCCTTGCCTCCGACCAGCTCGCCCTGCGTCAGGTGACCGACCGTTTCATGTACCTGGAAGAGGGCGATATCGCTGAGATCCGCCGCGACAATGTGCAGATATGGGACGTCGAGGGTCAGCCCGTTGAGCGCGAAAGCGTGCAATACCACGAAGGCGCCGAAGCGGCAGACAAGGGCGAATACCGTCACTTCATGCTCAAGGAGATCCACGAACAGCCCAAGGTCGTGCAACGCACCCTCGAAGGCCGGCTGGGCGATCATCAGGTGCTGGTCCAGGCGTTTGGCCCGCAGGCCGCCGAGCTGTTCGCCAAGGTGCGCAACGTGCAGATCGTCGCCTGTGGCACTAGCTACCATGCCGGGATGGTCGCGCGTTACTGGCTGGAAGAGCTGGCCGGCATCCCCTGCCAGGTTGAAGTGGCCAGCGAGTTTCGCTACCGCAAAGTGGTGGTGCAGCCTGACACGCTGTTCGTGACCATTTCCCAATCCGGCGAGACGGCCGATTCGCTCGCAGCACTGCGCAATGCCAAGGCGCGTACGGTCGAGGAGGGGCGCTATCTCGCCAGCTTGGCGATCTGCAACGTCGGTATAAGTTCGCTGGTGCGCGAATCCGATCTCACCCTGCTGACTCAGGCCGGCCCGGAAATTGGTGTAGCTTCGACCAAGGCCTTCACCACCCAGCTGGTTGGCCTGTTGCTGCTGACCCTGTCATTGGGGCAGGTGCGCGGTACGCTGGCGCCGGCCTTGGAAGCGGAGCTGGTCGACGAGCTGCGCCGCCTGCCGACCCGCCTGGGTGAGGCGCTGGCGATGGACACCACCGTGGAAAAGATCTCCGAGCACTTCGCCGAAAAACACCACACGCTATTCCTCGGGCGCGGCGCGCAATACCCGGTGGCGATGGAGGGCGCGCTCAAGCTCAAAGAAATTTCCTACATCCATGCCGAGGCCTATCCGGCCGGCGAGCTCAAGCACGGCCCGCTGGCGCTGGTCGATGCGGACATGCCGGTCGTGACCGTGGCGCCGAATAACGAGCTGCTAGAAAAGCTAAAATCCAACCTGCAAGAAGTGCGCGCCCGTGGCGGCGAGCTGATCGTTTTTGCCGACCGGGAAGCGGGCATCGAAAACGGCGAGGGCACTTTCATCGTCAGCATGCCGCACATCCATGACGTGCTGGCGCCGATCCTCTACACCCTGCCGTTGCAGCTGTTGTCGTACTACGTCGCGGTCCTGCGCGGCACCGATGTCGATCAGCCTCGCAACCTGGCCAAGTCGGTCACCGTGGAGTAACCCTTTCGTACGGAGCGGAACCTCCTGTGGGGTGAAAATAAAGTATCATCCATGAAAATAAAGTTTCATCCATTAAAATAAAGTTTCATCCAAATGCCGGGATCCGCTATGTTGAGAGCATCAACAATGCGGATGCCCTTTGCTCATGGCGGGTACATTTAAAGGTCTGACTCAGTCTCAGATTGACAAAAGGTTCAAGGAAGGCCGTGGTCAAGGCCAAGGACCTAGCTACAAGCCATTCATCTATACTCGGGACGTGTCGTCGCTGGGGCGATCCCATCGCCTGCTCGGCAGTAAGACGCGCCGTCTGCACCATCTCCTCTCTGATCTTGAGTTGGCAGTTTTCCTGGCTCTGGACTGGTCTCCCCGAGTCACCGATATCCGAGAGCAATTCCCGATGATGGTCGTGGACACTGTTCGAATCGCCGAGGAATTTGGTCTTGGCCATGGGCGCTACCAAGGCACTCCACAGGTGCTGACCAGTGACTTCCTTGTGGATTTCGATGACCAACAGCGTCCAACAGTCGCGATTCAGGCGAAGTACAGCGTCGACCTGCAAAAGCCTGAAATCATCGGGAGGCTTGAGCTAGAAAGGCGTTACTGGCTCGATAAAGGAATTCCTTGGGTCATCGTCACGGAGCGAGAGGTACCAAGGGAGGCAATTGCCAATATTCAATGGCTGTACTCTGCCCAATTAGAAGACGATATTTCGTTAGATGAACTTGAGCACTTCCGGCAACTGTTCATCTATGAATTCCGGCGTGACCCTGATCGGAGGCTGACGGCCATTGCTCAAGCGCTGGATATGTCTGGCGAACTGGAGCTTGGCCATGCGCTTTATTGGCTTCGCCAATTGCTGGCCAGGCACTGTTTCCTGTTCGACATCGGTAAACCTTACCGGGAACTCGATGCGAAAGACCTTGCAGTCAATCCTCACTACGAGATGCAGGAGCTGAGCAGTGCTGCCTGTTAACCAGGTTTTTAGGATGGGGGAGCTCCGCAAGCGCTTGCTCTGGTCGGATGCCGCTCTGGCCGTTTGGATCGACATCGACTCGGACACGGCTTTTCCAGAACCGATAAAGGTTTTTGAGCTGGAGCGTCTGCTCTTGGATGGGGAGCTAGTGCGTATCACCGACCCATTCGAGGAGGCAGTTCTGCGGGAGGTTGAGGAAGGCTCTCTTGATCAGCGGAAGCGTGATGGCGCTTGGGAAATGCTTGCGGATGTTGCTCAAGACCCTGGCCTGTTCATTCGCAGGTCAAGAGGGCAAATCCTGATAGGAGTTATGGAGCGCCATGGCATTACCAAGCAGACGGTATACAGGCTGTTGAGGCGCTATTGGCAGCGGGGTATGTGCAGAAACGCTCTATTGCCTGATTACGTCAATTCGGGCGCGCGTGGTATGCGACGAAATCCGAGTCAGGTAAAGAGGGGTAGACCGAGGGTAGTGAGAGAGGGGCGGGGGTGCAATGTCACACCGGACATGGAGCGAATTTTCCGCCGGGTTATCGATGAGCGTTTACTCAATCAAAATAATGTCTCTATTCCCGACGCTTACGCATCTGGGTTGAATCTGCTCCAGGCAGTTCTACCGAAACGGCCCGCCACTGAGCTACCAACTCTGGAGCAGTTCCGCTACTTCTACAAGCGCGAATACCACTTCACGGAAACGTTACCAAGCAGGATGTCCGCGGTTGATTTCGCCAAGGATGTACGCCCGGTCACAGGTACGTCGACAGCCGAAGTTTCAGGTCCTGGGCACCGCTATCAATTCGACGCCACCGTAGCGGACATCTACCTGGTATCAGAGCAGGATCGCAGTCTCATCGTCGGTAGGCCTATCGTGTACATAGTGATCGACGTCTTCAGCCGCATGGTTGTCGGCATGTACGTCGGCTTCGAGGGACCTTCCTGGGTCAGTGCAATGGTGGCTTTGGCCAACACGGTTACTGACAAGGTCGAGTATTGCCGCCAGTACGGTGTGGATATCGATGCTAGCGATTGGCCGGTCAAGGGTTTGCCAGAGGTGGTACTGGCCGACAAGGGCGAACTAAACGGCACCAAGGTGGAAGCATTTTCCCAAGCCTTCGGTGTTCGCATCGAGAACGCGTCGGCTAGACGAGGGGACGCCAAGGGTATCGTCGAGCGCTATTTCCGGACGGTGCAGGAGCGCTTCAAGCCTTATGCCAGCGGCGTGGTCCAAGCTACCACCAGCCGGAAGCGGGGGGGATACGACTACAGGCTTGATGCCAAGCTAACCTTGCCAGAGTTCACAAAGCTAATCATCGCCTCCACCCTCTACCACAACAACTTCCACACGTTGAGCAAATACGACAGGGCTGCGGGAATGCCGCAAGGGCTGCCAGCCATCTCGGTCATGCTTTGGAACTGGGGTTTGGCCAACCTTACAGGCCGGTTGCGGACCGCGCCTGAGGATTTGGTGCGAATCAATCTCTTGCCCCACGAGTCGGCCACGGTTTCGGAGTTGGGAATTAGGCTTTTTGGTTGCTTCTACACCTGCCAGGAAGCAGTCAAGGAGGGTTGGTTTCACCGAGGTCAAGGACGCCGACCTGCACGGGTAACGGTCGCATATGATCCACGTAGCGCCGACCATATCTACCTGCGGCCATCTAATAGCCTCAAGGACTACTGGGTTTGCGATATTGCCGATCGCAGTCGACGTTTCACGGGGATGACCTTCTGGGATCTCTGGCTTCTGGCCCGAGAGGAGCGGCGTAGTGATGCCAATGCGGCGGTTGAAGCCTTGGTGGAGAGAGGCAAGCTTCTGGAAAAGATAGAGTCAATCATCGCCGATGCAGAGAACGTCAGTCCGGTCAAAACGGGCGTGAGCAAAAAGGATCTGGGAACCGAGATTCGCAGTAACAAGCAGCAGGAAAAGCGGCAGGAGCGGCAGAAAACGGCATTCAGGCCAGGAAAGGTAAGCCAGGAAGTGCCAGCCAACGTAATTCATCTGCGGGGCGAAAAGCAGGAAGACTATGCCTTTCCAGACCTCAGCGACCTGATATTCAATGAGGAAGAGGATGACTGAAGAACTTCAGCGTGGAGTCATCCCCCTAGCGCGCTATCAGAAACAGCAGTTACCTGAGTATCAGGAGAATCCGCTGATCTGCGCACTGCCGCCAATTCCTGATTTGCAGGAGGTGGTTAGCCTGTTGCAGCAGCTTCCCAATTTTGAGCCGCAAGAGGCGTTTCTGGATGGTCGGCTCAGGGCTCATGCTATCGCCCGTCTATTGCACGGGTTTTTCCAGCCGCTGAGCCATCATCTGGAACTGGAGAGCAAGATTAGCTTGATGGTCCGCCAAGGCTACATTGGTCGCAATCCTGCCAGTGGCGCTTGGTATGCGCACTTGCAGAATGGTTATCGTCGGGTAGAGGAAGAAGACCTAGATGCGGCTGTGTACCAGAGCGTTTCTTCCACGGCCAGCAGTCTGTCGCTGTTTGGCTGCTCCGGTTGCGGCAAGACGCGCACGCTGGAGCGGATTTTGGGTATGTACCCCCAGGCCATTCATCACCCCGACTACAACATCACTCAACTGGTGTACCTGAAGGTCGACTGCCCTATTGATGGTGATCTTGATGAGCTATGCCTGAGCTTCTTCAACGAAGTAGACAAGGTCCTGGGTACTCACTATAGCCGTAGTCACGGACGCAAGAAGCTGGGAACCAAGCGCTTGATGGCTGCAATGTGTCAAGTGGCCAACCTGCACGCGCTCGGAGTGTTGATCATCGACGAAGTACAGAACCTCAATGAGGCACGCTCGGGTGGTGCCGAGAAAATGCACAATTTCTTTGTGTCACTGGTGAACACCATCGGCGTTCCGATCATTCAGGTTGGCACCCACCGGGCAAGCAAGTTCTTCCAGCGCACATTTCGGGCTGCTCGCCGAGTCTCAGGGCTGGGCAGCATCCGTTGGGATAGGTTATCTCGGGACGAGCACTGGAAGCGCCTGTTGAAGCGGCTCTGGAGGTATCAGTGGCTACGAAATCCGACGCCACTGGACGACGAGCTGGAGTCGACCATGTACGATCTTACTCAAGGGGTCATGGACATCGTCATCAAGCTGTTCGCTCTGGCGCAGATCCGAGCGATAGTTACAGGCGCCGAATGCATCAAGCCGATGCTGCTTCGAAAAGTTTTCGAAGATGAGTTCAAGCCGGTCCAACCGATGCTGGTTGCCTTGCGCAGCGGTAGGCCTGAACTGATCGCAAAGTATGATGACCTGCTCATGCCAGAAATCGAGGGACGGCTCCTGACCCTAACTCGTTCGCTGGACACCCTGCCCAAACCAAAACCGCCAGCCCCTCCGGCCAATGACAAGGCGAAGCGACTGACCGCCCTGCTCGAGGGGGTGGAAATCCCGAGAGACATTGCAATTCCCATGGCTGAAAAACTGCTGGTGGAAGAACCGGATGTCCCGCTGGCGGCACTGATTCACAAAGCCACCGCTTACCTAGTGCAGGAGGCTCCTCCTAAAAAGCGAAACATCACAAGGGTTAAGAGGACGGAGTGGAGTTGTTTACCTCAGGAGGATCTACGCCGGCGTTATGCTGACGGACCTGAGAATGAGGTCTATGAGAGATTCAAACAAGCCGGCCTGATACTCGATTTAAGGCCTTTGTTGAAGGGCATTTGAGATGTACTTCCCCAGGCTCTATCCCGACGAGTTGCTGTACAGCGGCATAGCTCGGTGTCGGATACACCTGGGTATAAGTAGTCATAAAACACTGCTGAACATGCTATTCGGTGACACCAATGTTGCCGCTATAACCGACTTACCGACACACTTGGTTTCTCTGGCAAACACTACCGGGTTGGATACGGCGAACGTGATCATGCGTCACACGTTGTTTCCGCTATATGCCCCCTTTATCCCAGAGCAGCGGCGTATCGACCTCTTCAACGCGATGTTGTCATCCGGCCGGCCAACCATCGGTCTGGCAGGTGCCTCAACAGCTTTGGTCAAATGGCCTGAATGGCTTCGTTACTGCCCCGCTTGCTTCTCAGATATGGCAGCCAGGTTTGGTGAGCCCTACTGGAAACGAAGCTGGCAGATCCTGGGGGTCGATGCCTGCCTTGAGCATGGCTGTCACCTTCTGAATTCCCCCATTGCGTTTCGCAGAACGCAGCGGCATGAGTTTCATCCAGCCTCTCCACTGTTTCTGCCTCATGGGGCTTGCACGAAACGCGTAAGCGAGGAGTCGTTGAGGCTGGCCAAGGCCGTCGCCCAACTGCTAGCTCTCGAACAGGTGCAATCGCCCGGCTATGGGCATTGGACCAACCTGTATCGGCGCCTCGCTACAGAGTCTGGGGCTGGGCGGGGGCGTCAGGTGAGAGTGGAAGTCATCTGGGAGAAGGTGTTGGAGCATCACCGAAAGGATTGGCTTGCGGCAAATGGCCTGCTGGCATCCTGCGAACCGCCGCCCTGGTTAGTGGCAATGTTTCGCAAGCACCGCAAGGCCTTCAGCGCACTACAACATGTGGTTGTTTGGATCAGCCTCCGTCCGGACCAGCAAGTCGGTGAGGTGATACTCGAAGCGACTACCTGCCAAACTCAAGGGGCAGATGAAAGGCCCAGGCAAGATTTATCCAGTGACTACAACCAACGTGAAAGGAACAGAGCTCTTTGGCTGCAAGCTATTGAACGCTATGGCGGAGCAAAGTCTGCCAGGCAAAATGACGGAGGTGCTCGTTACGCCTGGCTCTATCGTCATGACAAAAACTGGCTTACAGCTGCGAACCAACGCATCTGTAACCGACTAGGCAATCATAGTCATATGGACTGGCAAGATCGCGATCGGAAATTAGTAAGGCAATTGCTGAAAATTGGTCAGATCAGTGAAGAACATCTAAGTCTGCCACGTAAAAGCCGTACATGGTTTATTCATCAGCTCCCCCATCGAAGTTCTATTGAGCACCATCTCAAGCAGCTCCCCCTATGCAGGCGCTTTCTCGAAAGATATGCCGAGTCTGTAGATGAATATCAGATTCGCCGTATTACAAGAGCAATTTTGGACGATTTACGAATGGGGAATGCTTCGAAGGGATGGGAGTTGAAGAGACGTTGTGGGCTGGAGGGTAGAAAAATCTCACCTCTAGCCAACAAATTTATACAAATGGTTATTTTAAGCTAAAGCTATTATGTGCTCATTGTTATGGATATATTGATTTTTTCTTTTTAAGGATTCGGTGTTGCGGTGCGAAGTGCTTTAGGTTATGCGGATTTGCCGACATGGACTTCTGTTTTTGCTTTCGGACGATTTCGCAGCAGCTCTAGGTTTTTTAATGGTTGGGGATATTCAGCTCTTATACAGGGTCCACAGCACCGAGTTTATGAAGATTTCCTTTGTGTTTCCTCTCTTAGGGATATGGGCGGGATATTTAGGCGTCCAAAAGTTGACGTTGCGTACAATTCTCACGGAGTAGTTGGGGCTTTCCCATTTCCGCCCATAGGAGAAATACTCGAGGGTCAGATTTCCGATTGTCCGGCTGCTCCTGGCCTCATCTTAAGCAGTAGTGATTTCTCGAAGCAGAGGTGTTTCTGCCTGGCTTTTGAGGAGGTGACCGTTTGGCTCCCCAAGCTTGAACTTGCGGGACAAATGTTCTTTTTTGAAAGATCACTAATACGATCTGCTTTTAGTCCTGGAGCGCTTGACTTCAATTTTTGTTTGTTTGAGCGCGAAGATGCGATTGAAATACGCGCACTTCCAGATGTAGGAATCTTAAGTTGGGCTTTTGATCAGGAATATTACAGGAGGCGGCTAGGCTGGTTACTGACAAAAAAGGATGTTCGTGATTCGTTTTTTTCGATCTGGCTGAGTATGAACAAGGAAAAGACTCTTGTGCCAGATGAAGGTTATGTCTGGGATTTTAACTTCACTCCGCCAGCTTCCTTATCTGGCTCTAATATGACAGTGATGGGGAGCCTCTCTGAAGATAAAAAGCACTTATTGGTGTGGGAAGTAGTTAAGATTGAAGTCCCTGTTAAATACGATAAGGAGATAATTTTTATCCATCCTGATTTGGAAGGTCCTGGTCCTTTGTGTAGTAAGGCATCAAATGGCTACGGGCTTCTAAATACTTCAACGGATAGCATCGCTTTCATAGGTGAGGTAAATACCTCAGTATCGTACTCCTCCGAACGCTAAAATTATTGCTTTCATCATTTTAGTCGAAAGGGGCGAGTCCTGGCACAAGGCGGCACGGATCTCAAACAAACCCTGCGGCCATCCTAGATATCATGGAAGAATCGGATGAAGCGTTTAAGAGGTTATTCGAAAAGTACCATTTCTAAGCAGGACGGTGGTTGGGGTTAGAATCTTCGCGCCTATGAGCCTTGTCCGTAATTGCACCCACCCGACAGCGAGTTGTATCTGCGCTGACCGCTGACGTCATTTACAACGACCAGTAGGTTGCACTTAGGTGACGGGGAGACAGCGGACATTGGGCGCCACCCGCTACAGCAGCGATGTATTGACAAGGAAGACGCACACGTCGGACCAAGTGGACCTAAACCCTTGGACACGCATCTTCCTTACCATCGACTTTTGTCCTAGCGGCGAGATGGCGATGTCACGTGGAATACGTTTCCGATCTCCATCTTATGCTTCGCGCGCAGAACGCTAAGCGGCGTCTCTGCGCCGTCCGGATCAATTCGAACGAGAAAGCCGTCCTTCGCCATTACCAGCGTGTGGCCTGCCGCTACCGCGGCCTGGTACGCAGCATGAGTAGCGTCGCCTGCGAGCTTGGCAATCAAGCCCTCCAAAGGATCAATTTCTTCAACGCTGCGCCCTGTCATGGTTTAGCCTCCGACGGCGTCTGATGCTCAAAATTCTGCTAGTGCTGCGGTAGCTCTCAAGAGAAGCGTTGTGCGATCGAGCGCACTGAATCGTTATCGCTAACACGCAAACGTCTCCGGCGTTTCTCTCGGGTATGAGCGCTTTTGGCTGCTTTCTTCCCTCACAAATGGCCGAATCGGCTTTGGACTCGACCCTATGTCCATCTCAGGCGGAGCTAGTGGCGGGGAGCTAGCCTCTAGTCGTCACCGGGCATAATCCTACGCATATATTGATCGAACATAGGCACGGTAAAGGCTGTGTCGCCGTGGTTCGGACTCCATATCATGCCTTTGCCAATCAGCGAACTACGAATCGGTCCGAGAGACTGGCTTGTTCGGTCCAAACGCGTAGCAATGTCGCTTGAGCGATGTGGGCCTTCTCCGAGCGAAGCCATGGCGCGCAGGTAGACTTTTTCCGCAACGTTCATTCGGTCGAATCGCACCCGGAAAAAGCTCTCGTCCAGCGACGCGATAGCGTGCGCCGAAGCACGCTGAATATCATTCAGCGTTATATGGTCATTGCTTGCAACCCCCCAGGCGCTGCTTCCCCACACCTGAACGAAGTAAGGGTAACCGAGCGTAATCTGAAAGACCTCGTCTGCGACTTCCGGATCTACAGTCACACCTTCGTCCTGTGCTGGTTTCACTAAAGCCAGACGCGCCTCGGACGGCTCCAATGGGCCGACCACGGGATAGTCAAAAAAGCGTTTCGCATAGGGCTTTGCACTCCCAGCACGGCCTCGAAGTTGAGGGAGACCCGCGCCGATTAGAGTAACTGGTAATGCCAGTTGAGAGGTGCGATGTAGCGCATTGATCAGCGCTGCAAGCTGTTCTTCCGCAACGTATTGCAGTTCATCCACGAAAATAACCAAGCAGGTTCCAGCTGCTTTCGCCACTTTACCGAGCTGGACTAACAACGCAGCAAGGCCGTCCTCCAAGTCACTATTGTCCGCCAAACCAGTTTCAGGTTCGTAGTCAACACCGACCTTAATGTCTCCAAACTTCACGTTCAAAGCGCTTGCAAATCCGGCCAGGGCCCGCAGGCCGGTTATGGCTGCGTCCTCAGCTGCTTCAATACGGCTCAGCCGTATCAAGGCAACGCGTAGCTGTGGAGCGAGTATCGCTGGAAGAGAGCGATGCTCAAACGCTTCAATATAGACGGTGTGAATACCGGCTGCTTCGGCATCACGCTGCATCTGGTTTAGCAGCACAGTTTTGCCTACTCCCCGCAACCCGACCATGATTAAGCTCCTAGCGGGCCGACCAATGCGGATTCGCTCAATCGAAACGCGCACCCGCTCAAGTAGTTCGTCACGGCCAGCAAGCTCAGGTGGTCGGGTGCCTGCGCCAGGGGAATAGGGGTTGCGAATGACATCCATAAGATTTATCTGATTTATAAGATTAACAACGCTCGGTAGTATGCGGATAGATTGCCTAATTTAAGTATGGTTGAAAACTCATCGACAGACCGCAATCGGCCGGTTCCGGCCTGCGACGATAGGCCACTAACGGCAAGAAGCGGATGTTTACTATGGCTCGATTTGAGGCTTGAACGCGCCTACTTACCGGGAGCGATTCAATATGGCCTTGCCAAATGTGGGACAGAGAGGGAGCTGTCCGTCGGCTACAAATATTCATAGCTCGGCTCCTTAGAGCGAGTTCTCGACCAGGTCAGGCCCCAAAGCGTGATATCACTGGGCTACAATCAGTCGCAGCACACACGCTCAGCCATCACGAATGCCCGGTGATGACTTGCGTAAATATGGATATTTCAATGCCTACCTCTGCTGCAACTCGAACAAATCCAACTCTGTCTTCCCCGCCGCCGTGTATTTCCCAGCGAGTAGGGACTTTCGCGCGCGTCACCGATAGGAAACCCGACTGTCTATGAATTATTTCATCGAAACGGCAGCCAACATCTTTGGCAATAGCAGGCTGCGAATCCCCCAGATTGAGGCCTACAGCAAAGCCTTGGAGCATTTTGCCAGCTCCAACGACGACGCATTGATCGTCCTGCCGACAGGTACGGGTAAAAGCGGGTTGATCTCGATCGTACCGTTCGGTCTGGCAAAGGGGCGCGTGCTGATCATCACGCCAGGCTTGGTAACGAAGCAGAGCATCCGAAAGACTCAGGATATGCTCGAAGATAATTTCTGGATAAATTTCGATGTGATTTTTAGTGCCGAAGATCTTCCGGTCACATGCGAATTCAACTCAGATACTCATCAGTCCAGCCTGGAGCAGGCCCACTTCGTCTATTCAAACATTCAGCAGATTCATAACGATCGAGGCCAATCGCTGACCAAGCGAGTCCCATCTGATTTTTTCGACCTCATCATCATCGATGAAGGGCACCACGCGCCGGCGAACAGCTGGCAAAAGACGTTGGCCCACTTCTCCAGCGCGAAGAAGATCTTCGTGACGGGTACACCGTTCCGCGGTGATAACCAAGAAGTACCAGGGAAGCTGATCCACAAGACGCCTCTGTCAGAGGTGATGCGTGATCGCTATGTGAAGTGGCTGAGGAAAGAGACGGTCAATGCCCATGAGCTCTACTTCACGATTGCTGATCGGCCAAGTGAGCGCTTCTCGAAGGAACAAGTCCTTGAAATCAAGGATCGCGAGTGGGTGCAACGCAGTGTGGCCCTATCGAAAGAGTGCTCGTTGGACGTCATAGACCAAAGCGTTTTGAGGCTGGAAGAACTCAGGAACTCCTCGCCAAACGTACCTCACAAAATCCTTGCCGTCGGTTGCAGCATCAGCCATGCCGAGGACCTGCGCACTTGGTACCAATCCAAGAACCTGACCTCATCGGTCGTTCATAGTGAGATGGAACAGTCGGAAATCGACTCCGCGTTCCGCGCGATTGATAACCATGAGTGCGATGTAGTCATCTCCGTGAACATGCTGATGGAAGGTTACGACCACCGGTATCTCACGGTTCTCGCACTGTTCCGGCCCTACCGCAGCAACAACGCCTTCGCACAGATCGTGGGACGGGTCCTGCGAGCTATACCAGCTGACGAGGTCACGGCTTTCGAGATCGATAACAATGCCGTTGTGATCTATCACGAAGAGACGGGCCTGGACGACATGTGGACCGCCTTTCAGACCGAGGTGGATGCTGCCAAACACCAGCGCAGCCGTGAATACACCATCACAGACGAGGATTACACTAGGAAAGATCATGGCCTTGCAGGTGTATCGGCATCCGACGCATTTGTGAGCGATCAGGACTCGTATCTTGGGGATCTAGACTTCAACAAGATTTTTTCCCAGAAAAGGGCCGAGGTTCAGTCCCTCGCAGCACAAAAGGTTCAGGCTGTTCCGGGGGTAGAACGCTATGACGCTGAAACGTTGGACCGGCTCAAGAGCTTCTTCCTCGACGCCGAGACGAGGATTGCTGCACAGACTATCGACCCGAACCTCGTGGCCAAACGTCCAGAGATCGCTCGCAAGCAGCTCCGTGGGATCCTGACGAAGAAGGCCCAAGACGAAGTCGCCACCTTGCTTAGCGATCTGAAGATAGACGAAAAAGCTTCTACTCTTTATCAGATATTCAAGAATCACCTGCCGATGGCGAAACCCGATATGCCGAACGACGGTATACTAGTGAGCTTTATCAACGCCAAGCTGGCTAAGAAGTTCGGTAGGGTTGCGGACCGCGACAATAGCTCACTGACCAAGTCGATTGAGCACGTGGAGGTAATTATGGGTGAACTGAGGAGCATGCTGAAATGAGTCTAGAATCCATCAAAATCCTTGTTGATGAGCTCTCGACTCTCCACGTAACCCGTGGTGTTCAGCCCAGTGAACTCATCGACAATCTCTTCGAAGACGACTACGTCGAGACCTCGGCACGAAAAACTTCGCAGGGTCTTGTGTTCGACATGACCTTTCAAGAGACGGATGATGACGGCTCGTCGAGCAAGGTCACCATGCGCTATACCTACGACCTCAGCCGTCATTTGGTGCTTGTTGAGCAAAAAGTCGCGGCCAAGCGGTTCAGCACTCAGTGGGATCGTGCCCGCGCTGTCCAAGAGCGGCTGGGCAGACTTGAAGCTCTGCTTGGTGAGCGGCTGCCGCAGGACAAGGTCGCTGAGATCCTTTCAACGATCCCCCATGACTACCTGGCACTCGCTCCTCGTCTGCAGTTGGTAGCCTAACCATGACCTTTACCTCACTGCGGCTGACCTTCAGCTAGCGAGGATCTCGCCGCAGTGAAACTGCTTAACGCGCTGATACGTCTCATACAGGGAAATGAGGTCATCCATGAGGCATGACCTCAAAAAGTGTCCTTCCTTCAAAATCGCATTGGCCTTGTTGAGGCTAGCCCTCTTACCTTGTCTTGCTGAGCGCGCCCCTCAGAAACGCGTGGATGCCGACCACCAATTCGATTAGCTGCTGCTGATCCAGCCCACTCCCACTTCAGGCTGCCGCATACCAGTATCAGCTTCTGGCCCAGAGTGTGTAAAAACGCTTCGTCAAAACTGAAGTGTGCGCGTCTACGTGAAATCTGTAATTTATCGGCACGTCAGCAGATGCGGATTTCGCCCAGATGCGCGATTTTCAGTTCGGTTTGAGTACCTGTCGCACTCGAAAACGTTTTTACACAGCCTCGGCCGGAAGCAGACGTTCAAAAGAGTCTGCGAATTCAGAGGCATACTCACACTACGGAAGGAGCTGTCATGATTCAGAGAATTAGGATGAAGGTATTTCCACGTTCTGAGCATGCAGATGCATATCAGACGTCCGAAGCGCTGCTTAAAGACGGCAAAACAGCTCCTTTCATGGAGGCCGGGTACTACTCGTCCTACAACAACGAGCCTTTGCACTTCTACTCGGGAGAATCACTGGTAGCAATTGCGACATTGCTGCTCGGAGAGGAGATGTCAGAGCTTCATAAGTTGTATGTGCACCCTAAAGCTCGGTCCGCCGGGATTGGCTTGGCCGCTGCTCAGATGGCGCTAGACCATCTGTTCAATGCCTATGGCGTACAACAGGTCATTGTTGACATACATGGAGACTCGCAAGGGTTCTGGGAAAGAGTCGTCGAGATCTACGCCGAACGAGCTGTGGTTATTGAGACGAACTGCTATTTCTTGGCTCCTGGCCAAGTAGCACAGACGCATTATCCTTGGGCATTCGATAGCTAACCGCTTCGGTTTTGAATTCCGGGTTGAATTGTTGGGTAGCGAACCAATTCCTTCAATTGGAGATACCGTCAATCGCTAACCATTCGCTTCAGAGGGACGCTACGCCGGCAAGCCGACTTCGCGCCCCTGAGCTCCAACGTGAATGACCACTTCTGACCGGTACGACCCCATCTGCGTCAGGCTGAAGTTGGAGGTGTCAGGCGCGATGTGCTGGAAAATCCAGCTGGTCATATATACAGTATTCATGGAAGAGCCTTCTCTCTCATCTACGCGGCGTCCCTGCACTGGTTCAGCTCTAGTTGATATCTGTGGGCAACCTGCTAGACGAGCGAATCATCGCGAGGCGCTGGTGGCTGGAACAGGTGAGGGGCGGATAAGGGACCGGGGCGACGGAGGCAGTACATGAACAAGCGACGAGTGAACTTGACCTTGACGATGCCTCGGTGTGGGTATTGCGGATCCTTCTGGGCGCCGCCGGAAGGTGTCAACGCGCGCAACGCCTTTTGTCCGCAATGTGCCGAGGCGCGTCGCGACATCGCGCGTGCGCATTTCCAGCTAATGCCCATCACGGCTGATGATGGTATGGATGGATACCTACAGCCCCGCTCCCTGGGAGGTGGTTGATCTTGGGCTCACTTGCACTTAGCGAAGAATGCCTCCATCTCCTTCACGGCTTGTTTCCCGCCAACGACGCCACCCGATCCGCCTAGGGTCTTTTTCCTGCCAGCATCCAAAGGCTGGCTCCACGCCTGCCAGTCATGTTGTCTCAGTGAGACGCGATCCCACTTTACGACGACCAGGCGCCTACCTACTTGACGCTCCCAGCGTACGCGTTGCGCTGACACGTCAGTAACCGTCCACTCTGGGGTAATTGGCAGTCGTCCGATTGCATCCAGGGCCTCGTTGGCTGTCTGGAACCGAGCAGCCGGCTCATCGCACAGCATCTTGCGTATGGCCCGTCGCCAAGCCGCCGGCACATGAGGGAGCCACTTAAGTCGATCGGCAAAGGCTCCGGCCCTGACGGTATCCCTGGGACGGCCGACTTCTGAGTCATACCATTGTTTGCCATGCAGCAACCGGTAGAGCGTCATGCCCAACGCCCAAATGTCCGTTTTGGCGCTAGTACCTGAGCCATGCCAAACCTCGAATGCGACGTGATCAAGGTAGCCTGCCTGATCTGCATACCCGAGCAAGAGATCGTCGGTCACAAGGCCAAAGTCGCCAAGCAACGCGACGCCGGTGTGGTCGATCAAGATGTTTCCAGGCTTGATGTCACGATGCAGCATCCCGCGAGCGTGCAACGCGCTCAGCCCAAGCAAGACTTCGGTTGCGGCTTTGCGGACGGAGGACAGCGTCATGGGCCCTCTTTCGTAGGCGCTCATCAGCGATCCGCCTGCGCAGTGCGCCATGACAAAGCGGATGGAATCGCCTTCCTCACTGATGTGGTAAACCTGCACCACATTTCGGTGCGTGGCTTTTGAAAGGAACTGTGCTTCGGCTAAGAAGCCGCGTTTGTGCATCTGCCAATCTGCATCGGTGTGGGTGGGCTTGCGGGAAAGGACCTTTACCGCCACCCGGCCGTGGACATTGTCGTCACCCTGGAACACTTCACCGAAATGCCCATTGCCTAGTTTCGCGCCGATGACGAGCTTCGGAAGTACTACAGTCACTTACGGCTCCTCGCGGCAATCACCTGCATCGCGGCTTCGCGGCTGCCTTTCCTTAGCTTGCCGCCCTCCACATTCGCATCCCAGAAACCGTCGTCCTTGACGTACTCATCAACCTTACGATTGCCGAATGTACGACTGATCTGGGCCTTCTTCAGTACCTTCGTCTCGCATACCGAAGCGCAGGCGGCGATGATCACACCTCGCAGCTCTGCGCTTTCGAGGAGGCCAAGCTTCGCGGCGCTCTGTGGGAGTGCACTTGCCTTGATCACGGCCTTCGCAATCTTGTTCTCTCGCAGGTAGTCACCACAACGTTGAAACATCGTGGCGTAGGCTGCGCCGCGATCACCTTTGGCAAGTTTCCAGGTCGCGTCCATAACGATCGTGATGGGCTCATCAGCGTCGTCCGGGATCTCGGTATCGATGATAATGACGTCCTCACCTGCAACAACAAACCCCACGCAACGCGATCCCATTCCGTTACATCCTGTATCACCGGTTGAAAGCCAATAACGGTAACCGAGTCCTTAGCGAGGCGTCGAGTTCACAGGAACGCTTTTTCATTGAGCAGGCAGCAGAATCGGTCAGGGAAATCTGCTTATCCGGTGTTTCGTTGAGCTGAGCCTCGATTTCCTTGAGTTCATGCATGTCAGGACGCCTACTTCAAGGAGCGCTGATCGCGGTGACAAATCAGATTGAGGCAATGGAAGGAAAATGAATTTCAGGTTCTGGACTATTACCTCGACAATGCCTGAGTCCCCCTTGAACTCGCTTGAGACGGGGCCTCGATTCCCTATGGATCCTCAAAGCATAAAAGATGGTCGGCTTTGTCACGGCTGATCAGTCCGCTTTTGGCCGGGAGCGGTCGATCAAGACTGGCGGCTATCGGCTGTGGACTCAACCGGTCGACGCAACAGCGTGGTTAAAGCACTCGGCAGGGGTCGAGTATCCCAGAGTCTTTCTGGGGCGCTCGTTCAACTGCCGAGCGACTACATCCAGCTCATCCTGCGAGTAGAGCGAGAGATCCATTCCCTTCGGGAAGTACTGCCGTAGCAGGCCGTTGGTATTTTCATTCGTCCCTCGCTGCCAGGGATTTTGCGGATCGCAGAAATAGACCTGGATGTCCGTCGCCAGGGTAAAGCGCTTGTGTGCGGCCATCTCCTTGCCGCGATCCCAGGTCAGTGATCGGTATAGCTCCTGAGGCAGTCGCCGGGCATTTTGGATCAGCGCGTTCACCACTGTCTCGGTATCTTTTCCACCCACCTTTACCAGCATCACGTAGCGGCTGTGGCGCTCTACCAGCGTGGCAATCTGGCTGTTCTTGCTGCCGCACAACAGATCCCCTTCCCAGTGCCCTGGTACCGCACGATCCTCCACGCAGGCTGGCCGTTCGCTGATGGAAATCGTATCGCTGATGCGGCCATGGTTGTCGGTTTTCTGGGTGTGATGGCGTGAGCGGCGCATGGCCCGGCTGCGGCGCAGATGCTCCAGTAATTCCTTCTTCAATGCGCCACGGGCCTGGATGAAGAGGCTCCGGTAGATGGTCTCGTGTGACACCTGACTGGCCGCGTCCGGGTATGTTCGCTTCAACCATCCAGCGATCTGCTCGGGCGACCACTGAATCTGAAGCTTCTCCGCAACAAGCTGCGCCAACTTCGGACACTGAGCAAGCTTGCACAGCTTTGGGCGATGAGCCCTATCCCATGCCGCTTGTTCGGCTTCATTGGCGCGGTAAGACCGACGACCACCGTTACGGCTAATCTCGCGACTGACGGTGGATGGGGCGCGCTCCAAGCGTAGTGCGATTTGCCGAATCGACTGGCCAACTGCAAGTGCACGTGAGATCTCTTCGCGCTCAACCAGCGTTAGCGACAACCTGGAGCGTCGTCGCGCGGCTGGGCGGATGCCTCCTGTCTCGGCAAGAATTCGCTGGATCGAAGAATGGTTTCGATCGAACAGCTGCGCGATCTTCTGGAGTGAATCACCTGCCTTCCAGCGATCCCACATCAACGCCTTCTGGCTTTCGGTGTAGTAGATCCGAGGTCTTTGCTTCATCTGCAACACCCTCCTGCTTACGCAGGGTTCAGTGTGTTGCGTTCACCGGTTGAGTCCACAGCCAATAGCAGACCTTGGACGCGCAGCTACACTCCTTAACGCAGCCAAGAGCCGCGTGGTCTTCCCTCCCGTATCTCTGAAACTTAAGCAAAACAGAGAGTCGCGCAAGAGCAGGGAAGGCTATCAATCACAGCAGGAGGAAACAGCTGACACCCAAAAGCTACGCTTTTGTGCGTCGTTGACTTAGTCAAGGAGGGGCCACTCGGCCCCTTAAGGAGAGAGTGGAATGATGCAAGTTCGTCCAGATCTTACCATTTCGCCTGACGGCGAGATCCGAAACCGTCTTAGGACTTTTCTTCCTTTATGGGAAGAGAATTTGACCTTGCCGGAATCTTTTAAACTTGACGTCCAATTTATCAATCAAGAACATCGGCATTACAGCGGTGCTGCTTGCGCTCAGATGGTTTCCGCTTTTCACAATGTACCTTGCCCGACTCAGGATGAGATTATGAACGACTTGGGCGCTAGGGATTTTAGAGGGATAAAGCACGAGAGCTTTGAAGTTCTCCTTAGTGATATGTTAGTGAGGCGAACAGGACTCCTTCCATCTCATTATTCGCCAGCAATACACATAGCACCTAAAATTGGGGACGGTATCGCAGCCACTGATTTTATTCGCGGATATCCACAAACTATTTATATCGCGAATCACGATTTTTATATATTCAAGCGCTTATTGGTCGCCAGGAGCGCACCACTTATTGGCAGGATTCATTTCACTACTGATCTTTACCCGATGGATGATGAGATTGCGCAGTATCTGGATGTGACCGGTCATGCCATAGTCTTTATTGGCTACAACTCCGAGGGATTTATTGTTCACGATCCTTGGAGTGCCAAGGCATTTGGTGGACATCGCGGTGGGGCTAATAGACTTATCCCCTATGCTGAACTGAGGGACGTAACTCCACTGGTCAACTGCTCGAAAGACGATATAGAAATGGCAGACCAACTCGGCATCTATTTTGAGCACCTATCTCAAGCAGTTTATCCAGGTCGCGATATATCAGGGAGAGTTGCACTATACTGGCCAGGCATTGAAGGGGTGGCCGCCAAGCGGTGGGTAATAAATGACGTATCTGCAAGTTTTAGCACTGCAAGCGCAATTTCATTTCATTCTCAACACTGCGCGCTGAGCAGTTTCGAACTGCGGCCAGGGCAAACAAGGTATATTCCCTTCACTATCAATGCTGGCGACCGCACTGGTTCTTTCCAGCTTAGTGTTGAGGTTAGCGCCAGAGTTACATGTCCTTCATTCCCATGGATCATTCATCATAAGCCAGTAGATGAAGTTATTAAGGCTAAAACCTCCTACCGAGTATCAGTCCAAGACATCGATTGGTTCCGCGCTTATGCAATGACTTAACTCACTCCGTCGTTGCATATAAACAGTATCAGCGGACCATCAAAGCATAACTTTCTGCACTGAACTCCAATGTTAATGTCCTCAATCGACCAAAAGCAGCCTGAGGCGGGTGACTGCTTTTGGCCGATAGCCGACTTGGCAGGCTGTCCACTGTCGGTCAGAGGCAGAGCCAGCTCGCAGTGCCCTAACTGCCTACCCCCTGCCATAAAGAAAGGGGTGCTAGACTCCTTCGGGGTCTAGCACCCCAACGTTGCGCCACCACAGCCCTGGCCAGTCAAGACTCGACCCTCAGCTGGTCAGGGCTTTCATTTTGTGGGCATTGAGGTGGGTGGACTCGCACTCAATGCCCGTGACCCTTCTCTTCGCGATTCGCATACAGCCTCCTGTCAGCGAGACTTCACTCTAGCGTTGCGCCACCACCACCCCGACCAATCAAGACTCGACCCTCAGCGGGTTCAGGGCTTTCATTTTGTGGGCATCAAGGTGGGTGGGCTGGCACCCGATGCCCCAGACCCTCCTATGCATTTGCCTTGGCCCTCCCGGCTCGTTTTGGTTTGGCGGATGGAGCGGATGGCGGCGGAGGCACAGGGGCACTCGACGCCTGCTTGGCGGCTTCAGCCGCTTTCGCTGCCTCCTGGAGCGCAACCCAATGAGCGCGGATTGCCTCGATATCGCCATAGGCACCAATCTCTGGCAGTCGCTCGATGAAGCGGCCATACAGGCCATCCTGGACCTTGTTGCTTTGGCGCATCCACTCAACCGCAGCGTTAGGATTGGTGAGCATCACATAGTGAAATTCGCCAGATGCCCCTGGCTTGGTAATGATGAATTGCAGATCCCGAAGCGTCTTCATCCGGCGACGCCAGGTATCCACGGCCCGCTCACCGAGGAATCCCGCTTCAGCAGCCAAAGTGCTGGGATTCTCGATCGTAATGACAGGATGATCGGGCATGCGCACCCATAGACAGAACAGTACGTGGCCGGCAGGCTGTCCCTTCGACTGAGCGTCGATGATCTGCATGGCAATGGGCAGGGTCCGAGGAATCGTGCTGAAGCCGTCGTGAGTTTTACGCGACCATTTGCACGCCTCGGGCACGTCGGGGAAGTGAACCAGCATCAATTGCTGGGCGCGTTCTGCCATCGTTAAGCGACGTTTTGCAGACTGTTTTGCGTTGGCCATTTTGAAGCCCTTATCCGATTTCGGTTGAGCTCAGTGTCCAAGCATCCATGGACGATGACAAACCGTCATTACGCGCACATATCGCGCATTTTTATGCATGCGAATGAACGATACAGAGCATCCAAATACGTGATATGAGGCTAGTTGATATAGACGAATTGCGCGATATCGCACACGGGAAGCTTATAAACGCTTGATTTTCATAGTCTAATTTTTAGATTTCGGTGCTCGTCGTGCTGATCGTCCTCGCCGTACTCAATGTCCTCACCGTGCTGATAGGGTGTAGGGTCTGGGAAGAGGGGCTTGCTGACGCGGAACAACCCACAACTTTTTCGCGGCAGAAGCCCCAATCGCTTTCATCACTAGGACGAAAGAGCCTGGCCGAAGCCGGGCTCTGGTTGCCTGCTACAGCAATGGCCAGTTGGTCTGCCCATGAGCGATCACGCCAGGCGTGCGCCCGTAGCGCTCAGCCAAAGATGGCGCCAAATCAGGAAGTGGATCCTCAAGGTACGGGATCATCATGGCCACGTATTCATCGAAAGATGGGTGCTTACGCCACTGCCCCTCATCGATAGCGCTGCGATATGAGCGGTCGAACCATCCGCGCAGCACCAAGATTCCCCCCTTAATACGCTCTTCCAGAGGAACGGCACTGCGCGCCTTGGCATTACCATCCTTTTTCAAGGCTTCCCGCTCCACGTAAGTGCCTGGGCGGTAGCCCGTAATCTCGTGGACCTCCATAACCCGCTCATGAATCTGGCGGTGCTGTTGCTGATCCTCTTTAAGATCCGCAGCGAACCGAAAGTCACAGTAGAGGCAATGCGCGACGGCATTAGGGCCAGTAGGTGAATCCAGATACTGATCAATTACAGCCTGAAACCGGCTGCTCAGCTCGTGATAGTTTCGGAGACCGAGAAGGTCAGCCGCAGCGCGATCGAGCCGCTTGCTATAAGGCAGTTCAGGATGAATTTGCTTGAGATGCTTGGCGTGACGCTTGACGTTCTGGACGTCAGCAAAAGTCGGGGTGTGTTGCATGGTCAGCCTCCAAGGGCTGGGCCTGGTGTCCACTACGAGAACCCATACAGGGTTGGTATGAAACGGGTGAAATCACGATAGTGCTATTGCTTCGCCAGAGTGGACGGCGGGCACCTACCGAACGTGCCTGTAGCTAGGCTACTCGGTTACCAAATGTCCCCGCAAGATTCTAAAAATAGGCTGCGTCCATTGCCGGTTTCATGCGGTGAGGTGCCCCGTCTTGGCCGATTAGCGTCCCCTGCTCTCGCTAGCCATCCTTGTCCTCCCACCCGTGGAGGAGTTGCCATAAACATCGTCGCTACCTGCAGCCGTTAGTCTTGGAACAACGGAATCAACTGCCCGGTGCTTGGCTAGCTGGTGTAGTGGGGTCTCGTAGCAACGTGATGTGACTAGCCATCTTCGGCGGACCGAGACCTATTCCTGTGCATCAGAATCAGCACACGTTGTCAGAAATTCGAGTAGCTCATCCAGAGAGCTCGACCATCGCAATCTTCCGATAGACCTCTCGACTGACCTGGAATGGCTCGTGTAGACCACGAAAGGGGTACAGACCACACCTACAATTTGTGTGAAGCCCGACAGGTCGAAGTTGTCGCCGACCCTCTGAGCGTTAAGCTGATCGACGATACCTGACCAGTAGTCAACGCCTCTATCCACGGTTGAAGCTGCATTGCGAATGGCGTTGTGGGCGCCCTGGTCATACTCGCGCGTGTACGGGATGCTCTTGCAAGAGACCAAAAGAATTGTGCCATTGTAGGCGCCGATTGCGTCGATATCGGTCAAGGCTCGCCCATTAAGATTCAGTGTTTTCTGGCGCAGCGCCCGGGAGGACCGGTCGGCCCAGCGGCTTTGGTCAATGACGTCCTGGACCAGGTCCTCAAACTTAATCGCTCGCGCATTAGCGACATGTCCTTGAATCCTTGGGAACTGGAGCCAAGCCAGAAAACCCATAGAGGCGGCCCACATGTCGATGCAAACGTAGTCGCCGGTAATTTTCACTGGGGCTCCATGAGCAAGGGGCCAGACCTCACCTTTGAACGCCAGGCAGCTGCGGCTAAACGCCGCGAAATCATTGGGCGCTTGGAACTGCGGAAGGTGCAGCCTGATTTCGTCACAAACGTTGGCGTACTCTTTTTCACCGGCCTCAGCCCACTCACTGGGATCAACGATGAAGTAGCCGACTTCCATGACCCGAAGACATGAGAAGCGTCGTGTTTTGAGTAAGTGCCCCCCGAGCATCACTGAGATCAGGCAAAGCGACGAATTGGAGTCAATTGCGTTGCCCGCCATTGCAGGCAGACGATAGAGCTCGAACAACCGCGTAAGGTCGAGGTCTGCAGGGCCGAACCTAATCAGAACCTTCACATCATCCTCATAGATCGCCGCGTTGGGATGCCCTTTGAGAAGCTCTTGGGGCGAGAACTTTCGATCTTCGTGCAGCCCCCAGAATGCGCGAGAAATATCCACCATTCTCTCGGCGTCGACGTCCGCAAGCCCGCGAGCTAACCCGACTTGGCCCATTGCGATACTAAGGAATGTATCTGCCATATAGTTATGGCGCTGATCATAAAGCCTTAATGCTGCCGCCAGCGTCGGGTTGAGTACCGGTCGTGGGAGAGGTGAGGGAACATTGGTTAAAGGGGCGAACACGGCACCTGCCAAAAGACGGCCTCTGAGTGCTTTACGGCCGTCATTGCCAAAGCGGTAATCGAATCCCTTGCTCGCCAATCGAAAGCCGAGCTGCAAGTCGGAGACGATCACGGTGAATGCCATTAGGCGAGCAATGTGTTCTAGCGTGCCCCCGTCGGTGGGAAAGACAAAGCCGCTAGGTCCGAAGGCAGCGGGCTCTGCCGCTTGACTACGATTTGCATAGACTTCGGCCAGAACGCGAGTGTTAGCACCGGTAGAAGACAATCTTCCATCAAAAAACACGTTGGGTATGCGCCGTAGGTAATATATCCACCGCATAGTTGAGTACGCATTCAGGTCCGCCTCAAACTCTGTCTCCATTGCCTGAATGCATTGAGTGAAGAATGTGCTGCTCTCCCGGGCGGGCAGCAATGCTGCGGATTGGGCATCTTGAAAGAAACCGTGCTGCTGAAGTTTCCGCTCAAGCTCGACGAGGTGCTTGCCCATGTCAGATAGGAATTTTGTGTTTTTTGGAATTTCTAGAAGTGCACTGCTCATAAGTATCTGTTCAGCGTTAGGCAACCTTGGGCTCTGACCTGAAGATCGAGGCTAGCCATAAGGATGATGGGGGATGAGTAAGGAAACCATCGGAGCAGCTGCAAACAGATGGTTGGGCTTGGTGGCTCCGGTTGGGCGCATTTTTGTGCCCAAATCTAAAATCGTGCTGGAGCATGCCCTTTCAAAGTTCGGCGCAATAACCCTACAACCTTGCCAGCAGGGGCCAGCAGTTGGTGAGCTTCATCTGCTCTAAGCACAATGCGATCAGGCCGATATCGTGAAGTTGGTGTGCGCTAGCTAGTCCGCTACGTAGTTCTGCTCACCATCAGTTCGCTGGGGCTGGGTAACGCAGCCTCTCCACAATCCCACCCCGCTAGGCGCCCGGCAATTGGATGAAACTTTATTTTCACAGCTTTGGCCTGGGTGGGGCGCCCTGATAGGAAATTGGATGATACTTTAACCGCGTCTGCTATTTTCTAATTGGATACAAACCCTAGCCTGATTTCTTCAATAGTATCTTATCTAGTTGATTTATATGGTCTTTTTGCGGACATGTAGATAGATGGTTTATATTTGGATTGGATGAAACTTTATTTTCATCCCACACCTCCTGCTCAGGCGTCATTGGGCGGCGCCTGCGAGGTATCGATCTCTCGCCTAGTTGTAATGGTAATGATTCGCGATTAAGGTGCTCGCGGTTGCCATGCCATTCATGGTTTTTCGCGCTTGTTTGCCCGAGGCGTGCCTGTGTCGTTACATGAATCGGATTCCGTCGTCCCCCTAGAGATGTTGTACGGCACTCACCACGGCTGGCTGCATGGCTGGCTGCGGCGCACGGTTGGCTGTACGCAACAGGCGGCGGATCTGGCCCAAGACACCTTTGTGCGGCTGCTGATGCGTGGCCAGCCAATCAGCGACCGGGCGCCTCGTGCTTTGCTGGCGCGTATCGCGCGTGGACTGGTGATCGACCACTGGCGCCGAGATGCGCTGGAGCGCGCCTATCTTGAAGCGCTGGCGCAATTGCCCGAGCCTAGCTACCCCTCGCCCGAGGTTCGTCACGAGGCGTTGCAATGCCTCGAGCGCATCGCGCAGATGCTAGACGGCGTCAAGCCTGTGGTACGTGAAGCCTTTCTGCTGTATCAGCTCGGCGGCCTGAACCATGCCCAAGTGGCGCTGGAGTTGGGTGTGTCCAGCCGTACCGTGGAGCGCCATGTGGCCGGCGCCCTGCTGCATTGTTATCGCGTGTGCTACGAGACGGCGCCGTGAGGGCGGCGGCCGAGCGTCTGCCAGAGGCCATCGTACGGGCGGCTATCGAGTGGCAGATGCGGCTGCGCACCGATGCCCGGTGCGGCGAGCTTGATAACCAACTGCAGGACTGGTTGCGCCAGGACAAGCGACACTTGCTGGCCTGGCAACGGTTGCGGCAACTGGACGGCCTGTTTCATGACAGCCAATTGCCCGCTGCGGCGCACACCATTCCGCTGTTACGGCGCGCTGAAGCCGACCTCGGCCGCCGCCGCACGCTGAAGCTACTCGGCTTTGGCCTGGCGACAGCAAGCGCGGCGTTACTGGCAACGACCGCAGCGCCGGGCTGGCGCGCCGACCTTGTCACTGCCACCGGTGAGCGCCGGCGGTTGGATCTGGCGGCTGGTGTCGAGGTTTTGCTCAACACCGGCAGCGCGCTGGATGTGCAGGGCGACGAATTGGTGCTGCGTTCCGGTGAATTGCTGGTGGAAGGTGCGCAGTGGCGTCTTCGCTGTCGCTTCGCCAGTTGTGCTGGGCGACAGGCGCGGGGGCTGGTGCGCGAGCGCGACGGTTATAGCGAGATTCGAGTGCAAAGCGGCGAGATGCTCGTCTCTGCCGAGTCCGGGCAACGCCTTTTGCAGGCGGGAGAGGGCGTGGGCGTATCGGCGACGGGGTTTATGACGCTGCGTCGGAGCCCTATCGATCCCTTTGCCTGGGCGCGTGGCTTACTGGTGGTCAGTGATATCAGCCTGGCTGATTTTCTCGCTGAAGCGGGGCGCTATCGACAGGGTTGGCTGGGGTGCGATCCCGAGGTGGCCGATCTTCGGCTGTCCGGGATATTCCGGCTGGATGAACCCGCCTTGATGCTGCGCAACCTTACCCACCTGTTGCCTGTGGAAATTGTCGAGCGGACCCGCTGGTGGGTGCGCATCGTGCCGATCGCTTGAGCGCTGTCGGGCCATCGACAGCAACAGATAAATAATTTGTCGGAATTTTCTGGCTCATCCGGTTAGGGAATATCACTCCCTCAATGGATACCGTCATGCGTTGTGCCAGCCCTCTTCCATTTCCTCTTCAGGCCCGTACCCTGCCCGCTGCGGTCTGCCTGGCGTTAGCTTTGATCGGTGGCACCACCAGCCTTACGGCGCAGGCCGCTTCTCCAGTTTCGGCTACTGCAGCGCCGAGTGTCCCGGCCGGGCCGCTGGAGCAGGCGCTCACTGACTACGCCGAGCGCGCGGGCATTACTCTTTCCTATTCCCCCGAGCTGGTCGGCGATTTGACCAGCCCGGGCGTGATGGGTGGCGGGTCGTTGGACGATGGGCTGGCGGCCTTGCTAAGCGGTACTGGACTGGTCGCGCAGAAGACGGCGGCCGGCTATGTAGTAATTCCTGCCAAGCCGGAGGCCACCTACCAGCTTGCGCCTGCCACCATCGAAGCCACATCGGTACAGAGCGCCTTCGCGCCGGTTCAGGGTTATTTCGCCAGTAATGCCAGCAGTGCCAGCAAGACGGATAAGCCCATCCTGGAAACCGCCCAAAGCGTGAGTGTGGTGACGGCCGAGCAGATCGCCGATCGCAAGGTGAACAAGGTCGAAGACGCCGTCGCCTACGCCGCGGGTGTACGGGTCGGCGGTTCAGGCCTGGATCCGCGCTTCGACACGATCAATGTCCGGGGTTTCGAGACCACGCAGTCCGCCGACTTTCTCGATGGCCTGCGTCAGGCGGGCAGTGGCTGGCTAGCCTTGCCTTCCATCGAGGCGTACAGCCTGGAGCGCATTGAAGTGCTCAAGGGCCCGGCTTCGGTGCTATACGGGCAGATCAGCCCCGGCGGCATGGTCAACCGGGTAAGCAAGCGACCAAGCCTCTTGGCGAAGAACGAGGTTGAGATTCAGGCCGGCAACTACAACCATCGCCAGGGTCAGTTCGATGTCGGCGGCAAGCTGGATGAAGCCGGCGATGTGTTGTTCCGCACCGTCGGCATTTATCGTGATGCGGAATATTCCATCGAGCAGATGGACAACGACACCCGCCTGCTGGCGCCTTCGCTGAGCTGGCAGATCGATCCGGATACCAGCCTGACCCTGCTGGCGCAATACCAGGAGCGGCAGACGGCGGCCTCGCCAATGTTGTACCAGGACGGCGAGCGGCTCACTGACTTCTGGCAGGGCGATGAATATTTCGACAAGCTTGAACAGCGCAAGTGGACGGTCGGCTACGAGTTCGAGCATGCCTTCAATGAATCTTTCAGCCTGCAGCAGAATCTGCGGTATGGGCAGCTGGATACCACCAATCAGTATCTGGATATCACGGGCGTCACGGATGGCCACATTCTTGATCGTGCCACTGCGGGCAGCTACGAGGAGATGGCATCGCTGTCCACCGACACCCGCCTGGTGAGTCGCTTCGCCACCGGCAACCTGCAACACACCTTGGTCAGTGGAGTGGACTATGCGTGGATCGACACGTCCCTCCTGTACGCCACCGGCGAAGCGCCATCCATTGATCGAGACGCGCCGGACTACCACCAGCCCGTTGCGCGTCCCGACGATGTACAGGTCGACAGGGATGGACTGGAACATCGCGCCGGCGTGTATCTGCAGGATCAGATCGAAATCGACCGTTGGCGTCTGTCCGCCGGACTGCGCCGCGACTGGGTGCACGCGCGCTCCAACGGCTATCAGTTCGGCAGCGAGATCGACCCGACCAAGACCAGTGATTCGGCAATCACTGGCCAGATCGGTGCGCTCTACCTGTTCGACAACGGACTGGCGCCCTACGCCAGCTATGCCACCTCGTTTCAACCAGAGAGCGGCTCCGATGCCAGCGGCAAACGCTACGAGCCGACCGAGGGTGAGCAGTACGAAGTCGGGCTCAAGTACCAGCCGCCGGGTAGCAGCACCATGCTGACCGCCTCGCTTTATCACCTGACGCAAACCAATGTGCTGACGCGTGATCTGGTCAATCCGCTCTATAGCGTACAAACCGGCGAGCAGGTATCCCGTGGTCTTGAACTGGAGGCGGTCTCTGACCTGACTGACCGCTTACGGATGAACGCCAGCTATAGCTTCAACGATGCCGAGGTCACCAAGGACACCGACTACGAAGGCAATGCGCCGAAAAACGTACCGCGCCACCTGGCGTCGCTGTGGCTGGATTACCGCCTGCCATTCGGGTTGGGCTTTTCCGCTGGCGCACGCTACACCGGCAGCACCTATGGCGACGGTGACAACACCGTGAAGAACGAGGACTACACATTGTTCGATGCAGGCGTGCACTACGACTTCGGAGGCGACCTGGATGGTGTGCGACTGGCGCTGAACTCACGCAACCTGACCGACAAACGTTATATCAATTGCCAGGATGGCTTCTGCTACCGCGGCGAAGCGCGCAGCGTCATCACCAGCCTGAGCTACAGCTGGTGATCGCCATGGGCTGGCTGCGAGCCGCAGCAATCGTACTGGGTGCCCTGCTCTTGGGTGGCTTGAATGTCGCCCGTGCCGAGCCGGTCACGTTGGACGGCACCGAGCAATGGATGATGAAGAGTGCCGAAGGGCGCGAATACCGCATCATAATCAGCTTGCCGGAGGGCGAGGTGCCTTATACCGGCGGCTATCGAGTGATCTACCTGCTCGACGCCAATGCCTATTTTCCGGCCTTCCATGCCGCCAAGCGCGCCCAGGAGCGCATGCAATCCACGATAATCGTGGGCATCGGCTATCCGAGCGATACGCCGCTGGATTTCAAACGTCGCGCATTCGACCTGTCGCCACCACAACTCCCCGAGCGCAACGACCCTCCGCAAGGAGGTCAGGACCTGTTTCTCGATTTCATCGAGGACCGCCTGATGCCGAAAGTCGCCGAGCGATTCAAGGTCGACCAGGACCAGCGCAGCCTGGTAGGGCACTCATTCGGCGGTATGTTCGGCATTTACGCGCTTTTCACCCGGCCGGCGTTATTCCAGCATGTGGTGGCGATCAGCCCGAGCCTGTGGTGGCGTGATCGCTACCTGCTGGAGCATGAACGTGCATTTGCCAAACAGGCCCATGCCGGTCAGCTGGATCTGACTCACCGGAGCCTGACGATGTGGGTCGGTGATCGAGAAATGCCGCAGGAAATCCAGGACGTGCGCGCGCTGCAGCTGAGGCTTCAGGATCTTTCGCAATATGGGCTTCGTAGCGACTTTCAGATCGAGGCGGGTGAGGATCACATGTCCGTGCCGTTCCGCGTTGCCACCCGGGTATTGGATGAATTGACCAGTACCCGCCGTTTCTGAGTGATTGTCTTGCCACAGCACCATGCGGCGTTGATGCCGCGCATTGACTGGGAGCCTGACGGTCGCTTGGCCGGACCGCTTCGAAATCAGCCTTCAAGCGCAGCGGATCCAAGTGATGCCGGTCCGTAGGATCGCTCATAGCATTCCGCGCGCCTGCAGCAGCGCCATGACCTGCTCGGCGAGCACCTCGGGTGGCGCTTCGCCCGCTGGCAGGTGGAGCTCTGGCGCGCTCGGTGGTTCGTAGCGACTGCCGATGCCGGTGAAGTTGGGCAGCTGGCCGGCTCTTGCTTTGCGGTACAAGCCCTTGGGATCGCGCGCCTCGCAGACTTCCAGCGAGGCGTCGACGAATATCTCGAAAAATTCGCCCGGCTCCAGTAACTCGCGCACCATTTGCCGCTCACTGCGAAACGGCGAAATGAAGCTGACCAGCACGATCAGCCCGGCATCCACCATCAGCCGTGCGACTTCCCCCACCCGGCGAATGTTTTCGATTCGATCGGCGTCGCTGAAGCCAAGGTCCCGATTGAGACCATGGCGTACGTTGTCGCCGTCCAGGATCATGGTGCGTTTGCCCAGAGAGTGAAGCTGCTGTTCGACCAGGTCCGCCACGGTCGATTTACCCGCCCCGGACAATCCGGTAAACCAGAGGGCGCACGGCTTCTGCCCGTTGATCGCCGCTCGCGCGGCCTTGTCCACCATCATCGCATGCCGATAAAGGTGCGCATCCGGCTTTGCTCTCACCCGCAGGATTTCTTGAATGCCAGGCGGCTCGGCCTGGTGTAGCGGGGAGCCTGTATGAGCCATGGGGACCTCTTCAGTGGGCTGAATCATCTGAAAACACGTCTTCGGCGTAGCCGAAGCGGGCTGCAACCGGACCGGTGACGGCCTGGATGACCGCCAGCTCCTCGTCGCTGAAGGTCGGCCGGTAATAGCCGGGGGCGTGCAGGCTCGCTGCGGCGGTGTCCAACCAGTCGGCTGCAACGGGCAGGTCGCTGTGCTCGAACACCCGTGCCAGCGTGGTCCGCGGCTCACCGCACAGCGCTTCGTAGCGCACCATCAGACAGGCATGGCGCAACGCGTCGTCGTCCGCCAACACGTCGGCGACATGGTTGTAGATCATCGCCCAGTACTGCGCCCAGCCCTCCACCTCACGGCCCGATGCCCAGAGCTCGGTGATCTTGCGGGTCAGGGCGGTGTCGCCGGTATTGATCGCCCGCCGGTCGAGGCCGAACTCGTAATGCCCGACCCGACGCATGTGTTCCAGGGCTCTGGGCTCAGCACATTCGCCGGTGACGAACAGGCGGTGCTGCTTGATCAGCGAAGCGATATGCCAGACCGGATCGCGGATCGCCAGCACGAAACGGGCATCGGGATAAAGACGATGCAGGTATGTCAGCCGGACCAGGTTGTAGTTGCCCTTGGCCACATAGCGCTGGCGTTTACGCACGGCTAGTAGCTTGCGCAGGTGCTCCGCGTAGAAGCGCTCGAACTCGGGATGCGCGTGCTGCCGGCCCATGACCGAGCTGCGGCCTGGATCGTGGGCGTCAGGGAAAAACGCCATCCAGAGAACTTCCTCGAACGCTTCCGGGCTTTGCGAGGTGATGCTGATGCCATCCTGGTGAGCGCGCTCCTTCGCGACTTCGGTCGCGCGCGGCACCATCTCCAGCCAGCGGTTCCACCAGTAGGGTGTCAGCACCGGCGGATAGTCGATGTAGCGATGGCTGGTCACCTGTGGGTGCGCGGCCAGTTGTTCGAGTAACACGGTGGTGCCCGAACGGGCCAATCCGGCGACGAAGATCGGCCGATCCACCCGCACGTCCACAATAATATCGGCGACCGCTCGGGTCTCCAGGTTGCCGAGTCGGATCCACGATCGCGGGTTTCGATGAATCCACCCACTGAGCAGATGCATCCAGGTCGGTACGTGGAAGCCCGGATCGGCATTGGTTCGCTTCGCAGTAGCGCTCGCCAGGTCATTCATTCCACATGCGCCCAGCGGTAGGTGAGCAGGGACACCAATGCCATGGTGGGCAATAGAATGGCCAACCAAGAGCGCATCCAGGGCGGCCCAAAAGGCAGGTAAGCGCGCTGTGGCAGACCGATGCTGACGCGCTCTAGTCCAGTTTCACCCGGTAAGTAACCCAGTGGGTTGGCAACCAGCCAGTTCCACCACTGACGCCGTTCGATGACGGGGATCGGTGCGGTTAACGCGATTTCCACCATCTCGCTGCCGGCAATACCGATGCGGACCAACGGAATGTCGCTGTCGGCGATCCACTCGGTGAAATCGGGTTCGGGCTCGACCATCATCGCGGGTGGATCATCGCGATCCGGGAAATCATAGCTGTAGGTATGATCGATCCAGGTCAGCAACGCCAGCAGCGGCAGCATGGAGAGTAGGGTAGGGGCCAGTACCAGGCCAAGATGGCGAAATGCAGCGCTGAATTGGCCACGAATCAATGGGCCGGCCTCCGCGATATCGCCGTCGAACTCGCTCAACCGGCGACGGGCTTCGCGGGCTTCTCGCTTGGCCTGCCCTATCCGCGCCTGCGGCGAGATCAGCCGATACAGCAGCAGCGTGCCGGCGCCAGCCATGATCGCCCAGATGACCAACCGTGCGCCGGCCGGTAGCAATGTCGCCAGCAGAGTGTCAACCGCGGCGAACAGTGGTCCGGGCAGATCGAGTATTCCCATGACAAACCTCCCACACAACGGACCGTTTGGCTGCTATCTCCAGGGCTGCCAGGCGGTGCGCTGGGCCGGCAAGCAGAGTTGGCGGTCACCCGGTTCAGGAGCGTGTGGAATCCCGGTTGCTCTCTGGCTCGACGACGGGCTTTGCGGTACCGCTGAGAGTCGCCGCAGCGGCAAGCTGTTCGGCCTTGCGCCGCCGCCGCATGCGGCGGATCGGCCACATCACCACGTAGAAGACGGCGACGCCAACTGCCGCCACCAGACCCCACAACGCCGTCAACAGCCCCAGTCCCGCGCCCGGACCCACATAGGCGTGGACGATCTGCGGAAGCGTTACAGCCGCGAGGATAAAAACCGTCGTGCAGCTTCGGATGTGTCGAGAATTCATGTCGTTCACCTGTTCAACGACTGATCGATAACGGCGCGGAATGCCGCGTCGAGCGTTTCGTAAGCGATCCGTTGCCCAGATGAGACGATGGGGATAAAGGCTTCGTTATCTCCGCCGCGTACCGGGTTGATGAACTCCCAGACGATGTTCCCTTTCTGCGTAACCTCGAACAGACGCCCGCCATCGGATTCGGTGATCAAGCGGTTGCCGTTGGGCAGTGTTTCCGCAGAGCTGCGGACATAACTTTCAAAGGGGTGTTCATCGTCTCCTTCATACGTCCAGACCACCTCATGGGTGCTCGGGTTCACTTCGAGCACTCGGGAAATATTCGCCTCCCGATAGTTGGCCGCATTGTCGAAGAGAGTCATGTTTCCGTTCGGCAGCACCTGGGCGTCATGCTGGACCAGCCAGGGCCCGGTGGTGGCCCAGGTCACGGCGCCCAGCTCGGGGTTCACCAACGCGATGGTGCTGATGTTGCGGAACGAGACGAGCACTTGCCCGGGACGGCCCTTGGCGGGAGTGAAGGCGGCGGTTTGCTGGTCGTCGAGAAAATGTACGCTGTTGGCGTGCAGCGGATCGCCCGTGGCGTAGCCGGGCGTTTGGTAAAGCGGTTCGGCGAAGCGCGACTTGAGAAAGGCCCGGGACAGCGAGACCTTGTTCAATTCTTCACCGCTTTCAAGGTCCAGCGTCACCAGCCAATCATCCAGCCACGGGCGTTCGAGTCCCTTCAAGCTGGGGATATCGTCCTCGCTGAAGCCATGGGTGAGGGTGACTAAGCGACCGTCCGGCGTCAGGTGTAGGTCATGATGGGCTGCGCCGTGGTAAGCCCAGATCAACTTGGAATCACGATCGATGCGGATCAGGCCATAACCCCAGGGTGTGTCGTTATCGGCGGTGATCACCACCAGCAAGTCGCCGTTGGGTAACAGGCGGGCCTTGTCCCAATAGATTCTGTCCTCGGGCCTGGGCTTACGGCCGGCCGGGCTTTCAGTCCAAATCTCGCGATAGGGCAGCGCCCAGCGATGGACGACCTTGCCCTGCATGTCCATCAGATTGGCGTAACTGCCGTCGCCCGAGGTGTAGAGCGTCAGCCCGTCGAACGCGTCCTGCGCATCATGAGTGGTTACGCCCCGTTCCTGACGCCGCGCTTGCCGCCACAAATGTGTCTCGGTGTAGAGATCGGTCTCGGTGAACTGAGCCAGCGCCGCATGAGCCGCTTTGTAGGCGTCGTTCAGATAGCGGTAGGGAAAGTTCTGCGAAAGCGTGACCAACGCGCCACCGACAAAAGCGATGAATGCTATGGCAAGGATGAATACGGCGAAACCGGCACGATCTGCCTTGTCCATGAACCCCCCTGCTGGGCGTGATTTCGGTCTCGCGGCTGGCTGCTCTGCTGACGAAACGGTAAACGCTGCGTGTTGAGACTCGCATTGACGGGCTGGGGTTCGGTTGCTGCTCACGTAGCAACTCGATCAGCAGGGACGGCAGAGACGGGCGGCCGGGAGGGCACTAGGGCAAGGAAGACGCGGCCTGCAGTTCATATTCGGCGGCCTGGAGAAACCGGCCGAACGCCAGCTGGACACCTTCCAGCAGTTGATCGCGGTCGACGCGCGTTGCTCGGCGCTCGAATTGCGCCAGAAAACGCGGCCACAGCGGAGCGCCCGCTCCATGTTCGAGGTAGCGCAGCGGACGGCCCGAGACACCGTCACGGACACGCTGGGACAATACTCGACCGCCAAGCCGCGAGCCCTCCAGCACGTAGGCAACGCCCCAGTACCAGCCTTCGTCGCTGCCCGGTTGGAGATGCGGTGGAGCGGGCAAAGCAATCCGGAGTGCCCGCAGATCTTCAGCTAGCGCCGCGCTTCGGCTTCTTTCGGGCCAATCGTTCAGCAGTCGCGCTATCGGGCCCTGCTCAAGCGCCGCTTCCAAGGGAAGCAGCGCAGCCGCGTGTGCGCTCAGAAAAAGTCCGTAATCGTGGCGGTCGCGCAGGTCGAAGCGGGAATAAGTCGTATCGACGCGCTGATGCAGCGGCGCACTCGCGTCGCGGAGCCACTGACGCAAGGATGACATCAGGCGGGACTCGCTTCGGTGAGCGCGACGAGGATTTTGCTGGCCAGATCGTCTTCACGGAAGGGTTTCTGGATAATCGTCGTGCTACCCATGCCCAGTTCGCCAAGCTCGGCATAGCCGGTGATGAATACCACGGGCAGCTTCGGATAGCTCGACAGAACGGCCCGGGCCAGCTCGCCGCCGTTCATCCCCGGCATGGCGAAGTCGGCCAGAAGCAGGTCCACCGTCGTTCCGTCTTTCAGCAATTGCAGGGCCCGCTGACCGCTCTCCGCCTGGATCACCGAATAGCCCAGGTTGGACAACATCTGTGCGGTCACTTCACGCACGCTGTTATCGTCGTCGACCAGCAGGACGGTGTTCGATGCATCACCGATCGGCGTGCTGTGTGGGCTTTCCGGCGCGTCGATCGCCAGCTCCGGGGCCTGAACCCGAGGCAGGTAGACGCTGACGGTGGTACCCACGCCCAGTTCGGTCTCGATCCGCGCGCCACCACCGGATTGCTTGGCGAAGCCGAACACCTGCGCCAGCCCGAGCCCCGAACCCTTGCCCACCTCCTTGGTGGTGAAGAACGGTTCGAAGGCCTTCTGCAGCACGTGATCGCTCATGCCTGAGCCTGTATCCCGTACCGACAGCACCACGTACTCGCCAGGCCCCGGCTCTTCGGCACGCTGCGCGGGTGTATCGATCACCGCGTTGGCCGTAACGAGGGCGAGACGGCCACCGGAACCCATGGCGTCGCGGGCATTGATCGCCAGGTTGAGGATGATCATCTCGATCTGGGTGGGATCGACCAAGGCATGCCAGAGTCCGGCGCAAGTATCGGTTTCGATGGTAACGGCACCGCCTAAGGTGCTGTGCAACAGACTGAGCATGCCGACCAAGGTGTCGTTGAGGTCCACTGCCTTCGGGGCCAACTGCTGACGACGAGCGAACGCCAACAGCTGGCTGGTCAGGGTCGCGCCGCGTTCACCGGACTCCTGGATGTACTGCAGGCGGCTCAGCGATTTGGCCAGCGGCGCGCCACGCTCCAGGTCGTTCTTGAGAAAGCTGGCGCTGGTAAGAATGACGGTCAGCAGATTATTAAAATCATGCGCGACGCCGGCGGTTAGCTGGCCGACGGCCTCCAGGCGCTGCATCTGCTGGAGGGTGGCCTCGATGCGTTCGCGCTCCTTGATCTGCTCCGTCAGCTCGCGGTTGGCCGCTGCGAGACGGTCGACGGCAGCGATCTCGCTGGTGATGTCGCGTCCCGCGGCGTACATCCTTTCGCCTTCGGGCACTGCGGTCCATGACAGCCAGCGGTAGCTGCCATTGCTGTGCTGCATACGGTTGACGAAGCGGTCGGTGACATGCCCCTGGCGAAGCCGCTCGGTTTCTTCAAGGGTTGCGCTGAGGTCGTCGGGGTGCACCAAGGCCCAGAGGGGCTGGTCGGTGAGTTTTTCACGCGGCCAGCCGAGCGTGCCTTCCCAGACCGGATTGAGTGCGACAACCGTAGTATCGAAGCGCATCACCGCGAGCAGGTCGCGGGAGAGTTCCCAGGTCCGGTCGCGCTCACGCGTGCGTGCCTCGACACGTTCGCCGAGCGTTTCGTTCATGCGTTTGAGCGCTTCGGTGGCCAGTTTCTGTTCGGTAACATCCATCACCACGCCGATGAAACGCTTGCTCGCGCCGTCCTCGAAGAAGCCTTGTCCGCGGGTTTCCACCCAGCGCACCCGCCCGTCGCCGAGCAGGATGCGGTAGTCGACGGTGAATTCCTTGTCACCCTCATCTGTGAGGGTCTTGCGGACCTTTTCGCGTATACGCTGCAGGTCGTCTGGATGACAGAACGACGCTAACACCCCGACGTTCACCGGCGCGTCATCGGACAGGTCGAACATCGCGCGACATTGACGATCGAGAATCAGCGTGCCGCTTGTCAGCTCGTAGTCCCACATGCCCAAGCCTGCCGCATCGATCGCCAGACGAGCACGCACCTCGACTTCGCGCAGTGCTTCTTCGGCGCGCAGGCGTCCGTGGCGTTCCTGCACCTCGCTCAGTGCTCGCTCAACCGCCTTGGGCAAGAGGTTCAGGTTCTGTTTGAGCACGTAATCAACGGCGCCGGACCGCATCATGCTGACCGCATGCTCCTCGCCGAATACGCCGGAAAGGAAAATGAAAGGGGTGTCGGGCGCCAGTTGCCTGGCGTCCTGCAGTGCCTGGCTGCCGGAATAGCCCGGCAGGATCAAATCCGAAAGAATCAGATCGAAGCGCCGTCGTTGCAGCGCTTCGACCACGCCGGCACGGTCATAGACGACTTCCGTCTCGGCGACGTAGTGGTTTCGTTCGAGCGTCAGGAGCGCCAGCTCGGCATCGTGCGGGCTGTCTTCAACTAGCAGGAGGCTAATATTTTTTTTCGGTGGCATAACCATCCTGTAGCGGGTGCCGCACGGCTTGACGAAAGTTTGCTTGTGAGTCGCTCAGAGTCGCTGCCTTTCAGCTCCGCTCTTCATCGTCCTGGCGATCCCGGCGTTGGCGTTGCAGCCGCAACGAGCCCGGTGGCGGCTCATTGAGCACAGCCCAGAAAATACCGAGGTCGGAAATGGCCGCCACGAAATCCCGAAATTCGACCGGTTTGACCACGTAAGCGTTCACCCCCAGTTCGTAAGCCTTCGTCAGGTCCGGTTCCTCACGCGAGGACGTCAGCATCACCACGGGTATGCTGCGCAGGTCGGGGGTTTCGCGAACCATTTTCAGCACCTCAAGGCCGTCCACTTTGGGCAACTTGAGGTCGAGCAGCAGCACGGCCGGATTGCCATCGGCGCGCTGGGCATAGTCGCCGCGACGCAGCAGGTAATCGAGCGCCTCGGCGCCGTCGCGCAAGACAATCACATCGTTGGCCAGTTGACTGCGCTCGAGCGCGACCAGCGTCAGTTCCAGATCGTGAGGATTGTCTTCTACCAAAAGAATCGGTTTGAGCATCAAGGGTCTCGTACTAAAGGGATGACGCGTAAGCGAGGCGGGGTAATGAAAAGAAAAAGGTCGCGCCCTGATCGATTTCGCCGTTCGCCCAGACCTGTCCATCGTGCCGCTCGATGATACGTCGCACGCTGGCCAGTCCGATCCCGGTGCCCTCGAACTCCTCCATCCGATGCAGGCGCTGGAAGACACCGAACAGCTTGTTGGCATATTGCATGTTGAAGCCGACGCCGTTATCGCGAACGTAAACGATGGTTTCTTCGGCGCGCTGTTCGGCACCTATCTCGATGACCGCCAGCTCACGCGTGCGGCTGTACTTGAGGGCATTGGAGATCAGGTTGCGCAAGGCCATATGGATGAAAGCGGCGTCAGCGACCACGACAGGCATCGATTGAACTTGCCATTCTATCTGCCGGCCTTCGCAGTCCGGCGCCATTTCCCGACGGATGGATTCGACCAACGCGCTGAGATTGACGTCGGACATTCGCAGCGCGGCGCGGCCCATCTGGGAGAAACTCAGCAGATTGTCGACCAGCGTGCCGGCGAAACGGGCGGCATCGCCGATGTTGTCGAGGAAGCGCAGGCCACGATCGCTGAGCTTGCTGCCTTCGAGTTCGCCCAAAAGCTCCGCATAGCCGGCGATGTGCCGCAGCGGCGCGCGCAGGTCATGCGAGACGCTGTAGGAGAATGACTCCAGCTCCTTGTTGCTTTCACGCAGCTCACCGGCGAGCTGGGCCATTTCCTCGGCCTTGCGCAGCACGATGCCGAGCACTGCGGTGCGCAGTTCGAGCGCGCCGTCCAGTTCCACCTGTTGCCAGGGCTGGGCGTAGCCACGCACCGTCTCGCACCAGCTCTCGAAACTGTCGCGCGGAGACAACCCGCCGCGAGCGTTAATTTGCTTGCTCGCCTGACCGGCCCAGTTCACGGTCTTGATCTGCTCACGACGGAACCACAGCAGGTAATGCGGATGCAGGCGCGAAATCGAGATCGCCAGCAGGCCGGCACAGTGCGCGGCCAGTTCCGGCACGGCCGGGATATCGCGGGAAATGCAATCGGAACTGAATACCAGACGCTCATGCTGCTGCGACAGCCATAGCGTCAGCGCGGTCAGCAATTCAGGTGGGGGCGTCTCACCGATGACTTCTTGGGTCTCGCCCGAGACGATGGCGGCGCCGTGGGCACTGGCGAATCCGAGTACAACGGTCGGGAGGTTCTTGAAGCCTTCGATGACGCTGTCGCGGTCGGCCATTGCCGAAAGCAGCTCGACGATCTGGCGACGCAATTCCAGCTTGCGCTGGGCTAACGCCGCTGCTTCCTTGGCTTGAATCTGCAGCGCAAGAATGCGCCCTAACAGTTCGCAAGCCGTGCGGGTCTGATAGCCCACAGCGCGCGGCGCGGCGTCATGGCAGGAGATCATCCCCCAGAGCTCGCCCTGCACGACGATCGAAATCGACATCGACGCGAGCGTGCCCATGTTGCGCATGTACTGCAGGTGCACCGGCGACACGCTGCGAAGCGAGGCAAAGCTCAGATCCAGCGGTTCACCGGTGTCCGGATTGAGCGCGGGTACCAGCGGGGAGGGCCGGTAGTTGGCGTCCTGGATCACTCGGATCAGGTTGTCGCGGTAGAGCTGGCGTGCCTGTGACGGAATATCCGAAGCCGGAAAGTACAGCCCCAGATAGCGCGGGTAGCCTTCGTCGGCTTCTTCTGCCAATACCACGCCGTTGCCCTGCGCATCGAAGCGGTAGGCCTTGACCCGACCGAAGCCGGTGACGCGTTTGACCTCGCGCACGGCCAGTTGGCAGATGACATCGAGCGCCTGCGCTTCTTGCAACTGCACCACGAACGTCCGCATCAGGGGATAGAGCGTGTCGTAGGCCTTGCCGGAACTGCCCGCGGCCTCGAACTCGACGATGAGCCGGCCCGCGTAGCGGTGGGCCATCAAGGCGAATGACGGCCGGTCGCTGTGCCCTGGGAGCGTGAAACTGATGTCGCTCAGGTGGAACGGATTGTGGTCGTCTTCGGCCAGCGCAGCCAGGCGTTCGGCGAAGCCGCACTCACCGATAAGCTCGGCGAGCGGCTGGCCGAGCAATGCCTGGGCCTCGACTCCAAGCCACTGAACGACATTATCGCTGGCTTGAGCGATGGTCAGCTGAGGTTCGTGGAGCACCAGCAGAAACCCATGGGGTTGAATACTGCCCGGGATATGGATGGGTTCGTCAGCGCACTGGGCGAGCGCCTCTGTGAGCCTGTCGCATGCTTGGGTGGATGCCACGGTATCTCCTAGTCGAGCCCGAACGGGCTGAACGATGGGCAGGCATCCATGCGGTTATTCATATCGGTGCCTGCTTCGTTACGCTTGCGTGGGGTACACCTTTTTTCGAGCGATCGCCACTTTAGCGCGACTGGTACTGGCTAGCCACTGTGAGGGCTTGTATAAACGGCGCATTCCTGGCGACTGCAGAGGGGGACTGTCATGGAAGAGGTGATCGAGCAACTGCGTGAACTCAACGAACCGGTACCGGTACCGCTGGAACTGCCGGACGATGACCGGCTGGTCGAGGTCGAGGAAGAGTTGTTGATCAACCTGCCGTTCGGCTTGCGTGAATTCCTTTTGACGGTCAGTGACGTGATCTATGGCCGACTGGAACCGGTAACCGCCGCCGACCCGCAATCGCATACCTATCTGCCGGAAGTAGCCGCCAACGCTTGGGATGCTGGCGTGGCCCGCGACCTGCTGCCGATCTGTCAGGACGGGCCGGATTACTATGTGGTCGACCTCGAAGGCGAGGTCATGCTGTTCGACGGCGACGAGCACGAGCTGACCGACGGGAGCTGGGAATCGGTGTGGCACTGGGCGCGCGACGTCTGGCTGGAAAGTTGAACGGCCCGATAAGAGCCTCCGAGCGCATACCTCCGATAGTAGGTCGGCACGTGCCGCTCGTGGCGGTCTGCCATGGGACGCAACGTTCATGATCACGCTCGGCAACCTGTTCATCTTTCTCCTGCTTATGACGGCCATCGCCTGGCTTTGGCACGCCCATGGCATCCGTGAGCGCGCGCTGGCAGCGGTGCGGCGCCATTGCAAAACGATGGATGTCGAGCTGCTGGACGGCAATGTGGCATTTCGTCGTCTGGGGGTGATTCGTGACGCACGCGGGCAGCGCCGTTTTGCACGGGTCTACGGTTTCGAATTCACCGTCACCGGAGAGCAGCGCCATCAGGGCAGTATCGTCATGTTCGGTGCCCGTCCAGGACCGATTGAAATGGAGGCGCATCCTTTTCATGCTCCGCCGGATTCGGGGCGGGTAATCCAACTGGACGATTGGCGCCGCCGCAACGAGTGAACCGGCGCTAGAGGCGGCAGGCCGCCATTGCCGCCTTCAAGCGCGGCTCATCCTGCGGTTCATCGAAGATTAGTTCCAGCCTCGAGTCCTTCCGCCATTCGCTGGGCATGAACCGCAGTGGCTCGCCAGCCAGCGCATTGGCCGAGTGCCAACCATCGGGTCCGTGCACGACCAGCTTCGCTCGGCGCCAGTTCAAGCTACCGAGCCAATGGGCGATGCGTTGCGTGTCGAAACGTTGGCTCGGATGCCAGCGCCAGCCAATACTCCAGCCGTCCGCGCTGCCCTGACCCTGGCAGAAGGGCTGTTGCGGATTCAGCCAAACACCACCGGGTACGCCGGCAGCAGCGGGGAGGGGAGCTTGCCCACCGGCAAGTCCGGCTCGTACGTCGATGCCGGGCAGTTCGGAGATCGGCAGAGCGCCCTCATGTGTCCAGCGCAGGGGTAGCGCAGGCAGCTGCTTAATGAGGTACTGGCGATCGGCCTGGGTCAGCTGCTCAGATTTGTTCAGCAGCAACAAGCCGCTGCTCTGCAGCGCCTGTTGCTGGCTTGGCGGCAACGGCTCGCCACGCGCCAGCGCCGCGGCGTCGAGTACGGTCACGCACGGCTGCAACGCCATTACCTCTTGCCAAGGTGGTTCGCCGAGTTGTTTCAGCAACTCGGCCGGATGCCCCAGCCCTGAAGGCTCGATCAACAGCCGGTCCGGTTTGGCCTTGCGCAACAAGCGGCTCAAGCCGACCTGAAACGGCACGCCGTTGACGCAGCACAGACAGCCGCCAGCAACCTCGGCCAGGCTGATCCCCGTCTCATCGGTGGTCAGCAGTGCGGCGTCGAGTCCGATCTGGCCGAACTCATTGATCAGCACCGCCCAGCGTTCGCTTGCGGGCTTTTGCGCCAGTAGCGAGCGGATCAGGCTGGTCTTGCCGGCGCCGAGCGGCCCGCAGATTACATGGGTAGGTATGTGGGTCAGCATATGAGCCATGGTGCGTATTCGGTGGTGGGGTTGGAGGCGATTTCAGGGCCTGCATGCTAGAGTCGCGGCGGGTAAAAAAGGGGGCCGTTCGATGCGTTCAATATGTTTTCTGTTGCTGTCGCTGGGCATTACTGGGCAGGTCTGGGCCGAGGGCTGCGTGATTCACAGCCAAGATGAGCGGATCGAGGTGAAGCTCTGTCAGCAGAATCGCACGATTCCGGCGGAACTGTTCCGCTCCGGCTTCTGCCAGCCTGAACTCAAGGATCAGGACGTTGAGGTCTCGTTTGTCGAGCAGTGCCCCGCTGGCGCCTTTGGTATCTGCCGTAACGCTCAAGTCTCGAATATGCCCTATCGCCAGGACATTCATTATTACGGTGTCGCCAGCGATGCGCGGTTTCTCCAGCCAGCCTGCGAACAGACCAGCGGCGGCGAGTGGGTCAAGGAGTAGCGCAAGGCGGTCCAATGCCCATGGGGGTTCCACGTGAAACCTTTCACTATTTTCTAGGTTTGAGTGCACCGCAATCGGTCCCTAACCATTTCCCACGCGACTGCATGCGGCTGTTGCCCTGTTGCGTGCCGACCCGATAGTCGCTTTCGATCGTACTGACCACCTCCCGCTCGCTGATCAGCTGGGTCTCGCCTTGCCCCTTGGCGTCAGGGCATTCGAATGTGAATTTCCACAGGCTGTCAGTCTGTTCGACGAGTTCCTGGCTGCAGCCAGGTTCGTCCTGAAAGGGCAGTTCAAGGGATTTCACCTGCGCCTCGCTCAGACACATGCGCACCCCGCCTGAACCCAGCTCGACGCCTTGGGCGGCAAGCATGTCCTCCATCATTTTCTTTTGCTCCGGTGGCAGGCCCTTCATTTGCTTGATCATTTCCGCCATGCCCGGCATCTGCGTGCCATCCACTTCGATGTTGTCGCTGGAGAACTCCCACAGCCCTGGCAGCATCTCCAGCGCCTGAACGGGGAGCGCACCGAGCATTAACGCAGCAGCGGAAAGGTGAATGATGGGTTTCATCTTTAGACTCCAACGTTGATATCCAGAAAAGCCTAGTCGAGCCAGGAAAATCTGACCGCTTCTGAGTAATGCGCAACGCGTGAAGGGGCATAGCTTTGTGCTGATGAGAAGCGTTAGCATTAACGCTTTCGAGGCGAAGGGTTCATCCATGGCGATCGAGGGTATGGTCAGGCATCCGCTTGTGCATCGGCTGTATGTTGACCATCAGGGCTGGCTGAATGGCTGGCTGCGGCGTCAGCTCGGCTGCAGTCAGAAGGCCGCCGACCTGGCGCAGGACACCTTTGTTCGCGTACTGAGCAAGGACCATGGCCTGGAATCCATTCGTGAACCTCGCGCCTACCTGCACACCATCGCCAAAGGGCTGCTGATCAATCACTGGCGACGCAAGCAGATTGAGCAGGCCTATCTGGATACGCTCGCCTTGCAGCCGGAGGCGGTCATGCCGTCGCCGGAATCCCAAGCGCTGATCGTCGAAACGTTGATGCAAGTCGATGTGATGCTGACACGGCTACCGTACAGGGTGCGCCGCGCATTCCTGCTGTCTCAGTTGCACGGGTTGACCTACGCGGCCATCGCCGCCGAGCTCGATGTGTCCGAGCGGATGGTCAAGAAATATATGGCGCAGGCCATGCTGCATTGTCTTTTGCTGGCCGAGGATGAGCCATGAGCCTCGACTATCAGGTGCTGCAGGCGGCGGCGCAGTGGTTCGCGGTATTGCAGTCCGATTCGGTCAGCGAGGCCGACCGCGAGGCCTGGCGTGTCTGGCTGGCAGCGCCAGAACACGCCCGTGCTTGGCAACGTGTGGAGCAAATCAGCGGACGCCTGGAGCCCTTGGCCGGCGATCCGTTCAGTCCCGCGGCGACGGCTTTGTTGCGGTCGGGACAGCCAACTCGCCGACAGGCGCTGAAAACTTTGTCGATCCTTTGCGGAGGCGGCGCGCTGGCCCTGGCCGCCGGCGCGATGCCTTGGCGAAGCTGGGCGGCAGACCAGCGCACCGCCGTCGGAGAGGTCCGCGACTGGCGCCTGGAAGACGGCTCACGGCTGTGGCTGAACACCGACAGCGCGGTGGATGTCGCCTTTGAAGAGCGCACTCGTCAGCTCTCGTTGTACCGCGGCGAGCTGCTGATGCAGGCGGTTGCCGAGCCTCGTCCGCTGGTGCTGTGGACCGCCGAAGGCAGGTTACGGGCTAATAGCATCGCCCGGTTTTCGGTACTGCAACGTGAAGGCAGCACCCAGCTCAGTGTGTTCGACGGCGCGGTCGAAATCATGCCCAGCGGGCTGGGGCGTTCTCTTACCGTCATGAGCGGCCGGCAGATCGCCTTCGACAGCGAAGGCATCGAGCCCGAACGCGCCGTGCAGCCGGGCCGCCAATCCTGGACCAGTGGTGTCCTGGTGGCCGATAACCTGCGCCTGGACGCATTCGTCGCTGAGCTGGCGCGCTATCGCCAGGGCTATCTTGGTTGCGATCCGCGCGTGGCGAGCCTGCGTGTGGTGGGCGCGTACCCCTTGGCGGACACCGATCGGGTGCTGGACGTGTTAGCGGACACGCTGGCGCTACGCATCAATCGTCGACTGTCCTGGTGGGTGAGCCTCGAGCCCGCGGAACAGGTTTCCGGTGTTTGATTAAACAAGAATGCAAAAAATTCGCATCTGCAGTTCCCCTTTTGCAATGTCGCGGGGCATAACGGCAACGATCACGATTTTGCCCTTCGCAAAAAGGATGACTCATGCGCTCTATCGCTCTTCCGTTCCGCCGCTCCAGTACGCTTACCCAGGCCGTACGCGCCGCCATGCTTTGCGTGCCGCTGGCGGCGCTCGCCACTTCGCCGGTGGCTCTGGCGCAGTCCGCCAGCCAGCAGTCGGTGCGCGGTTACGAGATTCCCGGCGGTCTGCTGTCCAGCGCCCTGAGTCGCTTTGCTGGTGAGGCCGGCGTGATGCTGTCGGTCGATGCGCGCCTGATCGAAGGAAGGCAATCGAGCGGCCTGCAAGGCCAATACGGTATCGAGGACGGTTTCGCGGCGCTGCTTCAGGGGAGCGGACTGCAGGCGGTGCGCGATGAGCGCGGCACCTACTCGCTGGCACCGCGTGCGGAGGAGGCCAGCTCCATCGAGCTGAAGCCCATGGTGGTTGAGGGCTTCGCTCTGGGTAACGCCTTGGGCGAGATGGAAGGCTACAACGCCACCCACAGCAGCGTGGCGACCAAGACGAGTATGCCTTTGGCCGAAACCTCTCAGACCGTTTCAGTCGTAACGCGTCAGCAGATCGAGGACCAGGGTTCGCGCTCGATCGCTCAGGCGGTTCGCTACACGCCGGGATTGATGAGCGCGCCATATGGCGCCACGACGCGCTACGACTATGTCGCCATGCGCGGCATCACGGACGGCTCGGTGGACAATCTCTACCTTGATGGGCAAAAGCTGTTGGGTGATAGCGGCACCTACAGCAGTCTGCAAGTCGATCCCTATTTCGTCGAGCGCATCGACATTCTCAAGGGGCCGTCATCGGTGCTCTATGGCCGCAGCCTGCCCGGCGGTCTGGTGGCAATGACCACTAAGAAACCGCAACACGAAACCCGGCGCCAGCTGCAGTTTTCCTATGGCAGCAACGATTACAAGCAGGCCGCATTCGATTTCACCGGTCCGCTGGACGACGAGCGGATTGCCTACCGCCTCGCAGGTGTAATCAAGGACGCCGATAATCAGGTCGATGGCATTGAGGAGCAGCGCTACGCCGTGATGCCGTCGGTGAGCATTGACTTCACCGAAGACACTCGCCTGACCCTATTGGCGATGCTGCAGAAAGATCCCGAAAGCGGCTACCACGGCGGCTTGCCGGCCGATGGCACGGTGACCTCGCATAACGGTCGGCGAATCTCGCGCAGCTTCTTCGAAGGCGACGAAGATTTCGAGAAGTTCGAGCGCGACCAGCAGATGCTGGGCTATCAGTTGGAACATCGCTTCAACGATGTCGTGTCGGCCCGGCAGAACTTCCAGTACCTCGACTCGACCGTGAAGTCGGGACAGGTTTACCAGTACGGTTACGCCACCGCCGATGAGCTGGTGCGCTATTACACCGGTGCGGACGAGGCGCTGCACGCGTGGACCGTTGACAACCAGTTGCAGTTTCTCTTCGATACCGGCGCGCTCAGTCACACTTTGGTGACCGGCCTCGACTTCCAGCGGCGCAAGGCCAAGGTGGATTACGATGCCGGTTATGGTTTGCCTGCGATCAACCCCTACACCGGTGCCATCGGAGCAGGCAGTCCGGTGTTCTATCACCAGTACGACGAGACCCGCGAGCTGGAGCAGACCGGCCTCTATGTGCAGGATCTGATCAGCTTGGGCAACTGGCGTTTCTCGTTGGGTATGCGTCAGGATTGGGTGGACGTCTCCTTCGATCACACGAACGATGCAACCTACGGCGACCAGACCGACAGCGCCAAGCTGGAGCAATTTACCGGTCGGGTCGGCGTGCTCTATGCCTTCGACAACGGTCTGTCGCCCTATGTCAGCTACTCCGAGTCGTTCAACCCGAACGCCACCGCGGCCTACAACGAGGTTTCGCCCGGAGAGTACGACATCGCCTTGCTGGACCCTACCGAAGGTGAGCAGTACGAAGTGGGCCTCAAATACCAGCCGCTGGGCACCGACGATCTCTACACCATTTCCTACTTCGACCTGAAGCAGTCCAACCTGGCGAACAAGGACTCCAACGAGAATTTCTACCGTGCAGTGGGTGAGCTGACGTCGAAAGGCGTTGAGGTGGAGGCCCGCCTGCGCCCAATCGAGCAGATCAATGTCATCGCCAGCTACACCTACATGGACGTGGAGTACTCCAAGGATTTCACCGGGGCGGCCGGGGTGAACAATCGCGGCAATATGCCCAACGCGGTGGCGCGTAACATGGCCTCGCTGTGGACCGACTACACATTCGGTCAGGGTTCGCTGGCTGGCCTGCAGGTCGGAGGCGGCGCGCGCTACTTCGGCAAGAGCTGGGTCGATGCGGAGAACACACTGCGCATTCCCTCCTACACGTTATATGACGCCATGCTCGGCTACGACCTGACGCGGGTGGGCCTGCAAGGCGTTGGCGTGCGTCTGAATCTCAACAACCTTACCGACGAAAAATACGTGGCTGCCTGCAACAGCCTGAGCCAGTGCTACTACGGCGAAGAGCGCAACATCATGGCAACCGTAACCTATGACTTCTGAATTGGTAACGCTGCCGCCGTCCTGAACGGGTCGGCGGCTTTTGCTATATGAAAAACGGAACCCGACGATGCGTCCAATCCTCGTTCTTCTACACCGCTATGTCGGCCTGGCCACGGCGCTGTTCCTGTTTCTCGCCGGCATCACTGGCAGCGTTCTGGCCTTTCACCACGAGCTGGACGAGTGGCTGAACCCAGAGTTCTATCACACCGAGAGCCGTGGGCCGGTACTGGCTCCGGGCACGCTGGTCGATCGTGTCGAGCAGGCCAACCCTCGGATGCAGGTCTGGTACATGGAGTTTCCGGACGAACCGGGGCACGCCGCGCTGATGGCGCTGGTGCCACGCAATGACCCGGCGACCGGCAAGCCGTTCGAAGAACGTCCGGTTGTGCAGTACCTCGACGCGGTGACGGGCGAGCAAGTCGGCACGCGCTATTGGGGCGAGTGCTGTTTCTCGCGGCAGAACGTTGTGCCGTTCCTGCTGGAGTTTCACTACAACCTGTCGCTGCCCAGGACTTGGGGGATCTGGTTGATGGGCATTGTCGCAATCTTCTGGACCCTCGACTGCTTCGTCTCGCTGCTGCTGACCTTTCCCCGCGGGCGGCCGTTCTTCGGCAAGTGGTGGACGGCCTGGAAGATCAAGCGCCAGCGCCTCAACCATGACGTGCATCGCGCCGGCGGCCTATGGCTGTGGTTGTTGCTCACGCCGGTGGCGGTCAGCAGTATTGCGATGAACCTGCCCGAACAGGTCTTCAAACCGGTGGTGTCGCTGGTATCGACGGTGGAACCGAGCGTTTATGCGGCGCGCGGCAAGATGCCCAAGGACGAGTTGGGCGTAACCCAGTATGACTTCCATCGGGCCTATGACTTCGCCATGCAACACGCCGCCGACCTGGGCTTGAGTGAGCCCATCGGCGAGCTGTATTACAGCTTCGAGTACAACTTCTACGGGGCTGGTTTCGGTGACCACGACAGCAATCAGGGTAACGCCTGGCTGTTCTTTCATGGCAGTGACGGCACGCAATTGCTGGGGCAGGAAATACCGGGGCAGGGCACGTTAGGTGAGCAGTTCCACATGCTGCAGCCGGCGATCCATGGCGGGCGAATTCTAGGCTTCCCCGGACGCATTCTGATTGCGGTATTGGGCGTGGCGATTGCCGTGCTCTCGGTGACCGGCGTGGTGATCTGGTGGCGCAAGCGGCGCGCCAGGTGCGTAGCGGCAAGTAGGCGCAACGAGGCGTTGCAAGCGATCTGATTGGCAGCGGATATTGTCGAGCCGTAGGGTGGATCACGCTTCACCGATCCACCAGCGGCCACCGCAGCCCTACGTCGATCAAACGACGACTACAGGGCTGCGAAGCTGCTGAATCAGAAGGAGCCGTCCGCTTGCGCGGCGCAACTCCAGAGTTCCAGCGCGGGCCGGTCTGCTTTTGGCGGACCGAGCCATTCGCTCAAGGCGTGACAACGCTGGTCGAAACACACTTGGTAATCCCCTGCTTCGGGGGTTCGCCCCACACGCAGCGGTTGCAACGGCGGGACCTGGCGCTGGTAGTGCCAGGTGCCGTCACGCAGTTCGGCGCCATCCGGGATTTCCATTCCGGCACCAGAACCCTTGACCCGCGCTTCGCCGAGCAGCAGCCCATCCGGCGTGACGCGGTAATCTTCTTCCCAGCGGATCTTCTCGATCGTATGGGTCCAGGCCAGGGTGAAGTCGGCTGTGGGCACTTGCGCCCACACCACCCCGGCCAAGCCCAGGCAGAGTCCGATCATGCCAGTGCCGGTCCAGCCCGGCGAGCCCGCACGATGTGCTGTGCCAGCAGCAGGGCGCCGATGGCGAAGCCAATTTCATCGGTGATCGGCATGGCCATGATCAGCGTCACACCCGCGGCGAACCCTAGCAAGCGTTCCCACCAGGCCAACGGACGCTGCAGATAACCAATCGAGGCGATACCCCACAGGCCAATGGCGAACGCGGCCTTGATCAGCATGTACGCGGTCATCCACAGGTTGTCGCCCTGCAACATCAGCGCCGGGTTATAGACCGCCATGAACGGCACCACGAACCCTGCTATGGCGATCCGCACCGCCCACATGCTGATCTTCAGCCCGGTCTCTTTTGCAATCGGCGCGGCGGCGAAGCACGCCAGCGCCACGGGTGGGGTGAGGTCGGCCAGGATGCCGAAGTAGAAGACGAACATGTGCGAGACGATCAGCGGAACGCCGAGGTCGAGCAACGCCGGCGCGGCGATCGAGCTGGTGATGATGTAGTTGGGGATCGTCGGGATGCCCATGCCCAGAACCAGACAGGTCAGCATTGTCAGGATCAGGGACAGGAACAGGTTGTCCTGGCCAACCGCCAGGATGTAGCCGGCGAAGGTCGAGGCCACACCGGTCAGCGATACCACGCCGATGATCACGCCTACCAGGGCGCAGGCGATACCTACCGGAACCGCGTGGCGGGCGCCTTCGACCAGCGCATGCAGGCATACCAGCAGCGTGTCGCGGCCACCCTTGATGAACCAGCAGACCGCCACCAGTGCCGCGATGACACCGAAGATCACGCCGATGCCCAGCTGGAAGAAACCTGCACAGAGCAGCCCCAGGGCGATCCAGAAGGCGATTCGCAAGCCGAACGAGGAGACCTTCAGGATGATCGCCGAGCCGAGGATCACGATGGCGGTCAGCGACAGCCCGATGATGCCGGCGAACATGGGCGTGCGGCCGGAGAACAGCAGCCAGACCAGCACCAACAGCGGAATCAGCAAGTACCAGCGTTCTTTCACGGCCGCCATGGCGCTTGGGCACTGATCCTTGGGCAGGCCCTTGAGATCGGCGCGCTTGGCTTCCAGGTGCACCATCCAGAACGTCGAGCCGAAATACAGCAGCGCCGGAATCAGGGCCGCTTTGGCCACCTCGACGAAGGGTACGTTGATCGTCTCGGCCATGATGAAGGCTACGGCGCCCATCACGGGCGGCATCATCTGGCTGCCCATGCTCGCCGTCGCTTCTACGCCGCCGGCAAACGCCGCGCGGTAACCAAAGCGCTTCATCAGCGGGATGGTGAACTGGCCGGTGGTGACCACGTTGGCGACGCCAGAGCCAGTGATGGTTCCCATCAAGGCCGACGACACCACCGATACCTTCGCCGGGCCGCCGAGCTTGTGTCCGAACAGGCCCATGGCGAAATCGGTGAACAGCTTGATCATGCCGGCCTGTTCAAGGAACGCACCGAACAGGATGAACAGGAAGATGTAGGTGGCCGACACATAGGTTGGCGTGCCGTACAGACCTTCGGTGCCGAAGGCGAGCTGATTGATCAGTTGGTCAAGACCGTAACCACGATGTGCCAGATCACCCGGCAGGTACTCACCCAGCAAGCCATAGGCGAGGAACATCGCGCAGATGATCGGCAACGCGACGCCCATCACGCGGCGCGCGGCCTCGAAGACCATGACGATGAGCACCACCCCGACGACGAAATCGAAGGTCGTCAGATCGCCGGAGCGCTGGATCAGATCGCCCTCGAAATACCACTGGTAAAACGCCGTACCCATGCCGACCAGCGCGAGCACCCAGGCCAGAGGCTGCCAGGGGCGGCCGTTGCCATGGGCAGGGAAGCTCAGGAAGACAATCATCAGCAAGAAACCGACGTGCCCCGCCCGCAGTACCTGACTCGACACCGGATGAAACGCCGCCATGATGATCTGGTAGATGGAAAACAGCAGGGCGACATAGAACAGCGCCTTGGGCCACTCGGCAGGGCTGCCGCCCAGGCCTTGTTCTTGTTGTAATTCGCTCATGAAATGCCTCGAGCTGATAAAGCGTGGTCGCGTAGAGCCGCTAACAAAACCTGCCGTGAACACACGCTGGTTTTACTAGCACCTCTGCAAAGGTCGTTTGGGATGCCGGCGGCGAGCGCAGGATGCACTCGCCAGCCGGATTCGGAGCGGCGCTTGCCGCTCCTGGCGTACTCAGAGTACGCCGGCTTCCTTGTAGTAGCGCTCGGCGCCCGGATGCAGCGGGATCGGCAGGGCCTTGGTGGCGTTTTCCAGCTTGATGTCCTTGGCAGCCGAATGGGCCTTGGTCAGCTGATCGAGGTTTTCGAACAGCAGTTTGGTCATCTGATACGCCACGTCATCGGACACGCCTTCATGGGTCACCAGGATGTTGGTGATGGCCACGGTCGGTACGTCGGCTTCCTGGCCGTCATAGGTACCTGCCGGGATCATCGCCGACTGGTACGCCGGGTTGTTGATCTTGGTAACCACGTCTTGAGGAATCTCGACGTAGTTCAGCGGCATGGTCGATGACAGGTCACGGATCGCCGCCATGCCCAGGCCGGCGGACTGCAGGGTGGCATCCAGCTGACGGTTCTTGATCAGCTCAACGGACTCTGCGAACGGGAGGTACTCGACCTTGCCCATGTCCTCATAGCTCAGACCAGCGGCCTTGAGGATGGCGCGTGCATTGAGCTCGGTACCGGACTTCGGCGCGCCGACGGACAGCGATTTGCCCTTGAGGTCGGCCAGCGTCTTGATGCCGGACTCTTTGCTGGCAACGATCTGAATGTAGTTCGGGTAGCTGCCGCCGATGGCGCGCAACTTCTTCAGCGGAGCCTTGAAGCCGGCGTCTTCGACACCATTCCAGCCGTCTGCTACCGAATCACCAAGCGCGAGGCCCAGCTCACCGCGACCGGCTTGCAGCAGGTTGAGGTTTTCGACCGAAGCCTTGGTGGCCTGTACGGACGTTTTCGAGCCTTCGATGCCTTTGCTGTACAGCTGGGAGATGGCTACGCCGATTGGGTAGTAAACACCACTGGTGCCGCCAGTCAAGATATTGATGAACGTTGGCGCGGCAACGGCGGCGGTGCTGGCGGTGAATGCCGCTGCGGCAGCCAGCAGGGTGAAGTGTTTGGTCAATCTCATTGTGTTTCTCCGTTTCTTTGTTATTGGTTTTCGCAGAACTGACGATAGACGATCAGTTGCAGCCATTGTGCTGCAAGCGGACAAGGAAGGCGAAGACACACGGATAGACTTTCGCAATGGAAAGCGCAGGTGCGCTGTGCGGCTTTTCTTGTCATTGATCGCATCGGGCGATAATGACTTAGCACGAGCCATGCCATCACCGGCGATAGCTCTAGAAAGCCATTGCGCCATCGTTCTTGAACGCCTATGGGCGAAAAACTGCTTATCGGCGGTTATTTATAGGCGGATTTTCGCCTATTGCCGATTGAAGCTGGAAACTCTCGGGGTTACATGACGTCGCATAAGCACGTCCTTCCAGGCGAGGTGCAACATCATGGCAAGCGAAACCAGCGCGAAGGAGCTGGGTATCGACATCGAGAAAGGCGAGGGCGAACTGTTCAAGTGGTTCATTGCCAGCTTCCTGTTCGGCAAACGCATTCAGCAGGACATCGCCGCCGAGGCCTATCGGGTGATCGTCGACAAGCATGGGCGCGACACGCCGCGCAAGCTGTGCAACTGCAGCTGGCAGGAGCTGGTTAACATGCTGGGCGAGGCACATTACGTGCGCTACGACGAGTCGACGGCCGAGCGCCTGCTCAAGCTGTGCAACAAGCTCAACAGCGAATATGGCGGCAAGCTCGGCAACATCCATGAGCAGAGCGGGAATCGCAAAGATCTGGAGAAGCGCCTCGCCGAGTTCGAGGGGGTCGGGCCGAAAACTGTAGAAATATTCATGCGTGAAGCGGAGAAGGTCTGGTATTGAAAGCGCGGCATCGTCATCGCCATATCCAACCTAGCGCGCTGACGACCCGCCCCACTTGCGCCATGCGCTTATACGGTTACAGTGGCGCCAGCTCTCCTTGCGAACCGACCCATGCGCGCCATCCTTCTTGCGTTCAACCTGTTCCTGCCGCTGCTGGCCCTAGCCGGCCCGGCACCCTATTACCAATGGCAGAGCAAAGCAGACGCAACGGTGATTTGCCGGCAGACCTCTCCCGGACACGGTTGGGAGCTGCTCAATGGCCAGCCGTTCCGTGACCTCAATTGCACGCAGCCAGCCGCTCGGGTTGAGCGTCCCGCTGCTGTGCCGGGCTTCCGTCCACAGCCGGGGCGCTGACATCCAGGCCGATTTGGCGCATGGCGCTGCTCGCGTCCTGAACTGTGGAAATCATGGCTGATCTGACCGCTTACCTCGGCCTGTTCATCGCGGCCTTCGCCGCCGCCACGCTCATACCCGCGCAGTCGGAAGCCGTTCTGGTGGGGCTGCTGCTCGGTGGTAGCCTTTCGCCGGTAACGCTGTTGTGGGTGGCCACGCTCGGCAATGTGCTGGGCTCGCTGGTCAATTGGTTGCTCGGCCGCTTCGTCGAGCGATTACGCCACAAGCGCTGGTTCCCGCTAAATGATCAGCAGTTGGATAAAGCCCGGCGTAACTATCAACGCTACGGCCGCTGGTCGCTACTCCTGAGCTGGGTACCGATTATTGGCGATCCGTTGACGATCATCGCCGGTACCCTGCGTGAACCGCTGTGGAGTTTCCTGCTGCTGGTTACGCTGGCAAAGGGCGGCCGTTATCTACTGCTCGCTGGCGTCGCCCTCGAATGGTTGTAACGAGCAGGCATCGTTAACTTCAGCGTTACGAAACGCCTCTGCGCTTGATTGATGATCCCGAGGTCATCTCCCTACTGTGCACTCCACAAAGCGGAAACTGTGGAGTCAGCATGACAACAACAATATCCCCACCGCCGCAGTGGTCGCGCCGTCGTGCTGAGAAAGCCCGGCGTCTCGATCTGGTGCGCAACCTTGCCGACGGTGTGGTTCTTCCCACTGACAAGATCGTTGCGGCGCTCGAAGCCCTGATCGCACCCGGCGATCGCGTGGTGCTCGAGGGCAACAACCAGAAGCAGGCGGATTTCCTATCCCGCTCGCTGGCCCAGGCCGACCCCGGCAAACTTCACGATTTGCACATGATCATGCCCAGCGTCAGCCGCGCCGAGCATCTGGATCTCTTTGAACGGCAGATCGCGCGCAAGCTCGACTTCTCCTTTGCCGGCCCTCAGAGCCTGCGCATCAGTCAGCTGCTGGAAGACGGCCTGCTGGAAGTCGGCGCCATCCACACCTACATCGAACTTTATTCGCGCCTCTTGGTGGACCTGATCCCCAACGTCGCGCTGGTGGCGGGCTTCCAGGCCGATCGCCACGGCAACATCTACACCGGGCCGAGCACCGAAGACACGCCTGCCCTTGTGGAACCGACGGCCTTCAGCGATGGCATCGTCATCTTTCAGGTCAATGAGGTCGTCGACGAGCTGCCGCGTGTGGACATCCCGGCGAGCTGGGTCGATTTCGTCGTGGTGGCCGACAAGCCGTTCTACATCGAACCGCTGTTCACCCGCGACCCGCGCCACATCAAGTCGGTGCACGTGCTGATGGCGATGATGGCCATTCGCGGCATCTACGAAAAACACAACGTGCAGTCGCTCAACCACGGCATCGGCTTCAACACCGCCGCCATCGAGCTGATCCTGCCGACTTATGGCGAGTCGCTGGGGCTGAAAGGCAAAATCTGCCGCAACTGGACGCTCAACCCGCACCCGACGCTGATCCCGGCGATCGAGACTGGCTGGGTCGAGAGCGTGCACTGCTTCGGCACCGAACTCGGGATGGAAAACTATATCGCCCACCGCCCGGACGTCTTCTTCACTGGCCGCGACGGCTCGATGCGCTCCAACCGCATGATGTGCCAGCTCGCCGGCCAGTACGCGGTGGACCTGTTCATCGGCGCCACCCTGCAGGTCGATGGCGACGGTCACTCCTCTACTGTTACCCGTGGCCGCCTGGCCGGCTTTGGCGGCGCGCCGAACATGGGCCACGACCCACGCGGCCGTCGCCATCCGACGCCGGCCTGGCTGGACATGGCCATGCCTGGTGGCGAAGCCCCGGTAACCCTGCTCGAACGCGGCAAAAAGCTCGTGGTGCAGATGGTCGAGACGTTCCAGGAAGGCGGCAAACCCACCTTTGTCGAACAGCTCGACGCGGTGGAGGTGGCGAAGAAGAGCGGCATGCCGCTGGCGCCGATCATGATCTACGGCGACGACGTCACCCACCTGCTGACCGAGGAAGGCATCGCTTACCTGTACAAGGCGCGTTCGCTGGAAGAGCGCCAGGCGATGATTGCCGCGGTGGCCGGCGTCACCAGCATCGGTCTGCGGCATAACCCGAAAGACACCGAGCGCATGCGCCGTGAGGGTTTGATCGCGCTGCCGGAAGACCTCGGCATTCGTCGCAACGACGCCAGCCGTGAGCTGCTTGCGGCCAAGAGCATTGCCGAGCTGGTGGAGTGGTCCGGCGGCCTCTACAGCCCGCCTGCCAAGTTCAGGAGCTGGTGATGAGTGCACTCATAGCAAGACAAGAGCAGCCATCACCGGCCGAGCGCCTGGCCGATCTGGCGGTGCAGACGCTGATCGACGAGGCCGACCTGTCGCCCAAGCCGGGGCTGGTCGACCGGCGCGGCAACGGAGCGCACGGAGATCTGCACCTGGGGCTGATGCACGCTTCGGCTCATGCGCTGTGGCCGGCGTTCAAAGCGATGGCTGAAGCCGCACAGACCTTTGGCGAAGTTAGTCAGCCGTTGCGACAAAACCTTGGCCAACTGGGCCGCGACGGCGAAGCCGAGATGCTCCGCGTCGCCGCTGGCGTGAATACCCATCGTGGCGCGATCTGGGCGCTGGGGCTGCTCAGCGCAGCGGCGGCGCTGGAAGCCGACGCGCCTGACGCCCGAAGCGTTGCGGCAACGGCCGCTGCACTGGCGCGGTTGAGAGACCCGGCTGCGCCACACAACCCGGACAGCCACGGTGCACGGGTATGCCGTACTTATGGCGTGCTCGGTGCGCGGGAACAGGCACAGCACGGCTTTCCCGCCGTCATCGAACAAGGCCTGCCACAGCTGCTGGTGAGCCGCCGCAGCGGGGCGGGTGAGCAGAACGCCCGGCTCGATGCACTGCTGGCGATCATGAGCAGCCTGACCGATACTTGCGTGCTGCATCGCGCGGGGCTCGATGGGCTGAACCGCATGCAGCAGGGCGCCCGCGCCGTGCTCAATGCCGGTGGTGCCGCCAGCCTCGCCGGTCGCCGTCAATTGCGAGAATTGGATCGCGACATGCTCGCCCTAAACGCCTCGCCGGGCGGCGCCGCTGACCTCTTGGCTGCCACCTTATTCCTCGACCGTCTGACGCCCGCTGCGTCGGCGCCGACTGGGAGCAATTGAACATGGAAACCCTGTCTTTCGAATTCGCCGCCGGGCAGCCCGCCCGCGGCAAGGCCCTGGTCGGCGTGGTCGGCTCGGGCGATCTGGAAGTGCTGCTCGAGCCCGGCCAGGCCGGCAAGCTGGCAATCCAGGTGGTTACCTCGGTCAACGGTGCCGAGCAGCGCTGGAGGCACCTGTTCGAGCGAATGTTCCGCGAGCAGACGCCGCCGGCCTTGAACATCGACATTCACGATTTTGGGGCCACACCCGGCGTCGTTCGTTTGCGCCTGGAGCAGGGGTTGGAGGAGGTCGGCCATGACTGATTCGCCTGCTGACAATGTGGCCCGTTTACTCAAGTCGCGCAGCTTCGTCGAACTCGGCGCTCGCCAGCGTGCTCGCGCGCTGATGGATGAAGGCAGTTTTCGCGAACTGCTTGATCCCTTTGAACGCATCACCTCACCCTGGCTGCCGAAGCAGGGCATCGTCACCCAGTCCGATGACGGCGTGGTGGTCGCCAAGGGCACTCTCGACGGCCAACCGGCAGTAATCGCCGCCATTGAAGGCGCATTCCAGGGCGGCAGCATGGGTGAAGTCGGCGGCGCGAAGATCGCCGGCGCGCTGGAGCTGGCCATCGAAGACAACCGCAATGGCATCCCGACCCGCGCCGTGCTGCTGTTGGAAACCGGCGGTGTACGTCTGCAGGAAGCCAACCTGGGCCTGGCGGCCATCGCCGAGATCCAGGCGGCCATCGTCGAATTGCGTGACTACCAGCCAGTGATCGGCGTGGTCGCCGGCTCGGTCGGCTGCTTCGGCGGCATGTCCATCGCGGCTGGGCTGTGCAGCTACCTGGTCGCCACCCGCGAAGCCCGTATCGGCCTCAACGGCCCACAGGTGATCGAGCAGGAAGCCGGCATCGAAGAATACGATTCGCGCGACCGCCCGTTTATCTGGAGCCTGAGCGGCGGTGAGCAGCGTTATGCCAGCGGTCTGGTTGACGCCTATGTCGCCGACGATACCGATCTTATCCGCGAGAAGCTGCACACGCTGTTTGCTCTGGGCAAGCCTGCGCAGCCACGCAGTCGCCGTCATGCCTGGTTCCTGCAACGCCTGACAGGGTTGGATTCCCGCACGCAGCACGGTGCCGCCGCGGTGCGTGCCCTCTATGAAGGAGATGCCCAATGAGCCGCGGATTGATCTGGTTGCAAGCCTTGGCCGGCGGCCAAGTTCTCGCGGGGTATCCGCCGTCGGTAAAGGTCGTCGACGGAACGCTGGGCAATCGCGCCGCACGCTACATCGCCGTGGTGCCGGATGCCGAGAATCCGTTCCTTCGTGCCCGCAATGGCGAGGTCGGCCTGCTCGAAGGTTGGGGCCTGGGCAAAGCGGTGGACGAGGTGATCGAAGCCGATCGCGACAAGGCTGACAAGCGTGTGCTGGTGGCCGTGGTCGACGTGCCGAGCCAGGCCTATGGGCGCCGCGAGGAAGCCCTTGGCATTCATCAGGCACTCGCCGGGGCGGTGGATGGTTATGCCAGGGCGCGGCTGGCCGGCCATCCGGTGATCGCCCTGCTGGTGGGCAAAGCCATGTCCGGTGCCTTTCTCGCCCACGGCTACCAGGCCCAGCGGATCATCGCCCTGCGCGACCCGGGCGTGATGGTGCACGCCATGGGTAAGGCCGCCGCCGCGCGCATCACCCTGCGCAGTGTCGAGGAGCTCGAAGCGCTGGCGTCGAAACACCCACCGATGGCCTACGACATCGACAATTACGCCACCCTCGGCCTGCTCTGGGAAACCCTGTCGGTGGACGACATCGAGCAGCCGGCGGGTGATGACCTGCAGCGGGTGCGTGACTGCCTGCAAAAAGCCGTGGCTGACATCGGTAGCAGCACCGATCTGAGTGGCCGTCTCGGCGCGCCGAACCGCGAGGCATCACTACGGGTGCGGGAGCTATTGCGCGAACAATGGTAGACATTGCGCAGGGCGGTTAGCCGCTCTGCGCCGCTTCAGCTGTTCAGCGACTCGACAATGATGATTATGAGGACGCCGCTAATGCGTGAGGCTCCACTCGCTCATGACCTGCTGTGGGGCATGACCCCAGCCCATCTCCCGGCCGACGCACCCGCCTGGGCGCGTCAGGTGCTAATCGCCGGGCAGCCAGTGGTGGTGCGCCGGGCCATGGTGGCGAGCGGTCAGATAGCGGTGGGTCTGCGTGGCGCCAGCCGTGACCAACGTTTCGCTGCGGTGGTACCGGCGAGCGCTCTCGTGCGTTGCGTGCGCCCCGAACAGCTCGTCGAATCAGTGCCACCCGGCGGCCAGCCGGCACTGTGTGCGTTGGCGTTGCTGAAGCCCGCTCTAGACGGCCTGGGGCTACGTTGGGGCGTAACCGGTTCGGTCGGTTATCAACTGGCTACTGGGCTTGCGGTTGTCCATCCGCAAAGCGACCTAGATCTGCTGCTTCGCACGCCGACCGAGCTGTCGCGCCCTGCGGCGCGGGAACTGCTGGGTCTTCTGGAAAGCAGCCCATGCCGCGTGGACCTGCAACTGGAAACGCCGTCTGGCGCCATCGCCCTGCGTGAGTGGGCCGGTGACTCGGCCCGCGTTTTGCTCAAGTGCCCCACCGGCGCGCGGTTGATCGACAACCCATGGCAGCAGCAGGCGCAGGTCGCATGAGCAGCCTGTTCGCCTTTCCCGGACAGGGTGCGCAGAAACCCGGCATGCTGCATCGTCTTCCGCAGGAGCCGGACGTGCGGGAATGCCTTGACCAGGCAAGCGAGGCTCTGGGCGAAGATGCGCTGGCTCTGGACAGCGAACAGGCGCTGGTCTCCACCCGCGCCGTGCAACTCTGTTTGCTGATCGCCGGTGTCGCCGGGGCTCGGTTGCTGATGCGCGGCGGTCAGGTGCCCGACTATGTTGCGGGCCTGTCCATCGGCGCCTATGCCGCCGCGGTGGTGGCCGGTGCGCTGGATTATCGCGATGCCGTGCGGCTGGTCGCCCTGCGTGGCGAGCTGATGCAGAACGCTTATCCAGAGGGCTTCGGCATGACCGCAGTCATCGGCCTCGACCTGGGAACGGTCGAACGGCTACTCGCAGAAGTGCATGGCGAACAATCACCGGTGCACCTGGCTAACATCAACGCCGACAACCAGATCGTCATCGCCGGTGCAGACTCGGCCATGGCTGCGGTCGCACAGCGGGCACAGGCGTTGGGTGCCTCTTGCGTCAAGCGGCTCGCCGTGAGCGTGCCATCCCACAGTGCTTTGCTGGACACCCCGGCCGCGCAATTGGCCGAGGCCTTCACCCGCGTCGAGCTGCGCGCGCCACGTATCCGCTACCTGAGCAGCACCACGGCACGACCCATCGCCGATCCTGTGCGATTGCGCGATGATCTGGCCTTCAACATGTGCCGCGTCGTCGACTGGCACGGCACCCTGCGCACCGCCTACGAGCGCGGGGTACGGCTGCATATCGAACTGCCCCCGGGCTCGGTGCTGACCGGCCTGGCGCGGCGGGTTTTCGATCAAGGCACGCTGGTCGCTTTCGATGGCGCCCGGCTGGACACCCTGGACGCCTTGCTGCGTCAGGAAGCCGATCGAGCCGAGTAGAGATACAAAAGCGTATCTTGAGCCCCAATCGCACCGACACCGATTCTCGAAGTAGCTGCCTGCGAGGCCGCGCGCCCTTCAGCCGTCCTCGCTCTAACAGCGGCGCCTCATAGGTCTACCAACGCTCCTTCAGTGACATCTGACGAACCGGGCTGGTCGATGATTGCCATCGGATCTGCCGCTATTGCTCAGGGATTGGACTCAGTTCATCGCAGAAAAAACGGGCTTCCGAGGAAGCCCGCTATATGGCCGATGGGCCGAGGCCGACATCTTGCTCTAGAGCGCTTCGCCCATGACGTAGTCAGGCAGAACGGTCGCGATCTGTGGGAATAGGCACAGCACAATGATCGCCAGCACCATGACCAGTGCGTATGGGAGGGCGCCCCAAAGAATTTCCCGCGTCGGCACCTGGGGTGCGATGCCATTGATGACGAAAAGATTCAGGCCCAGCGGCGGGGTGATCAGGCCGATCTCCATGTTGATGGTCAGCACCACCGCGAACCAGTAGGGATCGAAGCCGGCCTGCACGACGATAGGGAACAGCAAAGGCGCGGACATCACGATGACGGCCACCGGCGGAAGGAACATCCCGGCCACCAGCAGGAACACGTTGATCACGCCCATCAGGACCCAGCGGTTGACCTCCAGACTGGCAATCGTCTCGGCCAGCGATTGAGTGATGTAGAGCGAAGACAATGCGAAGGCAAACAGCTCGGCGGAAGCCAGGATCATCATGATCATGACGCTTTCACGCATGCCGGAGCTGAAGATGTTGCGGAAGGTGCCCAGCTTGAACAGCCGGTAAGCCAGCACCACCACCACCAGCGTGAGCATGGCGCCGGCGCCCGCTGCTTCGGAAGGCGTGGCCACTCCGCCGTAAAGCACGTAAAGCACGCCGATGATGACCAGGATCAGCGGGAATATCCGCGGCAGCGCTGACAGCTTATCGCGCAAGCTGTAGTACACACCTTCGGTACCGAAGCGAAAGCCCTTGCGGCGGGCATCGATCATCGCCCAGCACATGAACATGGCGGTCAGCATCAGGCCCGGTAGAACCCCGGCGAGGAAAAGCCGGCCGATGGATGTTTCCGTGGCGATGCCGTAGATGATCATCGTCACCGACGGCGGCAGCAGGATGCCGAGCGTGCCGCCCGCGGCAATCGACCCGGTCGCCACCGAAGAGGGGTAGCCTCGGTTGATCATCTCAGGAATGCCCAGCTTGCCGATCGCAGCGCAAGTGGCCGGGCTCGAGCCGGTCATGCCGGAAAATACCGCACAGGCCCCGATGTTGGATAACACCAAGCCACCTGGAACCTTGTACATCCAGCGATCCAGTGCGCGATAAAGGTCGGCTCCGGCGGGGGTGCCGGCGACGATGGCGCCCATCAGCACGAACATAGGAATCGAGACGAATGCCAGATTGCCGATGCCAGCGAACATGGTTTCCGCCACAACGCCGATGACATCGGGCCCCATCGCCATGAACAGACCGCCCATGGCCGCCAGGCCGAGGGCAAAGGCGATCGGCATGCCGGTGGCCAGAAACAGGAGCAAGGCACAGATCAGAAGCGTACCTGCAAGGGTTGGAGTCATGGTGCTTCTCCCAGATTCTGGCGGCTGTGGCCGATGATTTCGTCTTTCGCGGCCGAGTCGCTTTGCTGCCCCGAGATCGCCAGCGCGGGGCATATCAGCTTCATCATCTCTACCACGTATTGCAGACACAGCAGGCCGAAGCCCACCAGCATGGGCGTTGCGGGAATCCACAGCGGTATGGCGGCAATCGTCGGGGTGGTCCAGCCGCCTTCCCAGGCCTCGTGCACGTAGATGACGCTCGCCACGGTCATCAGCACGCAGAACGTCAGGCCCAGCACCGCACCGAGCAGCTGCATGCGGCGTCGGTTTGGCGGGGACATCATCAACTCTACGACGTCGACGCCGACGTGGCCCTTCTTCATCAATACGTAAGGCGCACCGATGAATATCGCCGCGGTGGCGGCAAACACCACGACTTCGGTCTGCCAGACGGTGGGCGCTCTGAACAGGTAGCGCATCAGGATCATCTGACACATGACAACCATGGCGATGATCAACAGCAACACGGAGCTGACCCCACCGAGGCGCGACAGGGCCTCGATGGAGCGAATGAATCGTCTGGGCATGGGGACTCCTTTAAACCCGAGCCATAAAGCAGGAGCGCGGCGCGAGCTCGAACACAGCGAAGGCCGCTGAGGAAGCGGCCATGTGGTGCATCACTGCACGGCGAGTGCCTTGTCCAGAAGGTCTTGGCCGCCTTTGACTTTCTCTGCGAAGTACTTGTAGGAAGAGTCGCGCGCGACTTGCATCCAGGCGTCGTGTTCCTCTTTGCTCAGGCTCACGACCTTGACGCCGGCCTTGGAAAAGGTCTCGTTCATCCGCTGCTCGCCTTTGGGACCTTCCTCGGCGAAGTAGGCTTCGGCCTTGCTTGCTGCGGCGAGCATGGCTTCCTTTTGTTCCGGGGTGAACTTGTCGAAGGTGCGCTTGGAGATGAGGACGGGTTCATACATGAACCACAGGGCGTTTTCACCCGGCGCGGTCAGGCATTTCACCTGTTCATACAGGCGGTACGAGACGAAGCTGTCGTTCGATGTGTTGGCGGCGTCCAGTACGCCGGTCTGCATGCCGCTGTAGATCTCGGAGGACGGCATCGACGATATCGAGGCACCGGCGGCGGCGAGCATGTTTTCGAAGGCCGGCCCGGCGGCGCGGATGACCTGGCCCTTGATGGTGTCGGGCGAAGTAATGCAGCTTTCCTTGGAGGCGAACCCACCGGCCAGCCAGGCATCGGCCAGGATGATCGCGCCGTTCTTCTCGGCAATCGCGTGTATTTCCTTGATGAAGTCCGACTCGTTCAGGCGCTGGGCGTGGTCATAGTTCTTCACCAGCCCGGGCATCAGTGTGGCGGAGAATTGCGGTACACGGCCGGACGCGTAATCCAGCGGCAGGGCCGTCATGTCGAGCTGCCCTCGGGTCAGGGCGCCCCATTGCTCAGTGGCCTTGTACAAGGACGACGCAGGATAGATCTGAACCTTCAGACCGACATTGGCGGCGGCAACTTCGCGGGCGATGATCTGCACCATTTCGTCGCGGGGGTCGCCCTGGTTGCCGGGAAACTGGTGGGACGCGCGCAGTACGGTTTCGGCGAAACTGGGCATGCTGGCGACCAGCATTGCAGCTACAACCGACGTACGGAGTAGGGCTTTCATTGGAATTCTCCTAGATTGACACTTCAGAACCGCGCGACGCGGCTCATAGTTATTTTTATTACGTCACAGGAATTTCTTCTTGTTATCCGAGCTTCCTTGCTTGGGTGAAATGCAGGCTAGCGTGCACGGGGAGGTGGATCAATTAAGACCTCCCTAGCATCGTTACGACTAAGTTAATGATTGCTGGAAGGCTCCGGAAGAGCCGGCGATCTGGACCGATACATGCGGCATTCCGCAACCAGCGCGAGCAGGTTGGGGTCGCGCTCCTTGGCCTTCAGGAACACCACGCCGATCTGCTGTTGCAAGCGGTATTTGCTTTGCAAGGGAATCAGCCGGATGCGGTTTTCGTACACCGCCGCGACGCGCCCGGGAAGCAGGGCGTAGCCGACGCCGGAGCTGACCATGCTGAGCAGGGTGAAAATGTCGTTGACTTGCATGCCCACGTTCGGCTTGAAGCCCGCCTGCTCAAATACCCGAGCACTGTCGCGATGGGTGGCGAAGCCCTGGGTAAGGGTAATGAAGGTGGCATCTCGCAGCTCGCCCAGATCGACCTCCGCTTGCTCGGCAAAGGGAGAATCGGTGGGTACGGCCAGAAAGATGTCATCGGCGAACAGCAGCAACTGCTCGCAGTCGATATTGATGAGGCTGTCGTCGAGGGAGATCAGGACGGCGTCCAGCTCCATGTTTTTCAGCTTGTAGAGCAAGTCGACATTGGAGCCGAGGATCAGGTCGATATTCAGCTCGCTGCGGCGCAGCTTGAGCCCCATGATCAGCTGCGGAACCGTCTTCACGGTCAATGAGTACAACGCGCCGAGCTTGAACCGTTCCGCCGAGAAGCCGGCCGCCTCACGCGTCTGCCGGACAGTTTCGACGACGTCCTTGATCAAATGCTGGGCTCGCTCCTCCAGCACGAAGGCGCTTTCCATCGGGATGAGGTTGCGTCCCTCACGCCTGAATAGCGGGCAGCGCAGCGCACTCTCCAATGAATGGATGGCACGGTGAACGCTGACGTTGCTGGTGTTCAGGTCGGCGGCTGCCTTGCTCAAATTTCCGCTGTGCATGAAGGCCAGAAACACTTCCAGCTTTTTCAGGGTGAGTTCTTCGTCGATCTGCATGGGCCGGCACTCCAGAAGGGAGTGGATTATGCCTACGCCAACCTGCTTCGGGCTCGATTGTCGGAGGCGGACGATGCGCGATTTAACAAAGCGCGATGCCTACCGGACCGGTGTGACCTTGCGTGCACAACGCATGGGCGTGCAACGTGTTCCATGCAAGTCGCATGACGCTCGTGAACAAGTAAATTTATAAGTTGTTGAATATAAAGATAAAAATGTTTGCCAGCATGATGGCACGTTCGATGCTCTGGTTGTGTGTTGCCGCTTGGCAAACGCTCACAACAATCGACGTCGGCAGGACGGACGCTCCCGCCGAGGATATGGAACGAAATGGATAACAGGCTGAACAGCAACACGCAGATATGGGCCGATGGGTATTCCTTCAGGGAGGTCTCCGAGACGCTGCTGATGGCTCTGGGAATTCGATCAGACGACCCTGATGCTGGGAAATCGGAACTTGGCCGAGTTGAGCCGGCCGCCTCGACGGCCCAGGATTTGACCGACGCGGAGGTGGACCGGTAGCCGGGCTCGGTTGAGCAGGTGCCGCTACTTGCGCTGAACCGCTGATCGAAAGCCGATCGCCTTGGCCATCTTCTAGACCGAGGCAGCCGCGACCGATCAGGCTCCAGTGGGCGGAAACCTGCACCTAGGGGCCGGCCGGCACGATAGCCACGCAAGCAAGCTGCACAGGGTGGGGTCGAGCGGCGCTCCGCTTCAGCCCACCAAAGCGGCGAGTCTTGAGCTGCGGGGCCCTGGGCGGCCGGCCATGACTGGCTATTGAGCCAGCTGGCCCAGGATGCGGTAAGCGAGCTTCACCCGCTCCTCGTTCGGGTAGTACCGGTTGGCCAGGATGACGATGCCCAGCTGCCTGGCGGGTATGAAGGCTACGTAGGCACCGAATCCGTTGGTTGAGCCGGTCTTGTTGACCCAGGCATCGGTCTGCGGCTGCAGGGGCAGGGAGATTGGCTTCACGGGCTGGCTTTCGAGCACCATCTTGCTGCCATTGCCGACCAACAGATCGTCCAACGCTACCGGGTACTCGTACTGCTCCCATACCAACGCCTGAGTCATGGCGCCGACCTGGTAATAGCCGGTTCGGGTCGTCTTTATCGCCTGTCTGACCAAGCTGTCCGTTTCGACAGCGCCGAGCTGCGCTTCGATGAAGTGCAGCAGATCCTGGCTGGTGGTTTTCGCGCCGTAGGCTTCGTTAGCGAGCAGCGCGGGGTTCAGCCTGACCGGATCGCCATCCTTGTTGTAGCCCTGGGCATAGCGCGCCATCTCGCTTGAAGGCACGTCGATGAAGGTGTTGCGCATCCCGAGCTTCGGTAGCAGCTGGGTCTGCAAGGCGTCGACATACGAAAGTCCCAGGCTGCTGGCCGCCGCCATGCCCAACAGACCCATGCCGGGATTGGCGTAGGTATGCCGTGTGCCCGGTGCGTAGTGTGGCTGCCAGGCTCTGAAGTAATTCGTCAGTTGCCGGTCGTTGCGGATATCGTCGGGCAGTTGCAACGGGAAATCACCGGCCGTATGGGTGGCCAAGTCGATCAGGGTGATCTGGTCGAGCTTGCTGCCTTGCAGGGTGGGCAGATAGCGAGTGGGACTGTCGGTGAGTGAAAGCTTGCCCTGGGCTTCGGCATAGGCAGCCAGGGTGGCCGTCAGCGTCTTGCTGACCGAGCCGATCTCGAACAGGGTTTCGCGAGTCACGGCCTGCTGCGTCGCGTTCGAGGCTACACCGTAGTTATAAAAGTACTGCTTGCCTTGCACCGTCACCGCGATGGCCAGACCCGGAATGGCGTACTGCGCCATCAGGGTCTGGGCGGCGTCTGCCACGGTTGCATCGATGGGGTCGTGTTCGGTATCGGCCACGGTCGTGCAACTGAACGCCAACGCTACCGCGACGGCTAACCACCGCCCCCGGCATGTGCAAAGCGAATGCATCGCGGATTCTCGATATCACCTGAAGGAATTGAAACCTACCACCCGGCAGCCGCTTGCAGAAGCGTTGCGGCTACGTGGTGGGACTGATCATCCGTTCGGTGATGACGTATGGCTCAACGCTTAGCCTACCGTGATGTCCAGCGTACCGATGCCTTGTACGCCGCCGCTCAGATGTTCGCCGCGTTGCACCGGTCCGACGCCCGCCGGGGTGCCGGTCATGATCAGGTCGCCGGGCTCGAGCACGAACAGCCGCGACAGGTAGGCGACCACTTCCGGCACGCTCCAGATCAGCTCTGCCAAGTCGCCTTCCTGGCGGGTTTCGCCATTGATCTCGAGCCAGATGCGACCCTCGGTCGGATGACCGATTTTCTCAGCCGGCACCAGCGCCGAGCAGGGTGCCGCATGATCGAAGCTTTTCGCGACCGCCCACGGGCGGCCCATCTTTTTCGCTTCGGCTTGCAGGTCGCGGCGGGTCATGTCCAGCCCCACGGCGTAACCGTAGACATGTTCGAGCGCCTGCTCGACCGGAATGTCGGCACCGCCGCGGCCGATGGCCACGACCATCTCGATCTCGTGATGAACGCTTTCGGTGCCTGTCGGGTAGGGGAATACGCTGCCGTCCGGCAGCAGGCTGTCCGGGTGTTTGGTGAAAAAGAAGGGTGGTTCGCGGTCTGGGTCGTGGCCCATTTCACGCGCGTGTTCGGCGTAGTTACGGCCGACGCAATACACGCGCCGCACCGGGAAGCGCTGGTCGCTATCCGCAATGGCGAGGCTGGGGATGCTCGGGGTGAAGAGGTAGTCGTTCTGGTCAATCGAATTCACGTTGCAGACTCCGGGTTCTTGTTACCGATGTTTATCGCCGCACCGCTGGTACGGCGCGACGAAATCATTCATTTGCGTTGCGGCACGCTTCCCGCCTCGTCCAGGCTGCGCAGGAAGTCGAAATCGCAGCCGCTATCCGCCTGTGTCACGGTTTCGAGGAACAGCTTACGGTAACCGCGACCGTCTCCTTCTCGCGGTTCGGGGAGTTTGGCGGCATCACGTCGGCGCGTCAGCTCCTCGTCGCTGACCAGCAGGTCCAGGGCGCGCTCGGCCACGCTCAGGCGCAGGCGATCACCGCTTTCGATCAGTGCAAGTGGCCCGCCAACGGCCGCCTCGGGCGTGACGTGCAGGATGATGGTGCCGCCCGCCGTGCCGCTCATACGGCCGTCAGAAATGCGCACCATGTCTTTCACGCCGGCCCGCGCCAGCTTGCGCGGGATGGGGATGTAACCGGCTTCGGGCATGCCGGGCGCGCCTTTCGGGCCAATATTCTTCAGCACCAGGATGTCGTCGGCATTCACGTCGAGGTCTGGGTCGTCGATGCGCTGAGCCAGATCCTCCAGGCCATCGAATACCACCACCCGGCCTTCATGCTCCATCAGCTCGGCGCTGGCAGCGGATTGCTTGATGATCGCCCCATCGGGTGCCAGGTTGCCACGCAAAAAGGCAATGCCGCCCTGTGGATAGATCGGATTATCCAGTGGACGCACCACTTCTTGCGGGAACGCGGCGATGTCATCGAGCTCTTCGCCCAGCGTGCGTCCGGTGACCGTCAATGCGTCAAGGTGCAGGAAGGGCCGCAGTTCACGCAGCACGGGCGCGAGTCCGCCGGCCTTGTGCAAATCTTCCATGTAGTGCGTACCGGACGGTTTGAGATTGACCAGCACCGGGATGTTGCGGCCGAGTGCATCGACCTGGTCCATGTCGATACGGATGCCACAGCGGCCGGCAATTGCTGACAGGTGCACGATGGCATTGGTCGATCCGCCGATGGCGAGCAGCACCATCAGTGCGTTTTCGAAGGCTTTCTCGGTGAGAATCCGGTCCGGCGTAATGCCCGCCTGAATCATCGCGACCGCCTGCGTGCCGGTGCGCTCGGCGATGCGGATGCGGTCAGCAGTGACCGCCGGTGGCGTGGCGCCGCCGGGCAGCATCATGCCCAGCGCCTCGGTGACGCAGGCCATAGTGCTGGCGGTGCCCATGACCGAGCAGGTGCCGACGCTGGCCACCAGCTGGTCGTTTACTTCGGTGATTTCCTGCTGGTCGATCTCATCGCCGCGGTACATGCCCCAGAAGCGCCGGCAATCGGTACAGGCGCCGACACGCACGCCTCGGTGCGAGCCGGTCAGCATCGAGCCGCTGACCAGCTGGATGGCCGGCACCCCGGCACTGGCGGCGCCCATCAGCTGGGCCGGCACGGTTTTGTCGCAGCCGCCGATCAGTACCACTGCGTCAATCGGGAGGGCGCGGATCATTTCCTCGGTGTCCATGGACATGAGGTTGCGCAGAAACATGCTGTTGGGGTGGGCGAAGCTTTCATGGATCGAGATGGTCGGGAAATCCACGGGCAACCCACCCGCCAGCATGACGCCGCGCTTGACCGCTTCGATCAGCTGCGGCGCATTGCCATGGCAGGGGTTGAAACCGCTACCGGTGTTGGTGATGCCGACGATTGGCCGCGACAGGGCATCGTCGGAATAACCGGCGCCCTTGATGAAGGCCTTGCGCAGAAACAATGAGAATTCAGCATCGCCGTAATTGGTCAGACCCTTGCGCATGCCTTGTGCGGGATGGTTGGCCTTGTTGTCATTATTTTCGGTCACGGGCGTTTCCTCTCGATGGGTTGGAACGGTGCCGTAGCGTTCGGCACTGGGTGATGGTGCGGCAGGTGGGTTATTCGAGCCCGGTCGGAGCCGGGCCAGAGCTTCCCCGCACTACCAGCTCGGTAGTCGTCTCGATCAGCCCCATGGGCCGCTTGCCCGCCAGGGCTTCGAGCAGATAGGCGCCGGCAAAAGCGCCTATCTGCGCAAGATCCACGCGAATGGTGGTCAACGGCGGAGACATGTACTTGGCGTAGTCGAAGTCGTTGAAACCGACGACGGAAATGTCTTCGGGCACACGAACGCCCAGGTTCTTGGCGGCCAACAGTGCGCCGAACGCCAGCAGATCGTTGGCACAAATGACGGCAGTGGGGCGGGTCGGGCCGCGCAGCAGACGCTGCATGGCCACGATCGCGCTTTCAAGCGTAAGGTCAGCCGCCACACGCCATTGAGCGGGCAGGTCCAACCCCTCTTCGGCGAGGCGCGCCTGGGTGCCTGCGATCCGGTCACCGACACGATCGTTGAACGACCGTTCGTTGACGATCATGCCGAACTTGCGGTGGCCCAGGGAGAGCAGATGTTCGACCATCTGCCGCGCTACGACGACGTTGTCGAAGCCGACGCTGGGGCGATCGCTGTCCTGCGACCAGGCCTGAACGCAGGGAATCCGCTTGCGATTGATCAGGTCCCACATCTTCGGATCATGGGTGCGGCCAACCACCATCAGCGCGTCCACGCCATGCTCCAGCATGGTCTGCACTTCCTTCAGCTCAACCTGCGCGTCGAAGCCGAAACTGGCGACGAGCAGGGTGTAGCCGGCTTCGTGGACCGTCTGCTGAAAAGCCGCAAGCGGGCGAGAGAACGTTTCTGTCGCGAGCGTCGGGACGACGGCTCCGATGGTCATGCTGCGCCTCGAAGCCAAGGTCCGCGCTGCTGCGTTCAGCACATAGCCGAGCTCATCACAGGCGTGCTGCACTGCGTGGCGCTTCTCGTCACTGACCGTCGCGCTGCCGTTGATGACCCGCGATACCGTTGCCGTCGACACACCAGCCAATCGGGCGACATCTTGCAAGCTGGCCCGCGACAGCAGTGGTGAGAAGTCAGATACCGAGTCATCCATTTCCATGTCCTTCTGATTTTGCCGTTTAGCAAATGTCGTTTGACATTAGGAAAAACCGAAACTAAGTTTTTGTAAACGCTTACATCGCATTATTTTCGAAATGTAAGCGATTACATAGCTGCTCTAACTCCCTTAATCGACTCCTGATACTGTGTTTTCAGGAATTTCGAGACAGGGAATGAAAGCGCTTACATCGCTTCGAGATGAGGAAAAACAATGGCAATAATCCGCTCCATCTCTGTTTGCGCAGCCCGCGTGCCGCTGGACCGAGTCACTTCGTTCTCCAACCGTACGGTCCATGCCCGGGACTATGGCCTGGTCAAGGTGACCTCTGAAGACGGCGTAACCGGTATCGGTTTCTGCTACGTCGGCAGTGCCGGCGGTGAGCTGCTGCCGATCGCGGTGGAAAAACTGCTCGCCCCCGTGTTGCTGGGTCGTGACTCGCTGGACGTCGAGGCGCTGTGGCGCGAGATGTACCAGGAGGCTCTGCTGCAGGGCCGCGCCGGTGTGGTCATGCGCGCCATCAGTATTCTCGACACGGCTCTCTGGGACCTGAATGCACGCAGCGCCGGCCTGCCGTTGCACCGCTACCTCGGTGCGGCCAGTGCCGATCGTGTACCGGCCTACGCCAGCGGCGGCTATTACCTCGACGGCAAGACCCCCGCATTGCTCGGCGAAGAGATGGCGCACTACGTATCGCTAGGCTTCAAAGCGGTGAAGATGAAAACCGGTCGTCTGTCGCCCAAGGAAGAAGAGGCGCGGGTGGCGGCGGCACGCGAAGCCATCGGCCCCGACGTCGAGCTGATGCTGGACGTCAACAATGGCTGGAGCGATGTCACCGAGGCGCTGCAGTACGTGCGCCGTTTCGAGCGCTACAACCCGGCCTTCGTCGAGGAGCCGTTTCTGGTCGACGACATCGACAGCCACGCACGGCTGGCACGTGCCACGTCGATTCCCATCGCCACCGGCGAGGTGGAGGTAGGCCGTTGGCGCCACAAGGAGCTGCTCGACAAGGGCGGCGCGGCCATCCTGCAGACCGACGCGGTGGTCTGCGGAGGTATTACCGAATGGCGTCGCATCGCCGCGATGGCCGCCGGTTACGGTGTGCCGATGTACCCGCACTGGTTCCACGACGTGCATGCGCCGCTGGTGGCGGCGACCCCTAACGCACGCTACGTGGAGTTCTTCTGGGACGACCAGGTGCTCAACTTCCGTCGTCTGATCGACCAGCAGCTTCAGCAGGAGGATGGCTATATCAAGCTGCACCAGACCCCTGGGCTCGGCTTCAACTTCGATGAGCAAGCCGTTGCGCGCTACTCGATCGCGGCTGACGACCAGTCCTGGATGACACTCGGAAACAACCGCTGAGTAAAGATTGGAATCACCCGCTGTAGGAGCGGTGGCGCACGGTTGCCGCCTCTGACCACGTCTGGGCTTGCGTGGCCCGACACCATAAATCCAACAAGAAATGTGGAGTGAGCGAAATGAAGATCAACCAGAAACTGTCCGTTGCCGTCCTTTCCGCCGTTACAGCGTTTGCCGTTCCTTTCGCCGCCCAGGCGGAATATGTCGCCGGTGACGAAATCGCTGTGCTGCAGGGCTTCAAGCCCGGTGGCGGCAGCGACGTACTGGCGCAGCTGGTGCAGCCCTATTTGACCAAAAAGCTCGGCGCGAACTTCGTCAACGAGTACATCCCCGGCGCAACCGGAGCGATCGCCTGGACGCGTCTGGCCAAGCAGTCGAAGAAGGACGGCACGGTGATCAGCATCACCAACACGCCGATGCTGATGACCAACTACATCATGAACGACGCCATCACCTACAACATCAAGGACCTGACCCCGATCGCCAACGTGGTGACCGACTCGGGTATCGCCGTGGTGGCCAAGGACAGCCCCTACAACACCATCGAGGATCTGTTTGCGGCAGCCAAGGAAAAACCCGGTCGTGTCACGGTCGGCAATTCCGGTGTGGGTGGCGATGATTTCTTCACCACGCTGGTGATCGAGAAGGCCACCGGTCTGTCCTTCAAGAAGGTGCCGTTCCAGGGCGACGGCCCGTCGGCCACCGCGGCGATGGGCAACAAGATCGATGTCAGCTTCAACAACGTCGGCAACGTCTATAGCCAGATCCAGAGCGGCAACCTGAAGGCGCTGGCGGTGTTCGCGGACAAGCGTTTCGAGAGTCTGCCCGACGTGCCGACGCTGAAAGAAAAAGGCATCAACGTAGTTGCCGGCTCTTCACGTGGCTACAGCGCGCCGGCCGGTATTCCGGATGAGGCTCGCGATCAACTGATCGCCGCGTTCGAAGAACTGAAGACCGACAAGGCGTTCCTCGACGATGCCAAGAAGCGCGCGCTTCATATCGACATCGTGACCGGCGACGAGTATGGCCAGATGTTCGAAGGCATGGAAAAAGAGTTCCAAGGCATCTGGAGCGAAGTCGGTGGCAAACAACAGTGAAGCCATCCGCCGGACTGAACGAGGGTAGGTGCCCATGAACAAGAACAGGCTGGTACTCGGGCTCTTCGGTATAGCCCTGGCGGCGGCGTTTTACACCAATGCGCACGGCTATCCGGAGGCCGCTGCGCAGATGCCGCTGATCTACTCCGTGACGGTCGGGTTGCTGTCGCTGGCAATCGTGGGGTCGGAACTGCTGCGCTGGCGCGCGGCAAGGCGGATCGAGGCGGTGCCGCCAGAGGCCGTCGACGAAGTGCAAGGCCCGCCGCGCTACGCGGTGACCGCCCTTGTTTTCGCCCTGGCGATTGCCTACGTCGCAGCCATCACCACGCTCGGTTATGTATTGGCGACCGTGCTGTTCATGGGCGTGGCGCTGGTGCTGATCCGTACCGTCTCGGTGCGTTTCGCCGTGATCGGTACGGTGGTGCTGGTGGCGGTGGTATGCCTGGTATTCGTGCAGTTTCTGGGGCTTCCCATACCGCTGTTGCCGTCAGCGATCGCCTGATCGCTCCCTTCCTTTTCGACGAGGCTTTTTCCGTGGAAAGTTCGATCGTCATGACAGGGTTGGTCAACGTACTGACCCTGGCTAACTTCGCCGCCATCTTCGGCGGCATCCTTTTGGGGCTGTTCGTTGGCGCCATGCCGGGGCTCTCCGCCACCATGGCGCTGGCCCTGCTCTTGCCGCTGACCTTCAGCATGGACACCGCGACCGGCTTGAGCATGCTCGCTTCGCTCTATGTCGGCGCCTCCTACGGTGGTTCCATCGCGGCGATACTGCTGCGCACGCCAGGTACCCCGTCGGCCGCCGCGACGGTGCTCGACGGCTTTCCGATGTCGCAGCAGGGCCAGGCGGGCAAGGCGCTGGGGATTTCCCTGTTCGCCTCCTTCATTGGCGGCACCATCAGCGGCATCGCGTTATTGCTGGCGGCACCGCTGCTCGGCAGCATCGTGGTCGAGTTCGGCCCCATCGAGCTGTTCGCCATCGCCGTGCTCGGTATCACCATCATCGGCTCGCTGGCGCAGGGGTCTGTGATCAACGGGCTGTTTTCCGGGGCGGTCGGATTGCTGATCAGTACCGTGGGCATGGACCTGATGACCGGTACGCCGCGCATGGCATTCGGCAACATCAACCTGTTCTCGGGGATCAGCTTTACCGTGGCATTGATCGGCTTGTTCTCGATACCCCAGGCGCTGTCGCTGATCGAGAACTCGCACGGTGCCACCAAGGTCGCCAGCCGCATCACCGACCGGTTGATTCCCAAGCTTTCCGAGCTGAAGGCGTTGATGCCCAACATCCTTCGTTCCAGTGGAATCGGCATCGTGGTCGGTCTGATTCCGGGAACTGGCGGCGATACCGCGAGCTGGTTCGCCTATAACGAGGCCAAGCGCTTCGCCAAGGATAAAAGTCGCTTCGGTAATGGCGACCCGGCCGGCGTCGCGGCGCCCGAGGCGGCGAACAATGCGGTAGTCGGTGGCGCGTTGATTCCGACCATTGCTCTTGGCATTCCCGGCAGCTCGGCCACCGCGATCCTGCTCGGCGCGCTGATGGTGCAAGGCATTCTGCCCGGGCCGAACCTGCTGACCGACTATGGTGATGTGACCTATACGCTGATCTGGGCGGTGATCTTCGCCAACATCGGCCTGCTCGGCGTTGGCCTGATGTTCACCAAGGCCAGTGTGGCGGTTACCCGAATTCCGGACGGTTTTATCGCCTGCGCCATCATCGCCTTATGCGTGATCGGTGCCTATGCGCTCAATAACAGCTTGTTCGAAGTGGGGCTGATGCTCGGTTTCGGCCTGTTTGGCTACTGGCTGGCCAAGGCCGGCGTATCCCCAGCGCCAATGGTCATCGGTCTGATTCTCGGTCCTGTGATGGAGAACGCTTTCCACCAGTCGATGCTGATCGGCAACGACGACTACCGGATCTTCCTGACCAGCCCGATCGCCGTGGTGCTGCTGTCCATCGCGCTGCTGTCGATCTTGCAGGCGACGCCGGTATTCCGCTGGCTGCTCGCACCGCTGCGCCGTCGTAGCCGGCTGGCCTGAATTCATGGGAGGCGGCCCCAGGGCTGCCTGATAAGTAAAAAAAGAGGAGAGCAGCATGGGTCAAGACAGGGGGCACGTATTGTCGCCGGTAATCACGCCGTTTGGCGCGGATCTCTCACCGGATACCAAGCGTTTCGTAGCGCATTGCCGCTGGCTGCTGGACCAGGACGTAGGGCTGGCCGTGTTTGGCACCAACTCAGAAGCCAATTCATTGGTCGCTGGCGAAAAGATCCGTCTGCTCGATGCGCTCATCGATGCAGGCGTGCCTGCCGCCCGGCTGATGCCAGGGACCGGTAGTTGCGCACTGCCGGACACGGTCGCGCAGACCCGTCACGCGACAGCCATGGGTGTGAAAGGGGTGCTGATGCTCCCGCCGTTCTTCTACAAGGGCGTGTCCGACGAGGGGCTGTTCCGTTATTACAGCGAGGTGATCGAGCGGGTTGGCGATGAGCGTTTGCGCATCTACCTTTATCACATCCCGCCGGTCTCCCAGGTGCCGTTGTCATTGGCATTGATCGAACGGCTGCTCAGGGCGTACCCGAACAATATTGCAGGTCTGAAGGACAGCTCCGGGGATTGGACCAACACTCAGGCGGTGATCGAGCAGTTCGGTCAGGACGGCTTCGAGGTCTATGCCGGCAGTGAAGCCTTTCTGCTACAGACCCTGCGTGCCGGGGGTGCTGGCTGCATCAGTGCCACGGCCAACGTCAATCCCGGGCCCATTGCACGGCTCGCGAAAGACTGGCAAGCCAGCGATGCCGATGAGCAACAGGCCGCCCTGGTGCGAACCCGCAAGATTTTCGAGCGCTTCCCGGTGATTTCGGCGCTCAAAGCGGCTACCGCCCGGTTCAGCGGCGACGAGCAATGGGCGCAGCTGCGGCCGCCACTGGTCGAACTTAATGAGCAGCAGCGCGGTGAGCTGTTCGCGCTGCTCGACGACGCCGGATTCGACATGCCCGGCCTCAAATAAAGCTGAGCAGGGAGTTATCGATGCACAAGAAACGAATCGTTGCCCTGCGTCGCCTGAAGGCCTCGCACCTGCAGCGCCTGCGCGAGGCCTTCGAGGTCGACTATTTCGAAGAGCCCGAGCAGCAGCCCGAGGCAGTCGCCAGCGCACTGCGCCAGGCTCACGGGCTCATCGGCGGTAAATTGCTGGTCACCCCGGCGCTGCTCGACGAGGCACCGCTGCTGGAGGCCATCGCCACCATCTCGGTGGGCTACGACAACCTGCCTGTGGCCGAGCTGAGCCGTCGCGGGATTCTGCTGACCAACACCCCGGACGTACTCACCGAAACCACCGCCGACACCGGCTTCATGCTCATCATGGCCAGCGCCCGGCGCCTGGTCGAGCTGGCGAACATGGTGCGCGAAGGGCGTTGGACCCAGCATGTCGGCGAGCCGCATTTCGGCAGCAACGTGCACGGCAAGACCCTCGGCCTTGTTGGGCTCGGGCGCATCGGCCGAGCTATCGCCCGCCGCGCACTCGGCTTCGACATGCGCGTGCTGTACAGCAATGCGTCGCCCAAGCCCGAGCTGGAAGCCGAGTGGGGGCTGGAGCGGCGCAGCTTCGAGCAACTGCTGGCCGAATCGGACTTCATCTGCCTGACCGTACCGCTGACCGAACAGACCGAGCACCTGCTCGGTTATGAACAATGCCGATTGATGAAACGCTCGGCATTCCTGATCAACATCGCGCGCGGCCGGGTGGTCGACGAAGCCGGGCTGATTCGCGCGCTGGAAGAGGGGCTGATTGCCGGGGCGGGCCTCGATGTCTTCGAGCGCGAACCCGTAGCAGCCGACTCGCCATTGCTGCGCATGGATAACGTCGTGACCCTGCCGCACATCGGCTCGGCTACCCACGAAACCCGTGAAGCGATGGCCAACTGCGCGGTGGAGAATATCTGTCAGGCTCTAAGCGGCCACCGCCCGCGTGATCTGGTCAATCCCGAGGCCCGCCCGAGCGGGTTTTCAGCACTACAGCAGGAACGCTCTGTCGATGCCCAGTAAGCCCCCGCGACGTTTGAAGTCGATTTTGAACCTGCACGATCTCGATCGCGCTGCGAAGCGCCATCTGCCACGGCCGATCTATGGCTATATCGCTAATGTCGCCGAGGACGGGCACACCGCCCGGGCCAATCGCAGCGCGTTCGACGCGTATTCGTTTATGCCGCGGGCCATGGTGGATGTGTCCAACATTTCACTCGAAACCGAACTGCTGGGTCAGCGCTACGCCTTGCCGATCGGCATCGCCCCGATGGGCATCAGCGCGCTCTCGGCCTACCGCGGCGATCTGGTGCAGGCGCAGGCGGCGGCCAGGGCCGGCATCCCGATGATCCTCAGCGGCAGTTCGCTGATCCGCATGGAAGATGTGCTCAACAATGGCAAGACCGACTGGTTTCAGGCTTACCTGCCTGGCGATGAAGCCGGCATCGAGGCGCTGATCGAGCGCGTACGCAACGCCGGATTCGACAAGTTGGTGATCACCGTCGATTACCCGGTACCACCCAACAGTGACAACAACACACGTTCAGGCTTCAGTTCGCCGCTGCGGCCCAGTTTGCGTTTGGCCTACGACGGGCTGATACGGCCGCGCTGGCTGTTCGGTACCTTCATGCGCACGCTGCTCAATCACGGCATGCCGCACTTCGAGAATAACTACGCCACCCGTGGCATCGCGATCATCTCCGGCAACGTGAAGCGGGATTTCTCCGGTCGCAGCCACCTCAATTGGCGCTATCTCGAGCTGGTCCGGCGGCTGTGGCCGGGCAAGCTGGTGGTCAAGGGCATCCTCCACCCGGACGACGCCCGCAAGGCCCGCGACGTGGGTGCGGATGCGCTCATCGTGTCCAATCACGGCGGACGCCAACTTGACGGCACGCTTTCAGCGCTCGAGGCGTTGCCCGGCGTTGTTGAGGCGGTCAGCGAATTGCCGGTGATGGTCGACAGCGGCTTTCGGCGCGGCACCGATGTGCTGAAGGCATTGGCGCTGGGCGCGCGGATGGTCTTCATCGGCAGGCCGTTCAACTACGCGGCGGCCTATGCGGGCGAGGCAGGCGTGACGCACGCAATCGACCTCATGGCGGGCGAGCTGCAGCGTGACATGGCGCTGCTGGGCTTGACTCGTATCGAGGAGGTCACCCGGGATTGCCTGATCAATAACAACAAATAGAGCGCAAACCCGGTAGCGGAGGTTTTATGGGACGCGGACTGCTGTCAGGACTATGGGACGTAGAAGCTGCCATTTATACCGGGCCTGCGCCGCTGGAGGATCGGTTTCAGCTCGGCGTACAACGCACCGAAGCAGTATTGCGCGCGGCGCGCGCCGAAGCCGAACGCAATGGCTGGGCGGTATCCATCGCAGTGGTCGATACCACGGGCGAGCCGCTTGGCCTGCTGAAACTCGACGGCAGTCCGCCCGACAGCGGCCGGTGCGCGATCAGAAAGGCTCAACAGGCCACCGCCGCCGAGCAATGTGGTTTGGTCGACGAGGCATCGCTGATGTCTGGCACGCGGCACCTTCGCTACGGTGCGGACGCAATCGCGCTCTACGTGGAAGACCGCTGCATCGGCGCGGTTGCCGCTCACGGTGTTCACCGCAGCGAAGCCGCGCAGGTGGCCCATGCTGGCGCCGAGGCGGTTGAGCGAGCAGGCTGAATCGGAAAGTCCTTATTGGCTGTAGGACGCCAGGCGATTCGCTGAGCAGCGATCATGCTCGGCCTGTCCGCTGCTGACGGAGAGCGAGCGGCCCATTCACCGGTTCTGTCCTACTCTGGCTGCAATTCCAAACGCACAGCGGAGCCTGACATGCAGCCAAGAATCACAGTCCTCACCCTAGGCGTCGAGGATCTCGACACCTCATTGCGCTTTTATCGAGACGGCTTGGGTTTCGCCAGTGAAGGCATCATCGGGCAGGAATTCGAGCACGGCGCTGTTGCGTTCATTCAACTGCAGCCTGGCCTGCGTCTGGCGCTTTGGCCGCGCAGCAGCATCGCCCATGACACTGGGCTGGCCCTCGGCCCGGCCAGTTCCACCGAAATGACCCTGGGACACAACGTGTCATCGAAGGCCGAAGTCGACGCCGTCATGGCAACGGCCGGTGCGGCGGGCGCCATGATCGTCAAACCGGCGCATGCGACTTTCTGGGGCGGCTATTCCGGCTACTTCAAAGACCCGGACGGCCATCTTTGGGAAGTGGTGTGGAATCCGCAGTTCACCGATTGAAGCATTGCGGAGCGATATCCGCGCTCGGCCGGTTCAGAGAAGGTGCTTGGAAATGTGCTTGGATATCTCGACGAGCGATGTCTTGCCGGTGAACTCGAACTTCACCTGACCCAGGGAGGAAAAGTAGATTTCCAGCTCGGAGTCCAGATCGAAGGTCCCGGACGTTTCCACCGAGTAGGCGACGATGTTCTTGTAAGGCAGCGAGGTGAAATCCTTCTTGCTGCCGGTAAGGCCCTGCACGTTCACCGCAATGATGCGCTTGGTGGTGAACACGACGCCGTCGCGCATGGACTTGTAGGCATCGATCACCTCTTCGCCGTCCAGCAGAAGCGATTTCACCCGTTCGGCGTATTCGTCGTTCTGCTTGAGCTTGAAGAAGCCCTTGTTAGTGAAGTCGATCATTTTGCGCGCCTCGTCATAGGGATCTCGTAGCATGCGGCATCTAGCACAACTTTCCGCAGCCTCGTCAAGGCATGGCAGGCGGCGCGGCGATCCCCCTGCGAAAGTCAGCCACCGAGCACACGTTCAGCCTGAAGACGGATGCCAAGTGCGTCATAAACCAGCTGCGCTGGCAATCTCGTCTCCATCGCCAAGATGCCGGCAAGGGTTTACAGCGCGGCGCTCACCCCATGGTAGTGACGATCGAAGTACACCAGCCCGTCGGCACTGTCACGGCGTCGCAGCGCAAACACCTCGCAGTAGAGGATGTCGTGGGTACCGACACTGCTGATCTGGCTGATACGACAGTCGAAGGAAGCCACGGCATCGTCGAGCACCGGCGCTCCGGTGGCCCAGGTCGACCAGTTGGCCGCAGCGAAGCGTTCCACCATGGGCGTCTTGCCGCCAAAAAGGTTCGACAGCGCCTCCTGATCGCTCGCCAGCGTGTTGATGCACAGAATGCCGTTGCCGATAACGGCCGGGTGGGCTGAGGCGCTGCGGTTGAGGCAGACCAGCAGAGTCGGCGGGTCATCGGTCACGCTGCATACCGCGGTCGCGGTGAAGCCGGCGCGGCCGCTGGGGCCGTCTGTGGTGATCACGTTGACCGCGGCGGCCAGGCGCGCCATGGCGTCGCGGTAATCCTGCTTGAGCACCGGCGGGGTCATATCGGGTGCGAAGTCCAGTTGAGCCAGTTGCATGGTCGGTTCTCCATCAGGCGAGGACGCAGGCCCGGTCGAAGGGCAGGCGTGGCAGGCGGTCGCGCAGTTTGCTGGCGTCGCCGTAGCCGAGGTTGATCAGGAGGTTGGATTTCCAGGTCGTACCGGCGAAAAAGGCCTCGTCCAGCGCCTTGGCATCGAAGCCTGACATCGGCCCGGTATCCAGCCCCAACGCGCGGGCGGCGAGGATCAAGTAGCCCGCCTGCAGCGAGCTGTTGCGCAGGGCGTTCTCGGTAATTAGCGCCGGCTGGCCGGCGTACCAGCTACGCGCGTCGGCAAAGGGAAACAACTCCGGCAGGGTTTCCGGAAAGCCTTCGTCATAGGCGACGATCACCGTAACCGGCGCGCTCATGGTCTTTTCCAGGTTGCCTTTGGACAAGCAGGGCGCGAGCTTTTCCTTGCCCTCGGGCGTGCGCAAGAAGACAAAGCGGCCCGGGCAGCTGTTGACGGCGGTCGGGCCGAGGCTGACCTGCGCATAGAGTTGTTCGAGCAGGGCGTCCGGCACCGGTTTGTCCAGCCAGGCGCTATGCGTACGGCCTTCGCCGAACAGCGTGGCGAGGGCGTGAGAATTGATGGGTGTAGACATGTTCGGGATCCCTCAGGCTGCCGCGACCTGACCGCATCGCTCGGCCAGATAGTCCAGCAGGACTCGGTTGAAAAGTTCGCTGTCGCTGACGCTGGAGGCGTGGCCGCCATATTCCAGCAGTTCCAGGCGCGCATTGGGCAGTACGTTTGCCATGTGCTGCGAGCGGTTCCAGGGGACCAGCATGTCGTCGCGGTTGGCGATCAGCAATGTCGGCGTCTGGATGCTTGCCAGTTCGGCCTCGATATCGAAATCCAGCAGCGCTTCGATCCGGCGCAGCAAGGTAATCGGGGCTGGGAAATGCGCCAGAGCATGCTCGTCGTCCTTGGCCAGTCGCGCACTGTTGGCGGCGATCCAGTCCGGGGGATAGAGAAACAGGGACTGCGCCTGTACATAGGCGGCCGGACCGCTGTCGCGCAGCAGGGTCGTCCGGACTGCGAAGCAGCGGGCGCTGTGCGGGTTCGGGCTGCTCCAGGCATTGATCAGCACCTGGCTCTGCAGCAGTTGCGGGCGCAACAGGGCCATTTGCAGCCCGACCAGCCCGCCAAGCGCATGGCCGATGAAATGGCACTGGCGGATGTCCAGGCTGTCGAGCAGATCCAGCAATTCGAGCGCCATGGATTCGATCGAGTAACCCTCCGGGAGCGAGGCCTGACTCTTGTTGGTGCCCAGCTGGTCATAGACCAGTACGCGGTAGTCCTGCGACAGGAGCGGCAATTGCGGTGTCCAGAAGGCACCCGCGCCGCCGAGCCCGGAGCTGAGCACCAGCGTCGGTGCGTCGGCGTCCAGGCGGCCGTGGATTTCGTAGTGCATGTTTGTACCTCCGCGAGGTGTTGGCACTTGCGTAGGAGCGGGCTTGCTTGCGAAGCCGCTCATTGGAAAGCATTGGAAAGCATTGGAAAGCGTTCGCGAGCAAGCTCGCTCCTACGGGGCGCATATCACTTGCCGACGTGCGCGATGCTGGCGATCTCGATCAATGCATCGGGCTTTACCAAACCGCACTGGATGCAGTAGCGCGCGGGCTTCTCGCCGGGGAAATACTCGGCGTACACCTCGTTGACCTTTGCGTAGTTGGCCCAGTCGGTGAGCATGATCATGTTGAAAGTGACGTCGTCCATGCTGCCGCCAGCGGCTTCGACGACGCCTTTGATGATTTCCAGCACGTGGCGGGTCTGTGCGGCGGCATCGCCGACATGGACGACATTGTTGTCCTTGTCGAAGGGCAAGGTACCCGAGACGTAGACCACGCCGTCGGCCATGGAGCCGGGGACGTAAGGGGCGAGTGGTTTGCCGGAGCCGGCGGGGATGATGGATTGCTTGGGCATGTCGGTGATCTCTTGCAAGGCGATTGAATGCGGCCGCTGCGGGGCGGCGCGTTGTTCGGATCTAGAGCGCGTCGGCAGTGGCCTTGGCGGAAGCAAAGGTGCTGCAGAAATCTTCTACGTTCGAGACCCAGCCAAAGAACGTCTCGATGTTGTACAGCGCGGCCTGCTGGGCGAATTCAGGCCCGGCCTGATGCGTCGCGTCGGCCAGCACCACGCCGAAATACTCCAGGTGGAAGCCGTCACGCAGGGTCGATTCCACGCACACATTGGTGGCGATGCCGGTGAAGACCAGATTGCGGATGCCGCGGGCGCGCAGGGTGCTGTCCAGGTGCGAGTTGAAGAAGCCGCTGTAGCGCGGCTTGGGCACCACGATGTCGCCGGACTGCGGCGTGAGTTCATCTACCAACTGGTAGTCCCAGCCGCCCTTGGCCAACAGCGTGCCGGCCAGCTCCGGGCGCTTGCGCATGGTTTTCAGCGCGTTGGACTTGTGCCAGTTGGGCGAACCCGGGCCGCCGGCCTCGACGTACCCGTTGTCCCAGCCGTTCTGCAGAAAGATCACCTGAATGCCGGCAGCACGTGCGGTGGCCAGCGCCTGGCGGATCTTCTCGATCACCGGCCCGGTGCTCGACACATCGAAGCCCGCCAGATCCAGGTAGCCGCCCTTGGTGGAATAGGCGTTCTGCATATCCACCACGATCAGCGCGGTTTCGCTCGCTTTCATTACCAGCGGCTCGGGGCGCGCCGGCAATTTCAGCGCCTCGTCCGGCGCCTCCAGGCCATAGCCGGAAAACGATCCAATGGCATTCATCAGGCGCTCTCCTTCAGCGGCTCGATATGGCGGCGGCTCTGCATCAGCGGCTGGATCTTCTGGCCGAAAGCCTCGATGCCCTCGAGGAAGTCATCGAAGGTCAGCATCACGCCCTGCATGCCAGGCACTGTGGCGATTTCGTCGAGCATCTTCGCGACATCGGCGTAGGAGCCAACCAGCGTGCCCATGTTGATATTCACCGCCGAGGTCGGGTCGGCCATCTGACGCACGTTGGTGTCGCCGCCGGAGGTCTTGTCCGCCGCGCCTTGTTCACCGAGCCAGGCAATGGCTTCCTGATCCGCGCCCGCCTTGTAGTGTTCCCACTTGGCGCGAGCGGCTTCGTCGGTCTCGTCGGTGATGACCATGAACAGCACGCAGGAGGTCACGCTGCGGCCGGTCTTCTCGGTGGCCTTGAGCAACCGATCGGTGGCCGGCGCGAAGGCAGTCGGGGTGTTCACGCCCTTGCCGAAGCAGAAGTTGTAATCGGCGTACTGCGCCGAGAAGGCCATGCCGGCATCGCTGGAGCCGGCGCAGATGATCTTCATGTCCGCCTGGGGCTTGGGGCTGACGCGGCAGTCTTCCATCTGGAAGTGCTCGCCCTTGAAGTCGCTGCGTCCGGTTTCCCAGAGGTCGCGCAGCACCTGTGCGTATTCGCCGAGATACTGATAGCGGGTGCCAAAGAACTCATCGCCCGGCCACATGCCCATCTGGCTGTACTCGGGCTTTTGCCAGCCAGTCACCAGATTCACGCCGAAGCGGCCGCCGGAGATCGAATCGATGGTCGAGGCCATGCGCGCGACGATGGCCGGCGGCAGGGTCAGGGTGGCGGCGGTGGCGAACAGCTGGATCTTGCTGGTCACCGCGGCGAGGCCGGCCATCAGCGTGAAGGATTCCAGGTTGTGCTCCCAGAATTCGGTCTTACCGCCGAAGCCGCGTAGCTTGATCATCGACAGCGCGAAGTCGAAGCCATAGCCCTCGGCCTTTTGCACGATGGCCTTGTTCAGTTCGAACGAGGGCATGTACTGCGGCGCGTTCTCGGAAATGAGCCAGCCGTTGTTGCCGATCGGAATGAAAACACCAACATCCATGGGAGCACCTCTGTAAACCGTGGCTGAAAGCGCTACCCGAACGTGGCGGGCAGGGTCGAAGATGCTTTAGCAGGATGCAGGCCAAAAACAGTTTCACTTTGTTTTCAATCGCTTGGGCTGTTATCAGAAAAACGAGTGGACCATTTGGTCTGAAACGGAGCACCTGGTTTGTGCGCGCTGCATGCCCGATGTGCGAAAAATGCGCAGAGGGGCGGTCGGCCGACGTCGTTCGTGCGTGGTGCCCTCGCCCCGCGCTACAGTAGCTTCCCGTTTGACCCCGACCGGTAACGCCGTGACAGACCAGACCCCAACACCCCCGCGCCGGCGCCTGACCGCCAGCAAGACCGTCAAGGCGAAGGGCGCCGTACGCGAGCCCAGCGCCAGCGCACTCAGCCGCCGCACACGCCTGATCGAGAGCAAACGCGCCGCGATTCTGCAAGCCGCACTGGAGCTGTTCTCCCGCTTCGGTCTACACGGCACCAGCCTCGATCAGGTCGCGACGCAGGCCGATGTCTCCAAGACCAACCTGCTGTACTACTTCGGCAGCAAGGAAGAGCTCTACGTCAACGTTCTGCGCCAGTTGCTCGACGTCTGGCTACGGCCGTTGCAAGCGTTTTCCGTCGAGCAGGATCCGATCGACGCGATCAACGATTATCTGCGCGTCAAACTCGAGCTCTCCCGCGACCATCCCGCCGAATCGCGCCTGTTCTGCATGGAAATCATGCAAGGGGCGCCGTTGCTGCTGGGCGAGTTGGAACAGCCTTTGCGTGACCTTGTGGAGAACAAGGTTGCGGTGATCCAGGCTTGGATCGACGCCGGCAAGCTGGCACCGGTCGAACCCCATCACCTGATCTTTTCGCTCTGGGCTACCACCCAGCACTACGCGGACTTTCGTGTGCAGATCGAAGCAGTCGCCGGCCGTACGCTGGATGACCCGACGTTTTTCGAAGACGCGCTGCAGAGCCTGCAATCATTGATACTCAACGGAGTTCGACCGCGCTGAGGCGCATCGGGCTTCGTCCAAGGAGCCCGAACCATGAGCAAGCCGCTGATCTCCTGGCCGCTGAATCCCGGCCGTACCGCTGTAATCGTCGTCGACATGCAAAAGGTATTTTGCGAACCGAATGGCGCGCTTTATGTGCCGGCCACTACCGGCATCATCCAACCGATTGCTGCACTGCTGGAGTGCGCCCGTGCCGCGGCGGTGCCGGTCATTTACCTGCGCCATGTGGTGCGAGGCGACGGCAGCGATACGGGCCGGATGCGCGATCTGTACCCCAACGTCGATCAGATCCTCGCGCGCGATGATCCGGGCGTCGAGATCATCGATGCGCTTGAACCCGACGCGGAAGACGTCATTGTCGACAAGCTTTTCTATAGCGGCTTCCACAACACCGACCTCGACACGGTGCTGCGCGCGCGGGACATCGACACCCTGGTCGTCTGTGGCACCGTGACCAATGTCTGCTGCGACACCACCATCCGCGACGCCGTGCACCGCGAATACAAGGTCATCGCCCTGAGCGACGCCAACGCCGCGATGGATTATCCCGACCTCGGCTGGGGCGCCGTCAGCGCAACGGACGTACAACGCGTTGCACTCACTACGTTTGCCTATGAGTTCGGTGAAGTCGCCACGACAGAAGACGTAATCGGCAGGCTCGCGGGCATTCGTCAGGGCGCTACCTCATAAGTGCGCTGCGCTTGTTGGGCTGGCCGGGGGCCCACGGGTAGGGGAGCATCGTTGGCGCGCCCCAACCTGTGCCGCTCTCCATGCGTGGCGCACAAACCAAGTGCTCCGAAGTGGACCATCCGATCCGATTCCGATGCTTCAAAAAGCTAAGCAGCTGATTAATAAGCGAATGTGCTTACTGGCACGCTTTCTGCTCTCTCCTCGGCTGTCGGCCCGCATGCAGTCGGGACGACTGGCCCGCTGCGGCCTTCATCAGAAGCGCTTGCGCCATTGGCGACGCGCTCGGGTTTCAGCCTTGCGTCAAAGGAGGGCTCCACCATGACTCTGCAATACGTACCCATCATCGACCTGGCGCCGTATTTCGCCGGCACGGAGCAGGGCAAGGCCCAGGTGGCCAAGGCCGTCGACCAGGCCTGTCGCGATATCGGTTTTCTGGTGATCACCAACCACCAGATTCCCACTGAATTGATCCAGCGCGTGTCCCGGCTGACGCGCGAATTCTTCGCCTTGCCGCTCCCGCAAAAACGCAAGGTCGACCGACCCAGCCCGGAAATGGTGCGCGGCTACAGCGCGGTAGCCGAAGAGAGCCTGTCTTATTCGCTTGAAGAGGCGGCGCCGGGCGATCTGAAGGAATCCTTCTCCATCGGCCCCAGCGATGTGCCGGGTGAGGACTACTACTGCTGCGCGGCCGCCGGCCCGCATTTCGCGCCGAATGTCTGGCCGACCGGGGTCGAAGGTTTCGAGCAGGCCTACCGCGACTACTTCGCGGCTATGAGCGAGTTGTCGCAGTCGCTCATGCGGATCTTCGCCCTGGCGCTGGAGCTGCCGGAAACCTTCTTCGACGACAAGATCGACAAGCACATCAGCATGTTCCGCAGCCTCAGCTACCCGGACGTGAAGGGTGAGGTGGAGCCTGGCCAGATGCGTGCCGGTGCCCACACCGACTATGGCAGCCTGACCATCGTAAAGCCGGACAACGCCCTGGGCGGCCTGCAGGCACGCAATCGGCAAGGCGATTGGGTGGACGTGCCCTATGTCGAGAACGGGTTCGCCGTGAACATCGGCGACCTGATGATGCAGTGGACCAACGATCAATGGATTTCCACGCTGCATCGGGTGGTCAACCCGCCTCAGGACAGTCCCGCCGACAATGGGCGCCAGTCGCTGGTGTTCTTCCATCAGCCCAACTACGACGCGCTGATCGAGTGCCTGCCAGGATGCTGCAGCGAATCCGATCCGCCGCGCCACGCACCGGTCACCTCCGGCGACAACCTGCTCTCCAAGTTCGTCAAGCAGACCACTTTCGGCAAAGGCCTGGAGGTCGCATGAACACGCTCTCCTACGTCAACGTCTTCGCCCGCGACATCGAAGCGCTGAGCGGCTTCTACCGCGAGCTGTTCGGCTTCCGGAACATTCCGGAGATCGCCTCGCCGATCTTTCGCGGGCTGGATACCGGTAAATCCTGTATTGGCTTCAACGCGCTGGAGGCCTACGAGCTGCTGCATCTTGAGGAATACGCCGAGACCCGCGGCTGCAAGTTTCTGCTCAACATCGATGTCGATTCGAAAGAGGAGGTTGATCGGCTGGTGCCCATCGCCCGCGAGATGGGCGCGACGCTGATCAAGGCGCCCTACGAGACCTATTACCACTGGTATCAGGCCGTGCTGCTGGATCCGGAAAAGAACGTGTTTCGCATCAACCACATGCTTTGACGATCCCACCATCAGGAAATCAAAAATGCTGAATAAGTTCATGAAACGGACCTTGTGTGCGGCAGTGGCTTTAGGCCTGACAGCCACGGCGGGCGTCGCTTCGGCGCAAGAAGGCCTTACCCTCGATAAGCCGGCAAAGATCGCCATGCTCTACATCAGCCCGCGCAATGACGGCGGCTGGACCCAGGCCTTTGATGAGGCGCGGCAGAAGCTCGAAACCGAGCTGGATACCAAGATCCAGTACGTCGAAAGCGTGCCAGAGAATGCCTCGTCCATCCGCCCGGCGGTGGATCGGCTGATCCAGCGTGGCGCCAACGTGATCATCGGCACCGCCTTCGGTTACTCGGACACCTTCAAGGAGCTGGCCGACAAGTACCCGGATGTAGCCTTCCTCAACGGCTCAGGCACAACCAACAGCGCCAATCTCGAGTCCTTCTACGGCCGTACCTACGAAAGCCAGTACCTGTGCGGCATGGCCGCTGGCGCGGCATCCAAGACCGGCAAGCTCGGCTTCGTCGCCGCCAACCCCTTCGGCCAGGTCAATTGGACCGTCAACGCCTTTGCCCTCGGTGCTCAGCAGATCAACCCGGATGCCACCGTCACCGTGGTCTACACCGGCGCCTGGAACGATCCGGTCAAGGAGCGCGCCGCTGCCATGGCGCTGATCGATGCTGGCGCCGATGTACTCGGCCAGCACGTCGACAGCCCGACGCCGCAGATCGTCGCCCAAGAGCGCGGCGTGTACGGCACCGGCCACCACCGCAACATGAGTGAGTTCGCCCCTGACGCTACCGTCTGCTCATCGGTCTGGGTCTGGGACAAATTCCTCGCTCCGGAGCTGAAGAAGATCAGCGCCGGCAACTGGACGCCGCCGGAGAACGGCGCGCTGCTGTCCATGGCCGAAGGCGGTACCGATGCGGCCTGCTGCGGCCCGGCCGTTTCCGAAGCGGACAAGGCCAAGATCATGGCCGCCCGCGAGGAGCTGCTCAAAGGCGAGAAGAAGATCTACGCCGGCCCCATGGTCGACCGTGACGGCACCGAGCGCATCGCCGCGGGTGAGGTCATGCCGGACCCTGAGTTGTGGCAGATGGACTGGTTCGTCAAGGGAGTGATCACCCAGCAATGAGCAACCTCAACGCGATTCAGCTTTCCGGGGTCAGCAAGTCGTTCGACGGCTTCATGGCCCTGACCCAGGCGAACTTCACCGCCAAGTGGGGCGAGGTGCATGCGCTGCTCGGTGAGAACGGCGCAGGCAAGTCGTCGCTGATGAACATCGCCGCCGGCCTCTACGCACCGGAAAGCGGATCGCTGCTGATCAATGACAATGCGGTACGGCTCAGCGGTCCGCGGGATGCGAGCCGCTACCACATCGGCATGGTTCACCAGCACTTCAAGCTGGTGAAGCCGTTCACCGTTGCCGAGAACATCCAGCTGGCGTTGCCCGAAGGGCCCGGCAATCATGCCTTTTCGGGCAGCCATCGCCAGCGCCTGGCGGCGTTGGAGCAGCAGATCAGCGAGAAGGCGGCCGAGCTGGGCTTTGTCATCGACCCGCGCAAAGTCACCGAGTCGCTTTCCGTGGCCGAGCAGCAGCGGGTGGAAATTCTCAAGGTACTGCTGGCGGGCGCGCGGATCCTGATCCTCGACGAGCCGACGGCGGTGCTCACCGATCAGGAAGCCGAGCGCCTGCTGGAAACGGTGCGCGCCTTTGCCCGCCAGGGCGCTGCGGTGATTCTGGTGACCCACAAGATGAGCGATGTAAAGCGCTTCGCCGACCGCGTCACCGTGATGCGTGGCGGGCGTACGATCCAGACCCTCGATCCGCAATCGGTTTCGGTGCCCGAGTTGGTACGCCTGACCGTGGGCGAGTCGGCGCCGGCCAGTGAATACCAGCCGGCGATACCGGGCGAGGTGCGGCTGCAGGTGCGTGATTTGCGTTCGTCAGGCGTGGGCGGGCACGGCGCGCTCAATGGTGTGACGCTGAATCTGCGCGCCGGCGAGATCTACGGCATCGCGGGTGTCGGCGGCAATGGCCAGAGCGAACTGGCCAATGTCCTGATGGGCCTGCCCGAACCCTGTGAAGGCACGCTGGAACTGGCAGGCTTCGGCGATCTTCACGGTGCCAGTCCAGAGCAGCGACGCGAGCTGCGCATCGCTGCGATCCCGGCCGACCGCTACGGCACGGCGTTGGCGGGTGAGCTTTCGGTGGCCGAGAACTTCGGCGTTGGGCAGATCCACAGCGGGCGCTACGGCTCGTTCTTCAAGCTGCGGCGCAAGCGCCTGGAGGCCGAGGCCGCCGAGGCGGTGTCTGGCTTCGACGTGCAGGGTGTGCGCTCGCTGAAACAGAAGGCCGCGCTGCTCTCCGGCGGCAATGCACAGAAGCTGGTGATCGCCCGCGAATTCTCCCGCGACCCGCGGCTTGTGCTGGTGCACAGCCCCAGCCGTGGGCTCGACGTGCGCGCCACTGCCGCCGTGCATGCCCGCCTGCGCGCCGCGCGCGATACCGGCGCGGCCGTGCTTGTGATCAGTGAAGACCTCGATGAAGTGCTGGCTCTGGCCGACCGCATCGGCGTGATGAACGCCGGGCGCATCGTCGCCGAGTTCGACCGTCCCGCGGACCGCCAGGCCATCGGCAAGGCCATGGTGAGCCATGGCGAGCTCAGTCACGGAGAGCTCAATCGAGAAGAGGTGAGCCATGAATGAACAGGTACGCCCCGTGATGCTGGAGCAGACTGCGCCGGTGGCTAAGCGCCCGAAACAGCCGCTACTGTCGCGGCGTTACGCCTTGGAGGTCCGCCAGCAACTGGCTTGGCACTGGCAGGCGGTGATCATCGGCCTCGCCTTGTTGCTGGGGCTGGGCATCTCCGCCGCGATTCTGATCGCCGCCGGGGTACCGGCCGGCGAGCTGCTCAACGAATTCGTCATCATGACGGTGTTCGATGCGCAGAGTCTCACCGCCGTGCTATTCCAGGCCTCGCCGATGATCCTGGTCGGCCTGGCCGGCTGCATGGCGTTTCGCGCCAAATTCTGGAACCTCGGCCTCGAAGGCCAGATGATCTGGGGCGCCATCGGCGCCACGGCGATCTCGTTGTTCGAGGTCGGCCCGCCCGTGCTGCGTCTGCCGTTGATGCTGGCAGCGGCAATTTTCTGCGGTTTGCTCTGGGCGCTGGCGCCGGTGCTGCTCAAGCTGCGGCTGAAGGTCAACGAGATCATCTCGACGCTGATGCTCAATTACCTGGCCCTCAACTTCCTCCTGCACCTGCTCTACGGCAGCTGGAAGGACCCGAAGAGTTCGTTTCCCTATTCGACGCAATTCCAGCCATTCGAGCGCCTGCCCGAACTGTTCGATGGCATCAGCGCGGCGGTGCCGCTGGCGGTGGTTGTCGCGCTGCTGGCGCTGTGGTTTCTCAGTATTTCCCGCGCCGGGCTGTACCTGCGCTTCGTCGACGCCAACCCGCGGGTGGCCGGCGCGGTGGGCGTGCCGGTGGAGAAGATGATCATCGGCACGGTGCTGATTTCCGGCGCCATGGCCGGGATTGCCGGCTTTCTGGTCACGGCGGGGCAGGAGGGCCGGTTGACTCAGTCGTTCTATCAGGGCTACGGCTTTTCCGGGATCCTTATCGCTTTTCTTGCGCGCAACAACCCGGTGGCGGCGCTGGTGGTGGCGCTCCTGATGGCGATGCTCTTCGTTGCCGGGCGCAGCCTGCAGGTCTTCTACCAGATCCCCTTTTCCATGGTGCAGTTGATCCAGGCAATTCTGGTGATCTGCGTCGCCTCGTCGGATTTCTTTATCCGCCACCGTATCCGCCGCATTCAGGGAGGCGAAAGCTGATGGACATGATCGCCAACTGGCTCGGCAATACGCCGGACTTCGCCGTGCCTTTCGCCCTGGCGGCGCTGGGGCTGATCCTCACCGAACGTGCCGGGGTGCTGGCTTTGGGCGCAGAAGGGCTGATGCTGGTCGGCGCGCTGGCCGGGATCGGTGCGCAGCTGGCCTATGGCATGCCAGGGATCTCGCTGATGCTGGCCATGGGCGCGGCGGCGATGGTGTCGCTGCTGTTCGCGCTGATGGTGCTGGTGTTGCGCATCAATCAGGTGATCGCAGGGTTGGCGCTGGTGTTCTTCTGCCAGGGGCTGACCGGCTTGCTCGGCACGCTGCTGGACTGGACCAACAAGCCGGTGAAGGGGCTGGGCGCCATCGAGCTCTGGCCGCTGTCGGAGCTGCCGCTGCTGGGCAAGATCTTCGTGCAGAACCCGCTGGTATTCATGACGCCGCTGATCGTGCTCGCCGTGGTCGCCTTTCTCACGCGGACCACCACGGGCCTGCGGATGCGCGCCGTTGGCGAAAACCCGCAGGCCGCGGATGCGGCAGGGATTTCGGTGCTCGGCTATCGGCTGGCGGCGATTCTCGCCGGCTCGGCGCTGATCGGCTTGGCGGGCGGCTATATCTCGGTGCTCAGCACCAAGCTGTGGATCGCCGACATGACTGGCGGGCGCGGCTGGATCGCCGTGGCGCTGGTGATCTTCGCGCGTTGGTCGCCGTGGAAGGCATTGGCCGGTGCGCTGCTGTTCGGCTGCATCGAAGCGCTGATCCCGCAACTGGCCGCCGCTGGCGTGCGCCTTCCGCAGTACTTCGTGCTGATGACCCCCTACGCGGTGACGCTTGCCGTGATGATCTGGGTCGCCAGCGGCAAGAACGTTGCCGGCAATCAGCCAGGGGCGCTCGGCATTCCCTTCATTCGAGAGGAGCGGCGCTGAGCAGAACGGATGAATCAGGGCCGACGCTTCCCGTGCACGGCGCTGCTTATCTGAATGGCTGAGTCGCGTGAAGCGCTGCCCCAACGATGCAAATGCCCCAACTTGTAGGGGCGAACTTGTTCGCCCAAAGGCATCGCAGCGTAAAGCGCTCTCAGGCACTCGGTGACGTGGCTTCCCAGTGCCTGCGAACGTCACCGGGAAACTTGAGGATTCAGCTCACGTCGCTAGAGCGTCCGGCAGCGCAGCCTCTGGCGAGACGTCAACACCGCTCGACGCGCGCCGGCGTGCGCTGCATCAGCAACTTTCCGTTGCGGATCGAGGCCAGCGCGTGGCCTTGCGTGCGGATCATTTCGTAGTCGTTCGGTGCCGAAAGAATCAGCAGATTCGCCGGCCGGCCGGCTTCGATGCCGTAGCCTTCGCCCAGATTCAGGGTGCGAGCGCTGTTGTCGGTAATCAGATCGAGGCCGCGTTGCAGGTCCTCATAGCCGAGCATATGGCAGATGTGTAAGCCGGCTTCGAGGATGCGCATGATGTTGCCGTTGCCCAATGGGTACCAGGGGTCGACGATCGAATCCTGGGCGAAGCAGATATTCATCCCGGCGCGGTCGATCTCCGCCACGCGCGTCAGCCCACGTCGCTTGGGGTAGCTGTCGAAGCGCCCTTGCAGGTGGATGCTTTCGGTAGGGCAGGAAATGAAGTTGATGTCCGACTGCTTCAGCAGCCGGAATAGCTTGGAGCAATAGGCGTTGTCGTATGAACCCATGGCCGTGGTATGGCTGGCGGTCACGCGCGCGCCCATCCCGCGTATGCGGGCTTCTTCGGCAAGCACTTCGAGAAAGCGCGACTGTGGGTCGTCCGTCTCGTCGCAATGCACATCCGCCAGAAGGTCCTTGCGCTCGGCGAGATCCATCAGAAATTTGATCGAGCTGACACCCTGCTCACGGGTGTTTTCGAAATGTGGAATCCCACCGACCACGTCGGCGCCGATGGCAATGGCTTCCTCCATCAGTGCACGACCGCCAGCGAAGGATTCGATGCCCTCCTGGGGAAAAGCGACGATCTGCAGGTCGATCAGGTGACGGGTTTCGTCACGCACCTCGACCATTGCTTTGAGCGCCGAGAGACTCGGATCGGTCACATCGACGTGGGTGCGCACATGCTGGATGCCGTGCTCGACGAGCATGTCGATGGTTTTCTTGGCCCGCGTCTTGGTGTCCTCATGGGTGACCGTGGCCTTGCGCTCGGCCCAGCGCTCGATGCCCTCGAACAGGGTGCCGCTCATGTTCCAGTTCGGCTCGCCGGCGGTAAGGGTGGCGTCGAGATGAATGTGCGGCTCGATGAAAGGCGCGGTGACCAGATTGCCGCCAGCATCCAAGTCGCCGCCGGCTGAATTGGCAGGGCTCGGTTGAGGGGCGATCGCCGCGATGCGCTCGCCGTCGAGCTCGACGCGATAGAGCCCTTCCTTGCCACGCAGACGGGCGTTGATGATGTTCATGCGGTACTCCTGTTTGGTTGGGGCGAAGACAGTCGCCAGATCATCAGGGCGACGGCCACGTTCAGTCGGTCGTGCGGGTCGTTGAATGAACAGCCGGTCAGCGCTTCGATGCGCTGCATGCGATAGCTGAGTGTGTTGCGGTGTACGGACAGCCGCTGGGCGGCGAGCGCCAGGTTGCCGTTCTCGTAGAACCAGGCTTCCAGCGTTGGCATCAGCACGGGTTCGTGCCGCGAGTCGTCGCCGATCAATGCCCCGAGCACCTTGTCGACGAAACGGTCAAGCAAGCTACGGTCGCGAATGGCACCGAGCAGCTCCAGCACACCGAGGTCGCTGAAACAGCACAGGCCCAGGCGCTCGGGAAACGATTGCGCGACGAGCAGTGCCTGGCGGGCTTCCCCCAGGCCGGTGGCAAGTTGCGCCGGGCCGTGGCCGCTGGCGCTCATGCCGGCGAACAGGCGCAAGGGCGCCAGCGTGGAGTTGAATTCATCCAGCGCTGTCGCCAGTACCTGATGGTTGCTGGGCTGATGGAGCGCCCGGTTTGGCAGCAGGGCGATCCAGTGTTCGCCTTGGCAAACCAGGGGCAGCGGATCGCCGAGTTCGTTGAGGATCTGCTCCAGCCTGCGTTGTAGCAGTTGTCGAGACGCCTGCAGGCGTCGTTCGGCATCGTACGCCGGCTCTGTTGTGAAGAGGCGTTCGCTGTCCTGCAGCTTCAGCAGCGCAATCTGGCGCGGCGCGGCCAGGCCTAATTGAAGGCTATCGGCTCGTCTCAACAGCCCGTCGAGTGACTGGTAGTCGCCCTCGAGTATCTGCTGCAGGACATGTTCGCGGGAGCGTCCGAGCATCTGCTCCTGAACCAGAGCCGTGCCAATTGACTGGCTGACCACCACCATCTTCAGCTGGTAGGGCTGCTCGAGCAGCGGGACGCCGAGCCGGTCGGCCTCGGTAAGCACAGGCTCGGGGATGCAGTGGATGAACTCCTCGCCGGTCAGTATCACCACGCCAGCGGCGACCCGCTCCTGCGCCTCATACAGCAAGCGCAGCAGATTGGCCTCGTCACGTGGATGGTTGATTCCGGTGACGAAGATCAGCTCGCCACCGGTTACCCAATCGGCAATGCCCTCGTTCTCGGCTACGTAGGTCCAGCGCACCGGGTTGTCCAGACCTGCTGCGCCCGCACGCAGGCGCAAGCTCTCCAGGCCTGGAAGTGCGAGGACTGTTGATACCGTGAGGCTCATGGTCGCGGTTGCGCCAGTTCCACTTTTCGGCCAAGCCGCGAACGCTGCAGTTCAAACAGCGCAACGTAAGCCAGTGCGCCCACCAGAATCCCGACGATGGGGGCGACCCAAGGCGACAGGTAGGCGCAGAGGGCACCGATGAAGTAGGCCGCGAGACCAACCCAGTTGAAGGCGGGCAGTTGCGCATCGGCCAGTAGCGGATAGCGGCCGCGATGGGCGTAGAAGTAGTCCGCCATGATCACGCCGCCGATCGGAGGAATGATCGAGCCGAGCAGGATCAGAAAGGGAACCAGCATGTCGGACATGCCGCCGATCGCCAGCAGCGTGCCAATTGCGGCGCCGCCAATGGTGACCAATCGGCGGCGGCCGGTGCGCAGCAGGTTGCAGCCGGCGGCGGCGAAGTTGTAGATGGTGTTGTCCTGGGTGGTCCACAGGTTGAGAAACAGCATCACCACGGCGGCCATGGAAAGGCCCTGCAGGACCAGTACTTCAACCACGTCCGGCTGCTGATAGACGATCGCGCCATAGGCACCGGCAATGATCATCAACCCGTTACCGATAAAAAACCCGATGAGGCTCGCCAACACGGCAACCCGCCCGCTGCGCGCGAAGCGCGTCCAGTTGGTGGCTTGTGTCGCACCGCTGACGAACGTACCGAAGACCATGGTGATGGCCATGCTCAGGCTCATGCTTTCGCTGGGCTCGATGGCCATCAGTGCGTCCAGGCCGCCCACGTCGCGAGTTGCGATCCACAGCGAGCAGATCAGCAGTGCCAGCATGGCCGGTACCGCGAAGCGCGACAGCAGATCGAGACCCTTGTAACCGACAAAAGCGGTGATGCAGAAGCCGAAGCCGAACAGCACCATCAGCGGGATCGTCAGGCTTTCAGGTAATTCGAGAATCTTGACCAGTACGAGTGCGATGGTCGCTGTGCCCCAGGCGTACCAGCCGACCTGGGTGAAGCCGAGGATCACATCGGAAAGCTTGCTGCCCACCTCGCCAAAGCAGATGCGCCCCATCAGCACCGAGTTGAGCCCGCTGCGACATGCGATAAGGCTGAGCACCGCGGCATATAGGCCCAACAACAGGTTGCCGATAACCGCAGCCCAGAGCAACGTGGTGAAGTCGAAGGCCATGCCGATGCGGCCGCCGGCAAACATGGTTGCCGTGAAGAACGTAAAACCGAACAGCATGATCGAGGTGGAAAACAATCCTTTGCGGGCCGTGGCCGGCACTTCGCTCAAGGGGAAGTCATCGTCTTGGTGAGCTTGAGACATGTCCTTAACTCCACAGGTGGGTGAAGTCATGCCTCTAGCAGCGGTCGTGCCACTTCGGGATCAGCGAATGGTCAGGGGGATATTCAATGATCGTTGTGCAGGTTGCACAGCTGGAGTTTCGCTTTTTGCCATAAATCGCCTTTTTTATTGTAAGAAGCGACGAAGGCGGGGATCGCCTTGGTGCAAGGCAATGGATCGCTGCACCGCTTTTGCCCGGCCAGATAGGCATGGCCCCTCTACGACTGGCTTGCGGTCAACGGTATAGCGATGACTGAACGCGGTTGGCTCCTTCCATGAAGTATCGGAAGGCAGTTACAAATCTCTTGTTGAAGCGAAGCGAAGGGAACCTCGCAGGGCATTATTTCCACTGCCGTTATTGCCCGTTGCGGCGGGCAGAGGCGCGCTTTGCGAACGCTTGCGTGCTATCGGGTGCAGTGGACCCTGGAACCTCGAAAATGCTGCCGATAGGGGCGGCTGATATCGATGATGTCGGTTTTGACCACTAGCTAAACCCTGACTCGTCTTGTCGTCGCCTTACTGAGCCTTACTCACACCTAGCGACTTGAGACCTGCAGTGGATGCCTTAGCCGGCCATGATCACCGGTGAAATTAACAGACTCATAAGACCCGGCGTTGCACCGTCGCGGCCCAGCCAAACACACCATCGCGTTCCCTGATTCAGCTTGATAGCGCTGGGTATTTGCCAGCGTTCGAGCTGGACTAACCAGCCTGCCGACGCATTAACCATTGTCACCGATAAGCCCAACAGACGAACGGTCATTGGCTCTAAGCCGATGTATAAAAACGGTTTTTTGCACGCCATAACTCCTGCCTTGCCTACCTTCTAACGAGCCGAATTTGCGCTCCTTGCCACCAGTCTCATTTTTAGCTAGCTTGTTGTCCGGACAACATGACAACCCGCAGTGGACTTGCATGTCAGTGTTGCGCAAAAACAACAAGAGGAGTTTCTCCCATGAGCGTTACTCAGATTGGTAAACAGCGTTATCGCGGGCAGATTGGCCGCTATTTCGAGGATTTCGAGATTGGCGACGTCTACGAGCATCGTCCAGGGCGCACCATTACTGAAACCGACAACATTCAGTTCTCCCTGCTGACAATGAATATGCATCCGATGCACTGCGACGCTGCCTATGCGGCCAAGAGCGAATTTGGCAAGCCGTTGGTCAACAGCGGGCTGACCGTGGCAATTGTGCTCGGTATGACCGTTCCGGATGTCAGCGGTAAGGCTATCGCTAACCTCGGTTGGACCGACATCAAGCTGACCGCACCGGTATTCCCTGGTGACACCATCTACGCCGCCTCTGAAGTGCTCAACAAGCGTGAATCCAAATCGCGTCCTAATCAGGGGATCGTCACCGTCAAAACCATCGGCATCAAGGCAGATGGCACGGAGTTCATGAGCTTCGAGCGCAATGTGCTGATCCAGAAGCGTGAAGGCAACACTCTAGATGAGGCTGCCGGCTACTGAATTCAGTGTTTCCGGCTACAGGTTGGGAATGCAGGGCAGCGACGAGCTGCTCCGATTGATCCAAATAATTCCTCAACAAAAAAATAAGTACGAGGAAACACCCGATGATCAAGTTAAAGCAATTTCTCGCTGCAACCGTTACGTCTTGCTCTTTGGCGGCTATCAACATGCCGCTTCAGGCTGCTGAGCTGGTGCTGCCAAACGAAGTCGCTGCCAGCCACTGGAAAACGGCTTACATGAACGAGTTCGCCGCTATGGTGGACAAGCGCACCAGTGGCAGCCTGGATGTAAAGGTCTTCCCCTCATCACAGCTCTACAACGACCAGGATGCTCTTGCGGCGCTCGGCACCGGTGCGGTGCAGATGGTCTGGCCGGTATCCGTGCGTATCGAAACCATTGACCCACGTCTAGGTGCGATCAACCTGCCATTCACCCTGACCGACAAGCTGATGAACAATCAGTGTTATGCGAAAGGGTTGACCGAGCTGATGTCTTCCTATGTCGAGCCACGCCAGCTGAAGATTCTCGGTTTGCTACGTGCAGCTGACCTGTTCTTCATCATGAGCCAGCGTGATGTCAGGCAAATGTCCGATTTCAAAGGCACCAAGATCCGTGTCATCGGCGGTCGGGTGTTCCTCGACACCATTCGGGCTCTTGATGCGAGCCCGGTATCGATGCCTGCATCGGAGATGAGTACGGCGTTGGGGCAGGGCGCCATCGACGGTGTGTTCACCTCCGCTGGCGGTTGGGCCGAGATGATCGGACAGACTGGCAAGCACGCCTATTACGTGCCGAACTTCTCGCTGACCACCTATGCAGTAGTTGTCGACAAGGCTTGGTTCGACGACCTGTCCAAGGTCGAGCAGGACGCTATCACCAGCAGCATGGATGAGATCTCCACCAAACAATGGAAGGAAGTGGTGGTTGAGGATCAGAAGCTGATCGACAAAATGGTGGCGGGCGGTGCGACCTTCACTCAGGCCACTGCGCAGGAGACCGAGGCCTACGAGACCATCGCAGCGAAGAACAAGAAACTCTTTGCCAATGAGCACCCCGATGTACTGCCTGCAATGGACGCCATCGAGAAGAGGTGCCTGTGATGTCGGCCGGGACGACGCCTGCTTCTCGGCAACAGGCGCAACGGCCGCGGCGCAGTATCTGGCTTTTGTTCGAACGGAAGGTACTGCTCAACGTAGCCACAGTGATGTTCCTGATCTCGACCGCAATCATGCTGTTCGAAGGTATATCCCGGGCTGCGTTCGACAGTAGTTCGTTCTGGGCTGAGGAAAGCGTGCGTTATCTCATGGTCTGGGCATTTTTTCTGACGCTGGGTATCGCTGGAAACGCCGGGAATCACATCCGCACCGAGCTGCTCGTGGAACGTCTGAGTCCGCGGTTGAGGTCGTGCTGCCATGTGGCATCCAGCCTGGTCGGCATTCTGTTCTGCGGGTTGCTGTTTTTTGCCTCGCTCCCGCAGGTCCATCGCTACTACACGATGGGCATGATGACTGAGTCGAACCTCGATTTACCGCTGTGGTTGCTGTTCTTGGTCATGCCGCTCGGTGCCTTGTTGTTTCTAGCCTACTACCTGCGTTGTCTGGTTATTGCGCTCAAGGGTGGCGACCCGTTCGGCAATGGTCAAATCACCGGCTCACAGCTCTAGGAGACTTCCAATGCTGATGCTCATTGCCTTGTTGGTAATGCTGGCGTTCCTTGCCATAGGAACTCACGTTGCGGTTGCCTTGGGCCTGGTCACTACCGGTCTGATCTTGTTCGTGGCTGGCGTGCCTACCACGGTCATCGCGCAGACTGCTTTCAAGTCGGTCAACAGCTATCCGTTGATGGCGATTCCGATGTTCGTTCTTGCCGGTAACCTGATGATGCGCGGCAACATCGCCGAGTTGCTGATTCAACTGGTTGGCAGTGTGGTGCAAGCCGTTCGGGGTGGTTTAGCGTTGACCGCGATGATCGCCAGCGTGTTCTTCGCCGCCGTTTCTGGCTCCAGCGTTGGTTCTGCAGCCGCTATCGGTGCATCGACCGTCGAGGGTCTGACCAAGGAAAATTATCCGCCGCGTTTTTCCGCCGCTATCGTTGCTGTGGGCGGAACCCTGGGGTTAATGATTCCGCCGTCACTGGGTTTTATCTTAATTGGTTCTATCGTCGGCCTGCCGGTGGATCAGTTATTCATCGCGGGTGTGCTGCCGGGTGTAATGGAAGCTGGTCTGTTGATGGTGGCGGTCGTGTTTTTCTGCCGACGCAACGGTTATGGCGCCAAGGCTAAGCGCTCTGATTGGGCAGCTTTTAGCCGTCGTCTGCCGGGTGCTGGTGCGGCGCTACTGATGCCAGTGCTGATTCTCGGCAGCATCTATTCCGGCTATCTAACGCCTACTGAGGTGTCGGCCTTCGCCGCCGCCTATGCAGCAATCCTTTGTCTGCTGGTGTACCGCAGCGTAACCCTTGGTGGCGTCTGGGATGTGGCACGCGACTCGCTGCTACAAACCACGATGATCTTCGCCGTAGTGATGGGCGGCAGCCTGATTGGCTTTGCCTTGGCCCGGATGGGCGTATCGGCCAGCCTCGTTTCGGCGGTCAGTGCCATGGATCTGAGCATTTGGCAGTTCCTGATATTGGTCAACGTCTTGCTGCTGATACTGGGCATGTTCCTCGATGGCATTGCCTTGATCGTGCTTACGGCACCACTGCTGTTTCCCATTGCGACTCACCTGGGCATCAACCCGATTCACTTCGCTGTGATCATGGTAGCCAACGTTGAAATCGCCACGCTGACGCCTCCCATTGGACTCAACTTGTTCGTCATGGGCGGTATTTCCAAGTTGCCGGTGCATGAAGTGGCGCGGGGCGTGCTGCCTTTCTACGGCGTGCGTTTGCTGGGGCTGGCTTTGATCACCTTTATTCCCGCTATTTCCTTGACTCTCGTCAGCTAGGAGGCGAACAACAATGAATACCTCTTCCGATAAGCCTATCGCTGCTGCTCTGGGAGCCTTTGCTGAGCAGTTGAGGTTCGAGGCTATCCCTGAGCAGGTGCGTCAGCGGGCCAAGCTGCTGATCCTTGATGCAACAGGTATTGCTCTGGCGTCTACGCGCTACGAATTTGCTCATCGCACGCTGTCTGCGGCGCGTGAGCTTGGTGAGGGCGTAAGCGATGTCATTGGCTACAGCGCCAAACTTTCGCTACGTGATGCCATTTTGCTTAACGCGGTGCTGGTGCACGGCCTGGACTTTGACGATACCCACGGCCGTGGAGTGATCCACGCGACGGCCAGTTGCTTCCCGGCAGCCTTGGGGATCGCTGCACAGCACGACGCCAGCGGTCGCGATTTTCTCACTGCCTACATACTCGGCATGGAAGTGGCAACGCGTCTTGCTGCGGTGGCCAAGGGGGGCTTCCATCAGGTCGGGTTTCATCCCACCGGGCTGATAGGTGCGTTCGGTTGTGCACTGATTGCCGGCAAGCTACAGGGCCAGACCGCCGAGCAATTGGCAATGACTCAGGGTATTGCTTTGAGCACGGCATCGGGCAGCTTGGAATTTCTCGAAGACGGTGCCTGGACCAAACGCATGCATCCCGGTTGGGCTGGCGTTGCCGGGCTAACGGCCGCGACCTTGGCGCGCCATGGGTTCAGCGGTCCAAAGGCTGTGTATGAAGGGCGCTTTGGCCTGTTCAAGAGCCACCTAGGTGAGCGCGAAGCAGAGTGCGATTACGCCCTGGCCACGGAAAACCTGGGCAGCACTTGGGAGGTCGGCGAGGTAGCCGTCAAGCCAGTGCCTGCTTGTCATTTCACCCATGCGGTCGCTGACTCGGCGGTGGTTCTCCACGAGCAAGGTATTCGCATCGAGGACATCGATCGCGTCACTGCTCTCGTGCCGAAAGAAACGGTTGGCATTGTCTGCGAGCCGGAATCAAGAAAACGCAAACCTGCCAATAGTTATGAGGCGCAGTTCAGCGTGCCGTACGCCATTGCCAGTGGCCTGCTTCGAGGACGCTTCGGTCTGGCCGATCTGGAACCAGACGCTTTTGCCGACCCGGCTGCGCTTGCTCTGATGGAAAAGATTGAATATCAGGTCGACCCTCAATCCGGCTTTCCGCGTCACTACTCTGGCGAGGTGGTTGTCACCCTTCGCGACGGTCGCGAGATTCGACACCGTGAGGCGATCAACCGTGGCGCGGCCGACCGGCCTCTTTCGGCTGACGACATCATCGCCAAGTACCGCGAAAACGCTCACACAGCGATTGCGCCACAAGCCGCTCAACGGATTCTCGATGCAGTGCTGAACCTCGACGCTGGCAGCACCCGCGAGCTTTCCCGTGCGCTCGCCGCGCGCGCCTGATCTTTCGAAACGAACACGACAAGAACAATCTGGAGAGACCTAAGATGAGTGAATACGACGAACAGGAAAGCATGATCTTAGACGCCTTGGATCGCTTCCTTGAAACCGAAGCCAAGCCGTTTGTGCATGAGCTGGAAAAGAACGACATCTACCCAGAAGAGATGGTCGAAAAAATGAAGGCCATGGGCCTGTTCGGCTGCATCATCGATCCGGAGTATGGCGGTCTGGGGCTGTCTACCGCCACCTATGCAAGAATCGTCGAACGTATTTCCTGCACCTGGATGTCCCTGTCCGGGATCATCAATTCCCACCTGATCATGGCTTCGGCCATCCAGCGCCACGGTACGCCGGAACAGAAGGAGCGCTTTCTGCCGCGTATGGCCAGCGGTGAGTTGCGTGGCGCCGTTGGCTTCACCGAGCCCGACGCCGGCACCGACCTGCAGGCGATCCGCACCACCGCTCGACGCGAGGGCGATCACTATGTGGTCAACGGTGCCAAGACTTGGATCACCAACAGCCTACACGGCGGCGTGCTGGCCCTGCTGGTGAAGACTGATCCAACCGCTGAGCCGCGACACAAGGGCATGAGCTGGCTGATCGCCGAGAAGGGTCCCGGCTTCAAGGTCGCGCGCAAGCTCGAGAAACTTGGGTATCGCGGCATCGACACCTGTGAATTGGTGTTCGAGGACTACAGGGTGCCGGTGGACTGCCTGATCGGCGGGGTAGAGGGGGTAGGGCTCAAGCAGGTGCTTTCCGGCCTGGAGTTAGGGCGCATCAACGTCGCCGCCCGAGGCGTCGGTGTTGCCCGGGCGGCCTTGGACGAGGCCGTGGCTTATTCGCAGGTTCGCAAAACGTTCGGCAAGCCGATATGCGAGCACCAGGCGATCCAGCTCAAACTCGGCGATATGGCCACCCGTGTAGAGGCGGCGCGGCTGCTCACCGAGTCCGCCGCCAAGGCCTACGACAAGGGCGAGCGCTGCGACATGGAAGCCGGCATGGCCAAGTATTTCGCCACCGAGGCGGCATTGGAGAACGCTACCGATTGCATGCGCATCCATGGCGGTTACGGTTATTCAAAGGAATACAACGTTGAGCGTCTGTATCGCGATGCTCCACTGCTGACCATCGGTGAAGGCACCAACGAAATGCAACGCATCATTATTGCCAAGCAGCTTGTGCTGAGGAATCCGACATGACCCTCCCTCTTCAAGGTGTACGCATCGTAGCCGTTGAGCAGTATGGCGCCGGCCCGTTCGGTACCCAGCACCTGGCTGATCTGGGTGCTGAAGTGATCAAGATCGAGAACCCTAACGAAGGCGGTGAGATTGGCCGTCACGTCGGGCCTTACTTTTTCGAGGAAGGCGATAGTCATTTCTATCAATCCTTCAATCGCAACAAGAAGAGCGTGGTTCTAAACCTCAAGAATCCCGAAGAAAAAGCCCAACTGATTGAGCTGTTGAAGAGCGCCGATGCGCTCTATGACAATCTGCGCGGTGATCTGCCGGAAAAGCTCGGCCTGACCTACGAGGCGCTTAAAGCGCACAACCCAGCTCTGGTGTGTTGTCACCTGTCGGCCTATGGTCGAGAGGGTGCGCGCAAGGCTTGGCCCGGATACGACTACCTGATGCAGGCCGAGGCGGGTTATTGCTCGCTGACAGGGGAACCGGACGGTCCGCCCGCGCGTTTCGGCCTTTCAATCGTCGACATGATGACCGGTACCACCGCTGCTCTTGCATTGGTCTCGGCGTTGGTCGGTGCTCGCGCGACCGGCGTAGGTCGGGACATCGATGTCAGCCTGTACGACGTAGCCATGCACAACATCAACTATCTGGGCACCTGGTACCTCAACGAGGGGGTGAAGACCGAGCGTACGCCGCGCTCCGCTCATCCGTCGCTGACCCCAAGCCAGCTGTACAAGACGCAGGATGGTTGGATGTTCATCATGTGCAACAAGGAAAAGTTCTGGGCCGTGTTGACTGAGTTGATCGGCAAGCCGGAGTGGGCGAGCAATGATCTCTACGGCAGCTTCAAGGCTCGGTTGGCTAATCGTGACCAGCTCACCGAAGCGCTTGATGCCGTGTTGATGCAACAGCCTACTGCATATTGGCTGAAACATTTTGGCGGTCTGGTACCAGCGGCGCCCGTCAATGACATTGGCCAGGCCCTGGATAACCCCTTTGCTTTGGAGCAGGGCGTCATCGTCGAGGGTGAGCACCCCGTTCGCGGTAAAATCAAAACCCTTGCCTGTCCAATTCGCTGTCCGGGCGAACAATTACCCAAGCGGCCGGCCCCTCGTCTTGGCGCGCATCAGTCAATACTGGCCACAGTGGGGCCTAGATGAGCGGCTGCGAACAATCTGCGGGAGTTAGCTGAGATGAAGCAGGAATTGCCTTCCCTACTGTCCGGTGGTCAGCCCCGTTATCTGGTGCTGGCACAGGCGCTGGTGGATGCGATCAAAGCTGGTCGCTATCCATTGAATAGTCTGCTGCCGACCGAGCATGAGCTGTGTAAGCAGTTCAATGTCAGTCGGCACACCGTTCGGGAGGCAATTCGGCGGCTCAATGAGTTAGGGCTGGTCAGTAAACAGCATGGTATCGGCACGCGAGTCAAAGCGGTCCAGCCGGCGTCGCGCTACGTGCAGGCCAGCGAAGGAATTTCCGACTTGCATCAATACGTGCGTGACGTGCGCATGGAATTGGGCGCCTCGGAGGAGGTCCGCGCCGATCAGGAACTGGCCGAGCTGCTTGAGTGCAACCCCGGCCAGTCCTGGGTGCGCACTGACGGCCTGCGTCATCGTGAAGGCGACAGCGCGCCACTGGCTCGTACTCTGGTGTACGTGCCGAGCGCTTACCGTGCGGCTCTGGATGCCTTTGGTGATGGACGTACGCCGATCTATGAGCTGTTGCAGCAGCGCTTTGGATTGCAGATGACGGAGGTGCGCCAAACCATCAGCGCGGTGAGACTTAACGAGGATGACGCACATGTTTTGCAGGTTGAGGCGGGCTCACCGGGACTGCACATTGTGCGCAAGTACTATGGCAACAACGATGAGCTGCTGGAGGTAGCGGTAAACGTCCATCCAGCAGAACGCTTCAGCTATTCGATCACCCAGCGACTGATCTGGCAGGGCGCGAACGGTGAATAGCCGATACTCGACGCTGGCGGTCACGCTGGCAATTCAGGCCTTGGTGTCCATGGCCACTTTCACTGTACCGGTGCTGGCGCCAGTCGTGCTGCCTGAACTTGGCGGTGGCGTCGGTTTGGTTGGCTTGTATGTGGCGCTGATTTACTTGGGAGCAATGATTTCCAGTCTGCTCAGCGGCAGCTGGATTCGGCGCTTCGGTGCGATCCGTGTCAGCCAGGTGTGTCTATTGCTATGCGGCGCTGGTTTGGCTATCGCTGCAGGCGGCCAGCTTTGGTGCCTGGTATTTAGTGCTTTGGCGCTGGGCGCGGGTTACGGGCCGGTGACGCCGGCCAGCTCGCATATCCTGGCTCGCACGACTGCGCCCCATTTGATGGGGTTGATGTTTTCCCTTAAACAGACCGGCGTGCCGATTGGCGGTGTGCTTGCCGGAATGCTGATTCCAAGGCTCGTTGCTGCTACCGACTGGCGCGGTGCGCTGCTGCTGACGGCCCTTGGCTGTGTAGTTATGGCTGGCATCGCACAACGGGTTCGTCGCGAACTTGATGATGATCGTGATCCGTCGGCCAATCCCCAACGCAGTGACCTGCTCAAACCATTGGCTATGGTTTTCGCTATGCCGCGTATGCGCAACTTGGCCTTATGTTCGATATTTTTCGGCGCCATGCAGCTGTGTCTGACCACCTATCTGGTGAGTTATCTGACCCATGATTACGGCCTGGCATTGGTCACCGCCGGGCTAATTCTTGCCTTGGCACAGGGCGCTGGAGTAGTGGGGCGTTTGCTTTGGGGCTGGGTTGCTGACCGTTGGCTGGAGCCGCGCCGATTGCTGCCACTATTAGCATTGCTGATGGCGACTTCTTCGCTGCTCACGGCGGCCTTCACCCAGAGCTGGCCGCTATCACTGGTGGCTGCGGTAAGCATGTTGTTCGGCGCCACCGCGATTGGCTGGAACGGCGTCTATCTCGCAGAAGTGGCACGGCTTGCGCCGGCGGGCACTGCCGGTCAATACACCGGCGGAACTCTATTCTTCACCTATTTTGGCGTGGTTGCCGGACCGCCGCTCTTTGCCGGGCTGACTCAGTTAGGCGATTCCCTGGCAAGTGGATATATGCTGTTCGGCGCCTTGATGGTGCTGGTTGCCCTGGCACTCGTGCGCTTCAACACCAGCAATATGCGCACCGACTCTGGCTAACGCCGCGGCATCGCTTCACCCCCCTCTTTTTCTTTTCAATCCCAACGTGGAGAACTGCCATGGCAGCCCGCTCGTACCTGTTCGTCCCTGGAGATCGCCCGGAGCGCTTTGATAAAGCCTGCGCCGCTGGCGCTGATGTGGTCATTCTCGATCTTGAAGACGCAGTAACGCCTGACCGAAAAAGCCAAGCGCGTGAGGCAATTCGCACTTGGCTAGACGCTGGCGGCAAGGCCTGGGTGCGCCTCAACGGAAGTGACACCGAATGGTATGCAGACGATTGCAGCTTGCTCGCGGCTCCCGGCCTGCTTGGCGTGTCCTTGCCTAAGGCAGAAACCGCCGTACAGATCGGCGCCCTGGCGCAGCGTCTGGCTGAACCACTGCGCATCCTGCCTATAGTCGAAACTGCTCGCGGCCTCTGTAATGCCGAAGAGATCGCTGGCGCACCCAAGGTCCAGTGCCTGGCCTTTGGCTCAGTGGATTTCCAGGTCGACACCGGAATTCTCGGCGATGGTGAGGAGTTGTTGTTCGCCCGTTCGCGTTTGGTGCTTGCCTCGGCGCTTGCCCGTATCGGCGCGCCGGTGGATGGCGTGACCACCAATCTGGACAACGTAGAGTTACTGGCCAGCGATGTGCATCGCGCTCGCCAACAGGGCTTCGCCGGCAAGCTCTGCGTGCATCCAAAACAGGTCGGGCCGATCAATGACGGCTTCCTCCCAGCAGAGCAAGAAGTGCAGTGGGCGCAAGCCGTAATGGACATCGTGGCGAAGCATCAGGGCGTAGGGGCGATCAGCCTCAACGGCAAGCTGATCGATTTGCCAGTGATTCTGCGCGCGCAACGCATTTTGGAAAACCTCACCTGAGCTCACACGATCAGGGGAGGAGCGGACCATGACAGCTGCCCTTAGACGCGCACCGGGGAATCCATGTGGGCGTCAGCAAATACTCGATAGCGCCCGCCAGCTTTTTGCAGAGCGCGGATTTCACGCAGTGAGCCTGCGAGAGCTCGCTCAGGTTGTCGGCATGCATGCAGGCTCGCTGTACGCACATATCGAGAGCAAGGACGCGCTTTTGCAGGAGCTGATCGAAGACGGATTCGCGCGCCTGATAGACAGCTGTCTGGCGCACCTGGCGACTGCGCTGCCCGAAAAGACGTTGACTATTTTCTTGCACCACCACCTGGATTTTCACATCGCGAATCCCCACTGGTATGCCCTCGCGCTGGTCGAGTCCCGCCATCTGAGCGCAGAGGCACAGGAAGAACTGCGCGGCATTAAAGCCGATTACGCAGCGCTGCTAGAGCGCGTTCTGCACGCGCGCCTGGGAGGGCGCGGAGATTCCTTGCGCATCGCTACGGTAGCGTGTCAGGCGCTGCGCTTGCTCGATGGTCCCCCGGGAGGCGGGGGGGCAGCGCTAGATGACTGCGTCGATGACATAGAACGCCTGATCCTCAGCCGGCTAACTTTGAACGCTTAGTGATCCCGCTCTCGCCTGGAAGCAGAGCATGGCCTCGGGGAGAGCTTCGCGCTAGCGACGAGGAGCTCGGCATAAGGCTTGTGCTGGCCCTGGGATTCCCGCGCTTTCGCAGCGGCCGCGACGCCATATCAAAACCAAGGGTTAGCCGGGTTTGTCGCCCGCGTAAACGCCATGCGCGCCACGGCGGGCTTTTACCGTCTGACCGACGACTTCCGTGCCCGGCTACGCGCCGGCCGGCGCTACTACTGATTGACGAGGACACTGAGAATGGCTAATTACATGCATCCCAACCGCGACACTGAGTTCGTACTCAATGAGGTGCTGTGCTTCGATCGCCTGTGCGCCGACCTAGGGCTGGCTGACGTCAACGGCGAGTTGGCCTCGGCGGTCTTGGACGAGGCCAGCAAGCTAGGCTCTACGGTACTAGCTCCGCTGAATGCAGTGGGCGATCGTAAGGGGGTGTGTCTGACCGATGCCGGAGTGCAGGAACCCCCGGGTTTTGCAGATGCCTACCGGCTGTTCAGTGAGAGCGGCTGGTGTTCGCTCACCGCCCCCGAGGCCTTTGGTGGTCAAGCGCTGCCCAATGTGCTTGGAACCGCAGTGAGCGAAGTGTGGCACGCAGCGAATATGGCCTTCGCGCTGTGTCCACTACTGACCCAAGGCGCCGTGGAGGCGCTGGTGCACCACGCCTCGCCCGCCATACAGGGTCTGTACCTGCCAAGGCTTATCAGTGGCGAGTGGACCGGCACCATGAACCTAACCGAGCCGGATGCAGGCTCTGATCTTGCGGCAGTAAGAGCCCGCGCTGTGCCGGAAGGCGATCACTACCGTATCAGCGGCCAGAAAATCTTCATCAGCTGGGGCGATCACCAGATGGCTCCAAACGTTATCCACTTAGTACTGGCCCGCCTGCCGGGTGCGCCGGCAGGAGTAAAGGGCCTCTCGCTATTCTTGGTGCCCAAATACCTTCCCGACGCGGCGGGCGAACCGGGCGAGGGCAACGACGTTCGCTGCGTGTCCTTGGAGCATAAGCTGGGTATCCACGGCAGCCCTACCTGCACTATGAGCTTCGGCGACGAGGGTGGGGCGATCGGCTATCTGGTCGGTGAGCCGCACTCGGGACTGGCCTGCATGTTCACCATGATGAACCACGCCCGCCAGGCGGTCGGCCTGCAGGGCCTGGCCATCGCCGAGCGCGCCTGGCAGGACGCACGTGCCTATGCCCGCGAGCGTCAGCAAGGAACCCATCGCGACGGCGGTCGCTACCCGATCATTCGCTTCCCAGATGTACGCCGCATGCTTATGCAGATGAAAGCCTCTACCGAGGCGATGCGCGCGCTAGCGCTAATCGCAGCCGCCGAGTCCGACCGCGCCGACCATTCGCCGAGCGAGCCCTCAGCATGTGTGCATCAGGGCCGGGTAGAAATGTACACACCAATCATCAAGGGCTGGCTGACCGAGCTGGCACAGGAAGTCACCTCGTTGGCCGTCCAAGTGCATGGCGGTATGGGCTATGTCGAGGAAACCGGCGTTGCGCGCCATTTCCGCGATGCACGCATCCTACCAATCTATGAAGGCACCAACGGCATCCAAGCGATGGATTTGATTGGCCGTAAAATCCTGGCCAACGGTGGTGCGCTGTTGGCTGGGCTGCTCGAAGACATTGAGACCACGCTAGGCCAGTTGCACGAGGACAGCCGTTGCACGGTGCTTTCTGCGCCGCTCGGCGGCGCTCTGGACGACGCGCGTCAGGCCTGCCAGTACTTGCTCAATGGCGCCACAGACGACCCGGCGCTTCCCGGTAGTGTTGCCTTCAACATGATGATGCTCCTCGGTTACTTATGTGGCGGTTGGGCTATGGCTCGCTCAGCGCTGGCTGCATCGAGTGCCCTTGATGCCTACCGTGGCGACCCGGTTTTTCTGGAAGCCAAACTTGTGACCGCGCGCTTCTATGCCGAGCAACTGCTGCCGCGCACTCGTACGCTATTGGTGTGCGTGCTGGCCGGTAGCTACAGCACTATGGCGCTCGACGATACGCAGTTCTAACCCATCGCCGCAGGCGATTCCCGTGCGTAGTGAACCGCCAGACGATGAGCTAGAGCGTCGGGCCTCACAGCCGCAAGCCTGGCTCTCTTACTGAGATCTCTGATCCGCGTGACCGGCCGGCGCGACTAGACCGGTCTGTCGAGGCCCGTGGCGCCGAGCTCATCGCGCTGGGCGGGTATGACCGGACTCGATTGCCAAACAGGGTTGCACCGATTGCGCCTCACTTCAAAGCGGCGCCGACGCCGCACCGGCAAGCCGCGCTGGTCGGCACCGAGGTGACTCACGATGGCTTGTTGCGCTTGCGGCTCCGCGCGGCTTGGTGGAGCCTCCTGCGGCAGACCATTTTTTACGCGTTCCAATACCTTCGCTGCCAGTAGCATTTTATTGGCTGCCGGGGAATTGCATAACAGTCGGCGAGCCTCAATGCGCAGAGCGTCAGGCGGTGTCTCGATAGGTGAACCTGGCGATACGATAACATTCGGCCTTATGATTGTGCCAAGGCGGCAGCGCTAACGACCACGAGTTCGAGATTCCAAGGCTGCGCCTTGAAATCGCAGTGCACGCCGAGCAAGCATCGGCGAGTTCGGGCGCTCGGAGCATGACCTGTATCGAGGAAATGCAGGCCCGGTTGGGCAAATTCGACGGAGACGATGCAAATCAAAATCGCAGAATTGGCACAGCTCGAGAACCCGCCTCAAAGTCGCTAAGGGCAGTGCTCATCGTCGCCTGACGGCTTTCATGGAATAGATTGTGCCGAAGAAAGTCGATCCAGAAGCTGAATCAGCAAAAGTCTTAGGAAAAGGCTTGTATCGAGAAGAGATGGCGCACCAGGCGGGATTCGAACCCACGACCCCTGCCTTCGGAGGGCAGTACTCTATCCAGCTGAGCTACTGGTGCGTTGCGGGGCGCAATCATACGCATGTCCTCCGCGGTCGTCCATGGCGCTTCGGCGGCTGGGTGGTGGATCGTATGAGAGCGACCGCGGCGACTCGAATGGCCATCAGGCTGGGCTATGGTGCGTTAATTTTTCCGAACATGGTGTTGCCTGCTGTCTGGCGTTAGGCCTAGCATTCGTTCGAGATTTCAAACGCTTTCAGGCGGTAGGAACCCAGAGCCTGGCCCTCGTTCTGAGAAAGGTCAGACGGCTCCACTGCCAATCGCCTCATATCGGCCAGACGGCCTCGGTCCAATTCCCGGCATCGCGCCGGCTCTCAGGAGACTGCCATGCAACTCAAAGACACTTCGCTGTTCCGCCAGCAGGCCTATATCGACGGAGCCTGGCGGGACGCGGACGGCGGCCAGACCATCAAGGTCAACAATCCGGCCAGCAATGAGATTCTGGGTACGGTGCCGAAGATGGGCGCGGCCGAAACCCGCCGCGCCATCGAAGCTGCCGAGCGTGCGCTGCCAGCCTGGCGTGATCTGACCGCCAAGGAGCGCTCGCAGAAGCTGCGCCGCTGGTTCGAGCTGATGATGGAGAACCAGGACGACCTGGGCCGCCTGATGACGCTGGAGCAGGGCAAGCCTCTGGCCGAGTCCAAGGGTGAGATTGCCTACGCCGCATCGTTCATCGAGTGGTTCGCCGAGGAAGCCAAGCGCGTTTATGGCGACACCATTCCGGGGCATCAGAAAGACAAGCGCATCATCGTCATCAAGCAGCCGATCGGCGTCACTGCGGCCATCACGCCGTGGAATTTCCCGGCGGCGATGATCACTCGCAAGGCCGCTCCTGCGCTGGCGGCGGGTTGCACCATGGTGGTCAAGCCGGCCAGCCAGACTCCATTCTCTGCCTTGGCGTTGGCCGAACTGGCAGAGCGCGCAGGCATTCCCAAGGGCGTGTTCAGCGTTGTCACCGGCTCGGCCGGTGACATCGGCAACGAGCTGACCGTCAACCCGACCGTGCGCAAGATCAGCTTCACCGGCTCCACCGAAGTCGGCGCGAAGCTGATGGCCCAATGTGCACCGGGCATCAAGAAGGTATCGCTGGAGCTGGGCGGCAACGCGCCGTTCCTGGTGTTCGATGACGCCGACCTCGACGAGGCGGTCAAAGGTGCCATGCAGTCCAAATACCGCAACGCCGGGCAGACTTGTGTCTGCGTCAACCGCATCTATGTGCAGGAGGGTGTTTACGACGCGTTCGCCGAGAAGTTTCAGGCGGCAGTGGCGAAGCTGAAGGTCGGAAACGGCCTTGATGAAGGCGTCGATATCGGTCCGCTGATCGATGAGAAGGCCGCGGCCAAGGTCAAGGAGCATATCGAGGATGCCGTCGCCAATGGCGCCCAGGTGGTCACCGGTGGCAAGGCGCACAACCTCGGCGGTAGTTATTTCGAGCCAACGTTAATGGTCAATGTGCCGCATGACGCCAAAGTGGCCAAGGAAGAAACCTTCGGCCCGCTGGCTCCGCTGTTCCGCTTCAAGGACGAGGCCGAGGGCATCGCGCTGGCTAATGACACCGAATTCGGGCTGGCTGCGTACTTTTATGCGCGCGACCTGGGCCGGGTGTTCCGCGTGGCCGAGGCGATCGAGTCGGGTATGGTCGGCGTCAACACCGGCATGATTTCCACTGAAGTAGCACCGTTTGGCGGGGTGAAATCCTCCGGCCTGGGCCGCGAAGGCTCCAAATACGGGATCGAGGATTACCTGGAGATCAAGTACCTCTGCCTGGGTCTGTAATTCCCACGGCACCACGAGGAGCCAGTTCCTGTCTTGGGGACTGGCTCCTTTTTGTTTATGGCCAGGTATCCCGTTCGCCAATGAACCAGCGTCCTGTCGCTGAGCCCACTAGGGTGCAGGGTGGCGTCTGCGGCTGCATGGACGCGGCAATATCCGTTGCGCTTCGATCAGGCGCTAAAACTCGCGAAAAGAGATGCCCGGTGCGTTCGGGTAACGTGATGGCCTTGTCAGTCGAGATGATTATTGCCAGTCTCTCGACATGCAGAAATGACTCGACTATTCTGCTGTGCGAAACCTGATTCCGTGAAATTACAAATCCAATCACCATTTCACAAGCGGAGGCCTGCCATGACGGACGCCGTACGGCTCGAACTTCGGGGCGAAATCGCTCTGATCACGGTCAACAACCCACCGGTCAATGCACTTGGCCAAGCCGTGCGTGAGGGTCTGCTTAGGGCCTTTCAGAGCGCTGAGGCGGAACCACAGGTTCGCGCCGTGGTGCTGCTTTGCGAAGGCAGCACCTTTATCGCCGGCGCCGACATCAAGGAATTTGGCAAGCCACCGCAGGCGCCGAGTCTGCCCGAAGTGATCGAGGTCATTGAAGGCAGCAGCAAGCCCAGCGTTGCGGTCATTCATGGCACCGCCCTGGGCGGCGGTCTGGAAGTCGCGCTGGGCTGTCATTACCGAATTGCACGCCGCGACGCCAAAGTCGGGCTGCCGGAAGTGAAGCTGGGTCTGTTGCCGGGTGCCGGCGGCACGCAGCGGCTGCCACGTCTGGCCGGGGTCGCCAAGGCGCTGGACATGATTGTCAGTGGCACGCCGATCAGTGCTGCCGAGGCGGTTGAGCACAGCATCGTCGATGAGCAGTTCGACGGCGATCTGAGAGACGCGGGCTTAGCCTATGCCCGTCGCATGATTGAAGAAGGCCGCGCGCCACGTCGTACTGGCGAGCAGACCCGCGGCTTGGAAGGTGCCGACAATGAGGCGCTGATCCGCGCCAAGCATGCCGAGGTGGCCAAGCGCATGCCCGGACTGTTTTCGCCGCTGCGTTGCATTGCGGCGGTCGAGGCGGCCACCCAGCTGCCGCTGGCTGAGGGTCTCAAGCGTGAGCGTGAGTTGTTCGCCGAGTGCTTGAACTCTCCGCAGCGCGGCGCGCTGATTCATTCGTTTTTCTCTGAGCGCCAGGCAGGAAAGATCAACGATCTGCCAGCCGATGTGAAACCGCGTGCGATCAATAGAGCCGCGGTGATCGGCGGCGGCACCATGGGTGTCGGTATCGCCCTGAGCTTCGCCAATGCCGGTGTCCCTGTGAAGCTGTTGGAAATCAATGACGAGGCGCTGCAGCGTGGTTTGCAGCGCGCCCGTGATACCTACGCGGCTAGCGTCAAGCGCGGCAGCCTGACCGAGGAGGCGATGGAAGCGCGCCTCAAACTGGTCGAAGGCGTCACCGAGTACGCCGCACTGGCAGATGTGGACGTGGTGGTCGAAGCGGTGTTCGAGGAAATGGGCGTCAAGCAGCAGGTCTTCGAGCAGCTTGATGCCGTATGCAAGCCAGGCGCGATTCTCGCCTCGAACACGTCGTCACTCGATTTGAATGCCATCGCGGCCTTCACCAAGCGACCGGAAGACGTGGTCGGCCTGCATTTCTTCAGCCCGGCCAACGTGATGCGCCTGCTGGAAGTGGTGCGTGGCGAGCAGACCAGTGATGAAGTGCTAGCCACCGCCATGGCCATCGGCAAGAAACTGAAGAAAGTCTCGGTGGTGGTCGGCGTCTGCGACGGCTTCGTTGGCAACCGCATGGTCTTTCAGTACGGCCGCGAGGCCGAGTTTCTGCTGGAAGAGGGCGCCACGCCGCAGCAGGTCGACGGTGCGCTGCGCAACTTCGGCATGGCCATGGGGCCGTTTGCGATGCGCGATCTGTCCGGCCTCGATATCGGTCAGGCGATCCGCAAGCGTCAGCGCGCTGACCTGCCGGCCGATCGCGATTTCCCCACCGTTTCCGACAAGCTCTGCGCCGCCGGAATGCTCGGGCAGAAGACTGGGGCCGGCTATTACCGCTACGAGCCAGGCAACCGCACGCCACTGGAGAACCCTGAGCTCGCGCCTATGCTGGAAGCAGCGTCTCGGCAAAAGGGCATCGAGCGCCGTGAGCTGGACGAGCAATACATCGTCGAGCGCACCCTCTTCGCCATGGTCAATGAAGGCGCGAAGATCCTCGAAGAGGGCATCGCCCAGCGCTCCAGCGATATCGATGTCATCTACCTTAACGGCTACGGCTTCCCAGCCTTCCGTGGCGGGCCGATGTTCTATGCCGACAGCGTTGGCCTGGACACCGTGCTGGCGCGGGTCAAGGAACTGCATGCGCGTTGCGGCGACTGGTGGAAGCCGGCGCCATTGCTGGAAAAACTGGCCGCCGAAGGCCGCACCTTTACCGAATGGCAGGCCGGGCAATGAACGCCGCCTGCCTGCACTCTGCCGATCGGCTATCGAGGACCTATTCATGAACGTCAATTTCACGGCCGAAGAGCTCGCCTTCCGCGATGAAGTGCGCGCCTTCCTGGCAAACGAGCTGCCGGCGGACATCGCCGCCAAGGTCAAGCTCGGCAAGCATATGTCCAAGGAAGATCACCAGCGCTGGCAGCAGATTCTGGTCAAGCGCGGCTGGTACGCACCGGGCTGGCCGGTGGAATTGGGAGGGACGACCTGGGGCCCGGTGGAAAAGCACATCTTCGACGAGGAATGCGCCGCCTTCGGTGCGCCGCGTAGCGTGCCGTTCGGCGTCAACATGGTCGCCCCGGTGATCATCAAGTTCGGCAGCCAGCAGCAGAAAGACCATTACCTGCCGCGCATCCTCTCGGGTGAAGACTGGTGGTGCCAGGGCTATTCCGAGCCGGGAGCCGGTTCCGACCTGGCGAGCCTCAAGACCCGTGCCGTGCGCGATGGTGACCACTACGTCGTCAACGGCCAGAAGACCTGGACCACCCTCGGCCAGCACGCCAACATGATCTTCTGCCTGGTGCGCACCGATCCTGAAGCCCAGCAGCAGCGCGGCATCAGCTTCCTGTTGATCGACATGAGCACGCCGGGCATCAGCGTGCGGCCGATCATTACCCTGGACGGCGACCACGAGGTCAACGAAGTCTTCTTCGATAACGTCCGCGTGCCGGTGGAAAACCTCGTCGGTGAGGAGAACCAGGGCTGGACCTGCGCCAAGTACCTGCTGACCCACGAGCGCACCGGCCTCGCCGGCATCGGCGCCTCGAAAGCGGCGCTTGCGCATCTAAAGCGCATCGCCATGAAGGAAGTCTGCGACGGCAAGCCGATGCTCGAAGACCCGCTCTTCCGCGCTCAAGTGGCGGAAGTCGAGATGCAGCTGATGGCCATCGAGATGAGCACCCTGCGCATTCTCGCGGCGGCGAAGGAGGGCGGCGTGCCCGGCGCCGAATCCTCGATCCTCAAGGTCAAGGGCACCGAGATCCGCCAAGCCATCACCAGCCTGCTGCGCAAGGTCATCGGCCCATACGCATTGCCGTTTCTCGATGAAGAGTTGCAGTTGGATTACGAGGGCGAGCTGCTGCACGCCGACTACAGCGCGGCGCTGGCCGGCGACTATTTCAACATGCGCAAGCTGTCGATCTTCGGCGGCTCCAACGAAATCCAGAAGAACATCGTCTCGAAGATGATTCTCGAGTTGTAAGGGGGCACCGCAATGGACTTCAAACTGACTGAAGAGCAGCAAATGCTGCAAGACACCGCGGCGCGTCTGGTGCGCGACGCCTACCCGTTCGAACAGCGCGAGAAATTCAGCGAATCGGAACTGGGCTTTTCGTCCGAGTTCTGGTCCCAGCTGGGCGAACTCGGCCTGACGGCCGTGCCGTTCGCCGAAGAGATCGGTGGTTTTGGCGGCGGCGGCGTGGAAATCATGCTGGTGATGACCGAGCTGGGCCGTGGCCTGACGCTGGAGCCGTACCTGCAATCGGTCATCTATGGCGGCGGCTTGCTCAGCCAGCTGGGCAGCGAGGCGCAGATACAGGATCTGCTGCCGCAGGTCGCGGCTGGTTCGCTGCAATTGGCGGTCGCTGTCGATGAGCCGCAGAGTCACTACAACCTCAACGACGTGCAGACCAAAGCCGAGGCGGTCGACGGCGGCTATTGCCTGTCCGGACGCAAGGCCGTGGTCATTGGCGGGCACAGTGCCGGGCTGCTCATCGTCTCCGCGCGCACGGCCGGCGATAGCCGTGACGAAGCCGGGATCAGTCTGTTCCTTGTCGATCCGAACGCCGAGGGCGTCAGCCGTCGCGTCTACCCGACCATCGACGGGCGCAAGGGCTGCGAGTTGTTCCTTGACAACGTTCAGGTCGGTGCTGATGCGCTGCTCGGCGAAATCGGCAACGCGCTCCCGGCGCTGCGCTACCAGCAGGGCCGCGCCATCGCCGCGCAATGCGCCGATGCGCTGGGCAGCATGGACGAGGCCTGCAAGCTGACCCTCGACTACCTCAAGACGCGCAAGCAGTTCGGCGTGCCGATCGGCAAGTTCCAGGTCCTGCAGCACCGCATGGTGGACATGCAGACCGAGCTGGAGCAGGCCACCAGCATGGCGATCCTCGCCGCGACCTTTGCCGACGGCGAAGACAACGACGACCGCCGTCGCATCATTGCCGCCGCCAAATACATCTGCGCCCGCGCCGCGCGTAAGGTGGCAGAGGAAGCAATCCAGCTGCATGGCGGCATCGGCATGACCTGGGAATACAACCTCGCCCACCACGCCAAGCGCCTGGTGATGATCGCCCACCAGTTCGGTGACGACGACCATCATCTGATGGCCTACGCGAAGTTGATGCAGGTGGCGTAACACGCCAATCGCAGTACCGCGACCGGGCCCCTTGGCCCGGTTTTGCTTTTACAAGCATGTTCCGCGACGCAAGGCTTCTGCCAATAGGGAAGGCAAAGGCACGAGCGGTGCTTTGTAGGCGGGCCGGCGGCGTTCTGCTTCCATCCCCCGTTGAGGCGTTGGCGGTGGGCTGAAGCCCGCCCTAGGGCTCGGAGCTGACGTGCCGCCTGATTGAAGGTCTGATGATTCTGTGCGGCCGGACAAGCGCCATAGGTGGATAGCGTTTCTCACATCCACGGGTTGGTTCTGCTTGGTGTCGCGGTGGCTCGGTGAAGCGCGAGCCACCCTGCGGTGCGGGTTCGACCGTAGGGTGGATGTCGCTTTTTACATCCACGCGTTGGACATGCTTGGCGTAGCGGTCGGCTATAGCGCCGCATCCAAGGCTGGTGCCTGGTTTCGATATGTTTGCTCCAGCTCCGGCAACAAATAATTCGTCCAGAGCGTAGTCGCGAAGGCTCGGCGGAAGAAGCCGAAGTGGCCGATGCGCTCCGCGCCGATCTCGCTCGGAGCGATGCGGTGCATGCTCTTTGGCGCGCCGGTGTAAAAGCCGTGCAGTGATGCAGTGTTGCGTGCCGACATCATCTCGTCGTCGGTAAACGACAGGGACGTCAATGGCGTCTGCACGGCGGCAAACGCGCGGCGCATGGGTTCACCCTCGATGCCAACCAGGTATTCGGGATGCAGGCACCAGCGACGCCACTGACGAATGACTCCGGCTGGCAGATCGCCGACCGCGCCGATACGCCCGCCGGGGAAATAGCCGAACACAGAGGTAAGCAGCGGGGCCAGCCCATGCCAGAGCAACCAGGCTTGGCGGCGAATCTGTGGGCTGTTTTCGCGCCAGTAACCGCTACCTGCGGCAATGGTCACGATACGGGTGAGTCGCTCATGGCCTTCTACCAAGGGGAGAATCTGCGCGCCGACACTGTGGCCTATCCAATAGAGCGGTAGCTCCCCGGCTGTGTCCGCGACCGTGGCCAGTACGGCACTGCAGTCGTGGCGGGCCCAGTCGAGGACGTTCACATCGAGTTGGCGTAGAGGAATATGGCGGGACCGGCCCATGCCGAGGTAGTCGAAGGTCACCACCAGAAAACCGCGTTCGGCGAGCCAGCCGGCGAAATGAGCGTAGAAGTCCTGTTTAACAGCCATAGCCGGGGCGATCAGCACGGCGCCGCGTGCTGTGCCAGCGGGCTTGTACCAGCAGCTAGCCAACGGGTGGCCGTTGCCGTTGTCGATCACGCGTGCTTCAGCCTGTATCGTCGCCATGCCTGTTCTCCGGTCTTTTTGTATTGCCTGGATCGGTGCAGTATACGAGCAGCAGAAATTAATTCTAGAAAATTATTCTAGCCGGAGAACGAATGGCCCGAAGTAGCCGCAAGCAAGAGATTCTTCAGGCCGCGCTGGCCTGTTTTACCGAACATGGCGTGGAAGCCACCACCATCGAGATGATCCGCGACCGTTCCGGCGCCAGCATCGGCAGCTTGTATCACCATTTCGGCAATCGCGAGCGCATCATCGCCGCGTTGTATCTGGAAGGCATTGGCGAATACGCCACGTTGCTGGAGGCAGGGCTGATCGAGACGCTGGATGCCGAAGCCTGCGTCAAGCTGTTCGTCACCCGCTATATCGACTGGGTGGTGGCGAACCCGGAGTGGGCGCGCTTCGTCTTGCATAACCGCGGCCGGGTCGAAGCGGGGGAGATGGGCGAGCAATTGCGCGAGGTGAATCGAACCCACAGTGAGCGAATCGCTGCGATTCTGCGGCGCCATCGGGACGGCGGCGCCTTTCGACGCATGCCCGGGGACTGCTTTCTCGCTGTGGTGATCGGGCCTTGCCACGACATGGCCCGTAACTGGCTGGCGGGACGCTCACGCACTCACATAGCCGAATGCCGCGAGCTGCTCGCCGACATCGCCTGGGCAAGCGTCAGAAGTCAGCGGCCTTAACTACTTAGGTCAGACGCCCAGGCTCTCGATGTCGCGAGCGAGCATTTCAAGCTGGTGCGCCAACGAGCCCCGCAGCGTTTCTTCGCTGAGCTGGAACGATGGGGCGCCGCAGGTCAACGCCATGATGCTGCCGTCGGCCAGGTGCAGCGGCACGCCGGCAGCCATCACGTTGCGATCCCAGTCGCCAAGCGAGAGGCAGAAGCCATGCTGGCGGAACTCCTCGAAGGATTCCTGTAACGACTGCTTCATGGTGGGCCAGTCTTCACCATATTTGGTTTCCAGCGCGGCCATCAGGTGCTCGCGCTCCTTTTCCGGCGTCGCTGCAAGAAAGGCGCGGCCTGCCGAGGTGGTGGCCAGCGGCAGGCGCACACCCGCATCCATGCGCAGCGTTGAAATCTCAGGTGGACGGCAGTTCTCGACGTAAATCATCGACAACCGATCGCGGCAGGTGAGGCCCACAGAGGTATTGGTGCGACGAGAAAACTCGTCCATGTAGGGCTTGGCCAACTGGCGCACGCGCAGATTGGACACATAGGCGTAACCCAAGGCCAGCACGCCGGAATCGAGCTGGTATTTTTCCAGTTGCTGGGAGTAGCTGAGATAGCCGAGCTTGGTCAGGGTGTAGGTCATGCGCGACACCGTGGGCTTGGGCAAGCCAGTGATGCGAGCGATATCCTGATTGCCCATCACCACCGAGCCGTGGGTGAAGGCGCGCAACACATCAAGGCCGCGAGACAGGGCCTCGACGAACTTGCGGTCCTTGGGGTTCTCGATGTCTTCAACGTCGCTCATGGTGATGTTCAGTCTGTCTGATTATGGCAGCGGGTGCGCACGATAGCAGATCGCCCTGAAGCCTGGCATGGCTGCGCTACTGCGAGGAACTTTATTCCATGATAGTAGAAAAATCGACTAGTGATTCCGCACAGTAAAACAAACGTTCGCTGAATAGATTGGGTTGAGTATGCCGATCCAAGGTTTGCATGGTGTTTGGAGATCGCCGAATCGCGATTTGGCTTGTGGGCTAGGGCTTGCGCGACAGTGCTATTGGATTGAATGTCGCTGCGGCAATCCGTTTCGACGTTATATAAGGCAGCCGACCTTACCCGCGAGGCGACGAACGGCGGATCCGTGCAAGCTAGCCCAGGCGCGGCCTGCCGAGCATTCGAGGCGGTTTCTGGCGGAGAGGAAAAGTCACTCCGCGCTTGTTGCTCGGGGGGCTTTCTGATATAAAGCAGCGCTCTTTTCTAGGGGCCCGGTTTCTTCGCTTGCCGCGTAGCCGGTAAGACCCCAACGAAACGCGGCGCTGAGCGCCAAAAGACAATTGAATTCAAGCGGCCAACCCATGCCGGGTTGGGCATGTGGTTTTAGAGGGCTGAGGCATGTCGAGAGTCTGTCAAGTTACCGGTAAGGGTCCGGTAACCGGGAACAACATTTCCCACGCGAACAACAAAACCCGTCGTCGTTTTCTGCCGAACCTGCAGCATCACCGCTTCTGGGTCGAGTCCGAGAACCGCTTCGTACGTCTGCGCCTGACCGCCAAGGGCATGCGCGTTATCGACAAGCGCGGCATCGATGCTGTTCTGGCTGAAATCCGCGCTCGCGGCGAAAAGGTTTAAGGAGAACTATCATGCGTGATCTGATCCGTTTGGTGTCCAGCGCCGGTACCGGCCATTTCTACACCACCGACAAAAACAAGCGCACTACCCCCGACAAGCTCGAAATCAAGAAATTCGATCCTGTCGTGCGTAAGCACGTGATGTACAAGGAAGCCAAGATCAAGTAATTGGTCGGCCCCTTGAAGAAAAACCCGCCTCTCGGCGGGTTTTTTCGTTTCTGGCGTAGCGGTTTTCAAGCTATGGAGGCCAAACGTTTCGCCCCGGGTCGGGCTCCCGAAAGCCCGAAAGCCCGAAAGCCAAAAAGCCTAAAAGTCAAAAAGCTAAAAGCCAGAGCCAACTCTGCACAGAACCGCTCAAGTGGGAGGCGCGCCGCGACGATGCAGGCCGCAGGCGTTCCAGCGCACCTGTCTTTCCGTCAGCCAGCCTTGCGGATCGCATCGGCGAGGCGCTCGATCATGGCATCGATGTGTTCGCGCTCGACGATCAGCGCCGGCGACAGCGCGATGGTGTCTCCGCTGGCGCGGGCCAACAGGCCATCCTCGAAGCATTGGCGGAACACCTCGTAGCCGCGCTTGCCGGCGCCCTCAGGGTGAGCGGCGAACTGGATACCGGCAACCAGGCCAACGGTGCGGATATCGGTGACGTTGGGCAGTCCCTGCAGGCTGAACAGGGCGTCCTGCCAATAGCTTTCGATCTCGACGGCTTTCTGGAACAAGTTTTCGCGCTGGTAGATCTCCAAGGCCGCCAGTGCCGCGGCACACGCCACCGGGTGGCCGGAATAGGTATAACCGTGGAAAAACTCGATGGCGCTTTCCGGGCCGTGCATGAAGGCGTCATGAATCTTCTCGTCGACGAACACCGCACCCATCGGGATCGCGCCGTTGGTCAGGCCCTTGGCACAGGTGATGATGTCCGGCGTGACACCCCAGCGCTGCGCGGCGAAGGCTTCACCGACGCGGCCAAAGCCCGTGATCACCTCATCGAATATCAGCAGGATGCCGTGTTTGGCGGTGATTTCGCGCAATCGTTGCAAATAGCCCAGCGGCGGCAGGATGACCCCGGCCGAGCCGGACATCGGCTCGACGATCACCGCGGCGATGTTCTCCGCACCATGCAGCGTGACCAGTCGCTCAAGCTCCTCGGCCCGTTCCACGCCATGCTCGGGCAGGCCGCGGGTGAAGGCATTGCGCTGCAGGTCGAGCGTATGCGGCAGATGGTCGACGCCTGGCAGCAGCGCGCCGAAAGCCTTGCGGTTGTTGGCCATGCCGCCGACTGAAATGCCGCCGAAGCCGACGCCGTGATAGGCCAGTTCTCGGCCGATGAGACGGGTGCGGCTGCCCTGGCCGATGGCCCGCTGGTAGGCCAGCGCGATTTTCAGTGCGGTGTCGGCGGACTCCGAGCCTGAGTTGGTGAAGAACACCCGGTTCAGCCCCGCCGGACTGATCTGCGCCAGGCGTTCGGCCAGCTCGAAAGCCAGCGGATGACCCATCTGGAATGTCGGCGCAAAGTCCATCTGTGCGATCTGTCGGCTGACCGCCTCGGTGATCTCGCGACGGCCATGTCCGGCGTTGCAGCACCAGAGCCCTGCGGTGCCATCAATCACTTGGCGTCCGTCGCTGTCGATGTAATACATGCCCTCGGCGCGTTCGAGCAGGCGCGGACTCCCTCTGAACTGGCGATTAGCGGTGAAGGGCATCCAGAAATGTTCGGCAGGCGCGGCGGAATCGTTGACCATTGCTAGCTCCGACAGGGCAGTTTTGGCGGCTATGCTGTAACGCGACGGGATTCGAGCGCTCAGCGGTTTCGGCGAGTCTATGTTTGATAAAACGAACAAAACAAGGCGTAAACTGCGCCTTCGTAAAAAATATTGATAGGCCTGGCGCCGCTGGTTTAGGGTGCCAGTCTGTTTAACCGATGAATCAGAGGACGCTCCATGACCACCCTGACACTCGCCGACTGGCAACAGCGTGCCCGCGACCTACGAATTGAAGGCCGCGCTTTCATCCAGGGCGAATATACGGCGTCCAGCGCGGCGGCCAGTTTCGATTGCATCAGCCCGGTCGATGGGCGTGTGCTGGCACAGGTGGCGAGCTGTGACGAGGCCGATGCCGATCGCGCCGTGATCAGCGCGCGCATGGCGTTCGAATCGGGCGTCTGGTCGCGCATGGCACCGGCCAAGCGCAAGGCGGTGATGATCCGATTCGCCGACCTATTAGAAGCCAATGCGCAAGAACTGGCGCTGCTGGAAACCCTCGACATGGGCAAGCCGATCAGCGATGCCCTGGGTGTGGATATCCCAGGCGCGGCGCGGGCGTTGCGCTGGTCCGGCGAGGCGATCGACAAGATCTACGATGAAGTGGCGGCTACCCCGCATAACCAGCTGGGCCTGGTCACCCGCGAGCCGGTCGGCGTGGTAGCAGCCATCGTGCCGTGGAACTTCCCGCTGATGATGGCCTGCTGGAAACTCGGCCCGGCCCTGTCCACTGGTAACTCGGTGGTGCTCAAGCCGTCCGAGAAATCGCCACTGAGCGCAATCCGCGTAGCGCAGCTGGCCATCGAGGCGGGCATCCCGCCGGGCGTGCTCAATGTGTTGCCAGGCTATGGCCACACCGTGGGCAAGGCGCTGGCGCTGCATATGGACGTCGACACGCTGGTCTTCACCGGCTCCACCCGGGTCGCCAAGCAGCTGATGATCTACGCTGGCGAGTCGAACATGAAGCGTGTCTGGCTGGAAGCGGGCGGCAAGAGCCCGAACATTGTCTTCGCCGATGCGCCGGACCTGCAGGCGGCTGCGGAGTCGGCGGCCGGTGCCATTGCTTTCAATCAGGGCGAGGTTTGCACCGCCGGCTCGCGCCTGCTGGTCGAGAGTTCGGTCAAGGAGCGCTTCTTGCCACTGGTGGTCGAGGCGCTCAAGGGTTGGAAGCCGGGCAATCCGCTGGACCCTGCCACCAACGTCGGCGCCCTGGTCGATACCCAGCAACTGGATACCGTGCTGGGCTACATCGAGGCGGGGCGTAAGGATGGTGCTCAGGTGCTTATTGGCGGTCAGCGGACCCTGCAGGACACCGGCGGCCTTTACGTCGAACCGACTATTTTCGATGGCGTCAGCAATGCAATGAAGATCGCTCGGGAAGAAATCTTCGGCCCAGTGCTGTCGGTGATCACCTTCGACACCGCGGCCGAGGCCGTGGCCATCGCCAACGACACCCCGTACGGCCTTGCCGCGGCGGTATGGACGGCGGATCTGTCCAAGGCCCACCTGACCGCCAAGGCACTGCGCGCCGGCAGTGTCTGGGTCAATCAGTATGACGGCGGCGACATGACCGCGCCGTTCGGCGGCTTCAAGCAATCCGGCAACGGTCGCGACAAGTCGCTGCATGCCTTCGACAAATACACCGAGCTGAAGGCCACCTGGATCAAGCTGTAAGAAACAGCTTGAAGCCGGAAGGAAAAGCTTCGGTAGGGTGGATGTCGCTGTTTACATCCACCGTGGCGACCGCGCGGTGGATCGGTAGAGCGTGATCCACCCTACGGCGGCCAAAGCTGAATCGTTTCCCGCTTCCAACTGCTACTGCCCCCACCGCCCGCTACGGCGCATTACGCCCCATTGATGTTTGCGCCGTGAAAACCACTGCCAGAGCCCGCGACAACGCCAAAGGGTATTCAGCTGGCGATAGCCGAAGTTCTCCAGCACGGCCATAAGGAACAACCGCAGCATGTCGCGGCGGCGCTCGTAGACGCGGAACGACATGGTCTCCAGCAGCAGCCCATTCACCGACAGCAGAATGCCCATGCCGATAGCGACAAGCAGGAAGGTCGCCAGCGCCGCGTAGGAGACCGCGCCAAGCATGAACCCCCCGATCATGAAGCCGTAGCCGACCAGCTCGATCACTGGCCCCAGCCACTCGAACAGCGCCATGAACGGCCAGGCCAGCCAGCCCGGCGCGCCTCCGCGCAGGCTGAAGGCGAGGCGGGCGTGGCGGCTCAGGCTTTCCGCCAGCCCGCGCTGCCAGCGGCTGCGCTGGCGGCCCAGGGTGCCGATGTCTTCCGGGCATTCGGTCCAGCAAATCGGGTCCGGTAGGTAGCGGATGCGGTAGGGAATGCGCTTTTCCCGGTGATAGCGATGCAGCCGCACCACGAGCTCCATGTCCTCGCCGACCGTGTCGGTGCGATAGCCGCCAACGTCCATGACCCGCTCTTTGTCGAACAGGCCGAAGGCGCCGGAAATGATCAGCACCGCGTTCATCGGCGACCAGCCGAGGCGGCCGAACAGAAAGGCGCGCAAGTATTCGACGATCTGGAAGCGTGCCAGCCAGTTGCTCGGCAAGCCGGAACGGATCAGAAAGCCGCCGCGCACTTCCGAGCCGTTGGCGATGCGCACAGTGCCGCCTGCCGCCACGGTGCGCTCGTCTTCCAGAAACGGCTGCACCACTCGCAGCAGGCTGTCGCGTTGCAGAATTGAATCGGCGTCGACGCCACAGAACAAACCGTGACGTGCGGCGTTGATCCCGGCGTTGAGCGCATCCGCTTTGCCGCCGTTGGCCTTGTCGATGACTCGCAGGTTGCCATAGCGGCGCGAGCGATAGATGGTCGCAACCGGCTGGTGGGCGACGGCCTGGCGCAGCGGCTCGGGATGCGGCACCAGCTCGAATTCGTCAATCAGTACGGCCAGGGTGTTGTCCTTCGAGCCGTCGTTGATCACCACCACTTCGAATTCGGGGTACTGCAATTGCAACATCGAGCGCACCGAGGTGCGAATTGTCGCCTCTTCATTGAAGGCGGGCATCAGTACCGACACCGGTGGTTCGACACCGAGGTAGGGCGCGATTTCGCCGGTTTCGCTGCGCTGGCGGATGTAGCCCGTCAGGCTCACCATCGACAGCAGATTGAGCAGCAGGTACATGCCGTTGAGCAGTAGAAAATAGAGGATGAACCCCACTTGCAGCCACCACAGCCAACTGCCACTCACCGTTTCACCTCCGCGATGGCTCGGCGCAGTGCATCCTGACCGTAGCGGTCTTCCACCTGATCGAGCAGTTGCTCCAGGCGTTCCGGCGTGGTGCCGGGCAGCGCCGTCAGACTGTCCGCTGCAGCTTGCCGAACCCACCAGCTGCTATCGCGCAGCAGCGGCATGAACAGCGCGTGGTCATCACTGCGCGCCTGCTTGTGCAGCGCCCGCAGTGCCTCCAGACGAACGTCAGCGTGGTTGTGCTGCAACGCGCGTAACAGCCGCGCTCGGTCACGTGGATCGCCGAGTTCGCAGAGGCAACGCAGGGCGACCTGCAACTGCTCCGGCGCGGCGTCTTCCTCCAGACGCGCGCGCGCCCACGGCGCTGCGTGTCGGGGATCGCCATAGATCAGCAAACCCACCAAGCGCTCACGGCGTGGATCTTCAGAACCGGCAAGCGCGATCAGCAAGGGCAGGGTCACAGCTTGTTCACCGGCCTGCTGGCAGAGACTGGCCAGGCGCGGCAGTGCCCAGTCGGAACGCCCTACGGCGGTCGGCAGGATCAACTGCATCGCACGGGGCGCATCCATGGCGATCAGCGTTTGTGCCGCGGCCAGAGAGACGATTACGTTACGGTTCAGCAGCAACGGTTGTACCGCTTCCCAGTGGGCGGGATCGGCAACGTGGCGCAGGCAGGTCAGCCCGATCAGCTTGCCTCGTACTCGTCCGCGCAGCAATCCCAGGGCGTGGCGGTCCATATCAAGCGCGGTGAGGGCGCGATTCATACGCTCGCGCGCGGTACCGCGCAATTGCAGTTGGGTGCGGTTCCACTGCAACAGAAACCACAGCTGGCGATTGCGAGGCAGCGCAGGAACCGGCTCGGGCAGATCGTCACCGAGGCTGCACAGCGCGAAGAAAGGTCGCCATTGATCGTTGAACGATTGCCGCCGCACTGTACGGCGCCTAGCGACCTCACCCAGCAACAAGACCTGGAACATTACCAGCAGGGTCAGGCCACCCAGGCCCAAGGCGCAGTAGAGCGCCAATTGCAGCATGCCGTCTTCTGGCCATATGGCCAGCCAGGCAGTGCGCGGCACCTCGCAAAGCCAGGCCGGACAGTTCAGCTCAGAAAGCATGACGCAGGCCGAGCCGCAGCCAGCGCCGCGTGTAATAGTCACCCTGGCGGTGGTGGCCGACTTCCCAGGACAGTGCCCACCGGCTACTCAGCCAATGCCGGCCTTGCAGGCTGAGGGCGCGCACGTCGCTGGTGATTAACGTTTGCTCCTCGACAGCTTCTTCCTCACCGACGGTCAGGCGCAGGCCCGCGTAGCTCAGCCCGGCGTAATAATAATCCAGCGCCAGGTCGTGCCCGATCGGCGTGCCCGCGTTGGCGACGTCGGTCACGTTCAGTGTGTAGCCAGCGCGCCAGGACCCCCAATAGCGCTCGGCGCTGAGCGCCAGCCGGTCGACCCGGGTGGTTTCGTACTCGGTGCGCCTGACACTCGCGGCGCCGAGAAAACCCGCCGGCAGCCGTCGTTGCAGGCGCAGGTCGGCATGCCATTCGGGCAGAAAATAGGGCGATGGCTGATAGCCGATCTCGGGCTGAAGGGTCCAGTTGTCATCCAGGGCGATCACCGCACCCGCCTCGACACCCTGATCCCATTCGCCAAAGCGTTGCTCGCGCAGCAGTGCGCCGTACCAGCCGAGGCCTTCCGGTTGCGTCGAGGCGTAATCCAGGCGCTGGCTGCGCCAGTTGTCGAAGCCGCTGTCCAGCCAGTCCTGGCGGGTCGACAACTCAAGTTCATGGCGGCGCTGCGTTGGCGCTATGGCAGCTGGCGCGGTCGCGGTCGTCGGCGATGTCAGTGCGGCGCGCGCCTGCTGCATGACCTGTTGGACGTCGGCGTAATCCGGCGCGATCTCGGCGGCCCGTTCAAGTGCCACCAACGCTGCCTGTGGATCTCCAGCCCAGAGCAGCGCCTGGCCCTGGCCGAGCAGGTAGTCGGCGTTGTTCGGCTCGCGTCGCAGCAGCTGTTCGTACAGGGGCAGCGCTTGCTCGGGCCTGCCCTGCCAGGCACGAACGCGGGCCAGCAGGAACTGCGCTTCGCGGTCCTCGGGCTGATTGGTCAGGTGGGTTTCAAGGGTCGTCTCGGCGGCGTCGAGTTGCTGTGCCTCTAGCTGCCGCTGAGCGGTCGCGACATCTGCCATCACCAGCGACGGCAAGAGGCAGAAGAGCAGCGCCAGAAACAGTCGACTCATCGTGGCCTCCTCAGCAGGCGGCGGATTCGCGCTAACAGTTCCTCCGGCTGGAACGGCTTGGTTACGTAATCATCGGCGCCCAGTTCCAGCGCTCGGACGATATCCACTTCACGTGCTTTGGCCGTGAGCATGAGGACCGGCACGCGTTCCCAGCCGGGCTGTGCACGCAGCCGTTCGATCAACTCCAGGCCATCGTGATAGGGCAGCATGATGTCCATCAGCGTCAGGTCCGGCGGGCTGGAGCTGCTCAGTTTTTCCAGGGCCTGGCGACCATCGACCGCATGCTCGACGCTGAACCCGTGGCGCTCGAGCATGAAACGGATGAGGAATGCGATGTCTTCTTCGTCCTCCACCATCAAAATACGCTGGCTTCCGGAATCACTCATGCGTTGACCTCTTCAGAATCTGGGGCCTGACCAGGCGGCCAGTGTTGAAGCAATTGCTGGATCAGTGCGGCAAGCTCTTTGCCGTCATGGCGGGTCTTTACCAGTTGGCGCAGGGCCAGGCGGCTGTCATGCACAGGTGAATCCAGCGCGGAAAAAATGATCACCGGCGGGGGTGGCAGAGTCTGGGCCAACTGATCGAACAGTTCGCTGCCATTACCGTCGGGCAGTAGCAGGTCGATGATCGCCAGGTCGAAGTGCTGGCGGTCCAGGAGGCGGCGGGCTTCGGCCAGACTGGCAGCGCTCTGCAACTCGATGTCCAGGGGGGCGACCAAGCGAACCAGCAACGCCTGCAGATCTTCGTCGTCCTCGACATGCAGGATGCGCGCGCGGGCACCCCGGGTATCGAGACAGGCACGCACTACATCCATGACCCGTGACGGATCGACCGGTTTGTGCAGCCAGTCGATTACGCCCACCGCACCGCCGCGCAGGACGCCGTCGTCGTTATCGCGACGCTGCGGTTGCAGGCTGACGATCAGTACCGGCAGATGCCGGTAGGCGTTCTGGCCGCGTAGGTTCTGCAGGAAGGCAATACTGTCCTCGTCGTTCAGCGAAGGGCTGAGCGTCAACGCCTGGATGCTGAATTCCGCCAGTAGCTCGCGAGCCTGGGCGGCGGTTTCGGCGATCAAGATGGCATAGCCGTGCTGCTGCAGGGCACTTGCCAGCTGCTGGGCCGATGCTGCATCGGGCTCCAGCACCAGAATGCGGGTCGTCGCTCGGCCGTTTTGGGTGAGCGGAAGAGGTGGCATCGCAGTGGTCGATGTTGGCTGTGTTGGCTCCGTCTGCGTCATAGGCAGCTGCAGCCAGAAGCGCGTGCCCTGGCCCTCTTGCGAGTCGAAACCGATCTGGCCATGCATCTGCTGCACCAGCGAACGGGTGATCGCCAGGCCCAGCCCGGTGCCGCCGCGCCTGCGCGCATCGGATGAGTCGGCCTGGGCGAAACGTTCGAAAATGCGCGAGCGGAACGCCTCTGGGATGCCCTGGCCCTGGTCCTGGATACCGATCTCAAGGCTACCGTCGTTATTGCGCAGGTCGATGTTGACCATGCCTCCGGACGGTGAGTGCTTGATCGCATTGGAGAGCAGGTTGGCCATCACCTGGGCAAAGCGATCCGGGTCCAGATTGACCTTGGCCTGGATCGGAACGGCTGGCGGAATGAGCATCAGGCTGACGGCGTAATCGTCCGCGTAGGGTCTGATGTCGACCAGCGCCTGTTCGATCAGCACTTGCACATCACAGTGGCTGAGGTGAAACGGCAAGCGCCCGGCTTCGAGCTTCTCGATATCGAGGATGTCATTGATCAAGCGCACCAGGCGCTCGCTGTTCTTGTGGGCGATATCCAATAGTGACCGCGCGTCGTCACCGACCTCACCGGCAACGCCACCGACCAGCATGCCCAGCGCGCCCCGAATCGCCGTCAGTGGCGTGCGCAGTTCGTGGCTGACAGTGGAAATGAACTCGGTCTTCATCTGTTCCATGCGCCGTCGAAGAGACATATCGACCGCCACGGTGACGACGTGGCAGGCGCCGCTGGACATCGTCATGGGGCGCTTGACGACCTGTAGCCAACGCTCCTGGCCCTGTGCATCGGTCAGCCCAACCTCGGTGATACGCAGTTCGCCGCTGCCGCTGAGCAGCTCCGCTTCGCCCTGCAACAGCGGCAGCACCTGCTGGGCATCTGCAACATCCTCGGCTCGGCGTTGCTCGATGGCACCCGGGTGGCTGTCGAGCAGATCGGCGAAGGCGCTGTTGCACAGCAGGAAGCGACCCTGTGCGTCGCGCACGAAAATCAGGTTCTCGTCGGTGTCCACGACCCGCCGCAGGAATACTTTCTGGTCTTCAAGTTTGTCGTGGCTGCGTTGGAGTGCGGTAACGTCGCGGGCGATCGCCAGGTGATCGCCAAGGCCGGTGGGCGCCAGGCGCACCTCGAAGGTCCGCTGGCCTTCCACTTCACACCAGGTCGTTCGGGAAAGCTCCAGGGAGTCGTCAGTGTGCTGGAGCAGGCCTAAGAGTAGCGGCTCGATTGCGCCGGGCGCCGGGCTGCGGCTGTCGCTCGCCAGGGACAGCGCGGTAACCCGGCGCTGGCGGTCAATGGCGTACAGGTTGTCCGGGACGGCCTGCAACAGGGCACCCAGGCGGGCTTCTCCAGCTTGAGCCTTGACCGCCAACGCCTGACGAATGTGCAGATTGCGACGAGTAGCCCACATGGCCGCCAGGAACAGGGCCGCCACCATCAGGCTGCCGAGCAGTGCCAACTGTCTGCTGCGCTCAATGGTCTCGGCGACGTCGCGATCTGCCGTGGCAAGTTGGCGACGTTCGCGTTGCTCGACGGCAAGCAACAGCGCTCGCAGACGATCCATGATCTGCTTGCCACCCGCCTGCATCAGTCGGTCAACGGCCGCTTGCAGCCCGGCGTCACGGCGCGTCTGGATATTGCCGGCAGCAATCACCAGGCGCTCGGCAATGTTGCGGTCGAGCTCGTCGAACCAAACCTTGCCAGGCTGCTCACGATCCTCCAGGAGCATCTGCAATTCACGACGATGCGCTTCGAGCTGCATCAACCCCGCCTCGTAGGGTTCCAGATAGCTGGGCTCGCCGGTCAGGACAAAGCCACGTGAGCCGGTCTCGATGTCCTGCAGCGAGGACAGCATGGCTTGGGTCGCTGTGATGATCTCCAGGCTGTGGCTGACCGATTGATTGGTCGTCAGCACCGCCTCCTGAGTGCGTTTGCCCTGCCAGCCGAGCGCGGCGAGCAGAACGAAAGCGACCAGAAAAGCGAGCGAATGCCAAGTTATCGGGGGTTTCGCATGCAAACCGAAACTCCTTCCGCCGGTTGAAATGGTCGTGGATAACGATGAGGTGTCGGCTTGCGCTACGTCCCACACGGCGACTGGAAACGCACCACCTGGTCGCGCGGGATTAATGCAGTGTAGTTGGAGTCGAAGACGCTGCAGTGGTTCGCTTGGTTTTGCGCGACAAGGCGATCAGTGCGGTGAGGTGGTTTGAACCTGGTTGCGGCCCTTGTGCTTGGCTTCATAGAGGGCCTGATCGGCACGCTCCAGCAATGCGGACGAGCTGGAATGGCCGTCGGTCTCGCTGATGCCGGCACTCAGGGATACGTTGAACACCTTGGATCCTGCATGGAAGGGAAGCGCTGAGAAGCGTTGGCGGATTTCATCGACGATCTGCCGGGCCTGCTCCAGGTTGCAGTCGGGCAATACCGCGACGAACTCCTCGCCACCGTAGCGACCGAGGCTGTCAATCCGGCGCAGGCGTTGACGCATCAGGTTGGCCAGCGAACGGATGACGTTGTCTCCGGCCGCATGCCCGTACTGGTCGTTGACCTGCTTGAAATGGTCGAGGTCGAGCATCACCACGCTCGCGGGTTTGCCGCTGCGCAGCGCGCGCTCCACTTCCAGCGCTACCTGTTCCTTGATATCGGCGTGCTTGAGCAGGCCGGTCAGGCTGTCGCGAGACAGGGCCATGCTCAGCGTGCGCGCGCGTTGGACATGGGAAAACACCGCGGCGGTCAGGGCGCCGTCGCTGATGGGTTTGGTAATGAAATCGTCGCCTGCCTTGAGCAGTGCCGCCATCTGCCGGTTGATGTCGGTTTCGCCAGAAAGATAGATGATGGTCACGCGCAACCACTCGTCGTTGAGCCTAATCATCTGCGCCAATTCGGGCCCGGTGAACTCCGGCATGTTCATGTCGAGCAGTACCACCTCGGGATGGAACGCCCGCATGACCTCGAACAGTTGGCTAGGGTCGGTCAGGGTCTGCACCAGCATCTGCGAATTGCGCAGCACCAGGCTGTAACGTGCGACCAGATCGGTGTCATCGTCGATGATCAGTACCCGGTATGGCTCACTCAGCTGCAGGTTGAGGCAGTTTTCCAGGGTGTTTTCCAGCCGGGTGACGTCTAGCGGCCGGGTGAAATAGCCTTTCGCGCCGGCGCGTACAGCCGCCAGCTGGCTGTCGAAATCGACGCCGTGGCCGATCACCAGCAGCGGCAGCGGCGACTCAAGGGTCTGCTGCAGCGCGTTCACCTCCTCGAGCTCAGCGTCATGTTGGCTGACGATGAGGGCATCCGGCAGCTGCCCCTGAACGGCGGTTTGAAGCAGCGAGAGTTCTGGAAACAGCAGCACTTCATAGCCAAAGTTGCCCAACGTACGGCACATTTCCTGTCCGGTTTCGGCGTCTTTCTCGAGTAAATAAATGCAGCAGCCTGCCGGCAATTGTTCGTGGGTTTCTGATTGCCCGGCCTGGCCGAGGGTCCCGGTTTGCGCGGCAGCGGCCAATTGCTGGATGGCCTGGATCAACGCAGAGAGCATCCGGCCGCTGGGTTTTGCCGCTTCCAGCCAGCAATCGGCACGCTGCTCCAGCAACCGCGACTGCTCGCCCAGCGCGGTGAAGCCGAAGGTGCCGGCCGTGCCGGCCAGGCGATGCAGGCGTTGGTGGAGATCAACCACCATCTGCCGGCGCTGCTCCTGCTCACGAATCAGCAATAACTGCTCGGCACCTTGCTCGAGGGCCGCCAATTCGTCTTTCAAGCGCTCGGCAAATTTCTCATTCAGCGCTTGCAGGTGATCGCGCAGGATTTCGTTGGTGCCGTCACTCATGCTCGGCATTCCATATGTTGTTCAATTGTGTCGCCAGCTGTAGGGGGTCGAAAGGTTTCTGCAGCAGCTTGCGCACACCGAGTCGTCTCAGTTCTTCGGGATCGGCAGGGGCTTGCGAGTGGCCGGTGAGTAACACCACAGGGATGGCCTGCAGATCGATCAACCGTGCCAGCTGGCACAACAACTCCATGCCGCTCATCCGCGGCAGCATCACGTCCATCAGGATCATATCCGGCGCGAAACGCTGGACCTGCGCCAGCGCGTCCTGGCCAGAGGCGCAGCTGAGCACCTCGAAACCACCGAGTTTCTCCAGGGCGACCCGGGTTACCACCTGGATAGAGGGCACGTCTTCGACATGCAGGATCCGTCGCAGCGGCTTCACGGTTGCGGCTCGCGCAGCGGGTGGCAAGGCAGCTCGAACCAGAAGCAGGCGCCTGCGCCGGGTGTCGAATCGAAACCGATCTGTCCGTTCATGTGCTCGATCAACTCCTTGCTGATGGCCAATCCCAGACCGGTACCGCCTTGCTGGCGGGTATCCGAGGCGTCCGCCTGGGCGAACTTGCTGAATATCCGCGGACGAAATGCATCGGCGATTCCCGGCCCCTTGTCCCGCACGCTTACGCGCACCCTGTGATCGCCGACCGCATCGGCCCACAGCTCAACGGTTTCGCCGGGAGGCGAATATTTCGCCGCGTTCGACAGCAGATTGCTTAACACCTGTTCCAGACGCATCGTATCGACCTCGATCGATACGGCTGGGCAATAGCCCAGTTCGGTCGCGACAGAATAGCTTTCGGCATACCCCTGATTGCTGCGAAGGGCTTGTTCTAGCAAGGGCTGTAGCGGTTGCAGCAGAAGTTCGAAGCGCATCTTGCCGGCGTTGAGCTTGTCGATGTCCAGCAGATCATCGATCAGTGCGCTCAGGCGTTTACTGTTCTGATGGGCGATGTCGAGCAATTCCTGTAGATGCTCAGGTACCTCGCCAATTACCTGGCCGCAAATCAGTCCCAGCGAAGCGGTGATGGAGGTCAGCGGCGTGCGTAGCTCATGGCTGACGGTCGAAACGAAGTCACGCTGCAGGGTCTCGATCTGCTTGCGGTCGGTGATGTCATGCAGCACCACCACCGCACCGTTCTGCTGGCCGTTGGAGGCATACATCGGATCGGCATTGGCCAGCACGTAGCGGGCCGTGCCATGTAGCACGATGCTCATTTCCACGTTGCGGATCTGCTCCCCACGCAGCGCGCGCATCAGCGGGACCTCGTCATAGGCCATCGGTGTCACGCCGTCGGCGTGGTAGAGGCGATAGACGTTCGGCCACTGCTCCGGCGCAACGCGCTGCGCGTCGAGTCCATGCCAGCGACGAGCGGTATGATTGAACAGGGTCAGATTGCCTTCGGCGTCGCAGGCCACCACCGCTTCGGACAGCGCTTCGAGCAGGCGTCGGTTCATTTCCTGCTGCTTGTCCAGCTCCAGCTGTTCGGCCTTGCGCTCGGTGATGTCGGTCACCAGCCCGTGCCAGAGCACCGAGCCATCGGCCTGACGCATCGGCGTGGCACGCGCCTCGACCCAGATCAACCCTTTGCGTGGATGATCGATACGGTGTTCGAAATGCCACGGCGTGAGCGTGGAAGCGGCGTGGCGAATGCTCGCCAGCACCTGCTCGCGATCGTCGGGATGAACCCTTTCGTAGATCGGCCCGATGCTTGGCGCCATCTCGACCGCGCTCAGACCGTAGATGTCTTCGACGCCTTCGCTGAGGTAGGGAAACGAGCTGTTACCGTCGGGCCGCCAGCAGAACTGGAACAGCATGCCTGGAACTTGCGCAGCGATCTGCTGCAGCCGCAGCTGCAGGTGCTCCTGATGGGCCAGGTCATAGGCGCTGACGATGTAGCCGCGCAGCAGTTCGTGCTCGTCATGGATCGCCGAGACATTCAGCAGCACCGGCACACTGTCGCCGTTGCGATGCAGCAGGCGCCACTCGCGCATTTCGCGCCGCCCTTCGAGCACTGGCGCCGTGAGCACGGCGAACCCCGGCTCGATGGGCTCGCCCAGTTCGGCACTGAGAACGGCCGCCCGACGCGCCAGAGCGTCCGGTGGAAACAACATTGAGGTCAGCGGTTGGTCGATCAGCATCTGCTCGCAATAGCCAAACAGACGCTCGGCGGTCGGGTTGACCCCTGATATCCGCCCTTCGGCGGTGGTGACCAGCATCGCGCTGGCGGCGCTATTGAGCAGCGCCTGTTGCATGGCTGACTGTTCAGCGTAGCGGTGGGCCTGCAAGCGCTCCTCGAACAGCCGCATGATCTGCCGACTCAGGCGCGCCAGGGCGCCGCGCTGGGCCTCGCTGAGCTCGCGAGGCTGGTGGTCGATCACGCACAGGGTGCCAAGGTTATAGCCGTCCGGGGAGGTTAGTGGCGCGCCGGCATAGAAGCGGATGTGCGGGTCGCCGGTTACCAGCGGGTTGTCACGAAAGCGCTGATCCTGGTGCGCGTCATGGATCTCGAAGATGCCCTGGCCTTCGATGGTATGGGTGCAGAAAGAGATGTCCCGCGGGGTTTCGCTGACGTCCAGGCCGAGGCGACTCTTGAACCACTGGCGATGGTTGTCCACCAGCGAGACCAGGGCGATGGGGGTGTCGCAGATGTACGCAGCCAATTGGGCGAAATCGTCGAAGGCGGACTCATCCGGCGTGTCGAGAATCTCGTAGCGTAGCAGCGCCGCGAGTCGGGACAGCTCGCGGGGTGCCGGCATCGATTTCGAAGACTCCATCTGGCGGACCTTTCTCGCAGGGTTGAGGGTGGTTAACGGCGGCTAACCGCCGTCGGCGTCCCAGATCGCTTGGATCTGGCTGGCCAGACGCATCGGGTCGAAGGGCTTTACGATGACGTCACGCGCGCCGAGTTTTCGCAGATGTTCGATTTCGCCGGGCTGAACCTTGGCGGTCATGAAAGCCACCGGCACCTGTGCCAGATCGATCCGCTCGCCGAGTCTGGTCAGGGTTTCCGTGCCGCCCATGCCGGGCATCATCACATCGAGCAGGATGAAGTGCGGGACGAAGCGTTCAACCTCTTCCAGGGCCTGCAGGCCGGACGAGCAGGACAACACCTGATAACCACCAATCACCTCCAGCGCGACTTTGACGACGGCCTGGATGGAGGGGTCGTCCTCGACGTGCATAATTCGTTTCAGCTCCGTCATACAGGTCCTCCAACGACAGTACTTCGAGCGATCGAAACGAGCAGTTTGCCAGCTTGATAGTGTGCTGGCACATCGCTCGCAAAAAATAGCCTGACGGACGGAATGGCCTGGGAACCCTAACGATCGGGCTGACATAGGTACCTGTTCGAGAACTAGCCGAGCCGACGTGCTGCGGCACGTTGTTGCGGTCTCGTCGTAGGCCGCACAGCGTTCGACTTCGCGGCCAGACGAGAATTTCCCCCTGCGAGTCCTGCCCACGCCTCATTTACCGCGCTCAGGCGATCAACACCGGTGGGCCCCTCGCTGGAAACGCCGGAATAGAGCTTTCGAAAGAGCAACGGCGGCCGAACGAGGGCGATCGTTCGTTGCGCTCACGTTAGCGGTTGGCCGCCGGACGGTCCCTGGTATCGTCGGGAAAATCCTGTCGTGCGACGGGCGGGTGCGGCATTACGCCGCCATAAGCAGATAATCTCCGGGTGCTGGCACTTGCCGGCCTGTGTTTTTCTTCGCTGCGAGGCTGCAACAACTATGTGGTACACCGGTTTCCTCGACCTTTCGGCCTGGGAGGTGATTGCCGCCACCCTGCTTCTGACGCACGTGACGATTGTCGCCGTCACCGTCTATCTCCACCGTTATTCCGCTCACCGTTCGCTCGAGCTGAACGCTGGACTCAAACATTTCTTCCGCCTGTGGCTATGGCTGACCACGGCGATGAATACCCGCGAATGGACCGCCATCCACCGCAAGCACCACGCCAAATGCGAAACCCCGGACGATCCACACAGCCCGGTGCAGAAGGGCCTGGGCACAGTCCTGCGGCGGGGCGCCGAGCTGTATATGGAAGAGGCGAAAAACGAAGAAACCCTGCGCATCTACGGCAAGAACTGCCCGGACGACTGGATCGAGCGCAACCTGTACTCGCGCTTCCCCAACCTGGGCATCGTGTTGATGCTCGGCCTCGACCTGGCGCTGTTTGGCGTGATTGGTTTGAGCGTCTGGGCGGTGCAGATGATCTGGATCCCGCTCTGGGCCGCCGGAGTGGTCAACGGACTGGGGCACGCCGTGGGCTATCGCAACTTCGAGTGCCGCGACGCGGCGACCAATCTGGTGCCGTGGGGCATCCTCATCGGCGGCGAAGAGCTGCACAACAATCACCATACCTATCCGAATTCGGCCAAGCTGTCGGTGCGCAAGTGGGAATTCGACATGGGCTGGGCCTGGATCAAGCTGTTCAGCCTGTTCGGCCTGGCAAAGGTGAACCGCACCGCGCCCATCGCCCATCGCGTCACGCCCAAGCGTCAACTGGACATGGACAGCGCCATGGCGATTCTCAACAACCGTTTCCAGATCATGGCGCAGTACCGCAAGCTGGTCATCAAGCCGCTGGTGCGGCTGGAACTGGAGCGCGCCGACGCGTCGGTACGTCATCAGTTCCGCCGGGCCAAACGGCTGCTGTCGCGTGAACCGAGCCTGCTACAAGACGAGCAACAAGCGCATATCGCCGTGATCCTCGAGCAGAGTCAGTCGCTGCGGGTGATCTACGAGCAGCGCTTGGCGTTGCAGCAGATCTGGACCCGTACCAGCGCCAACGGACATGACATGCTCGCCGCGATCAAGCAATGGGTGCAGGACGCCGAAGCCAGCGGTATCCAATCGCTACGCGAGTTCGCCGAGCACCTGAGAACCTATTCGTTGAGACCGGCGGTCGCCCTGGCGTGACCTCCGATCGACACGAACGCTGACGGGCGGGCGAACTGGAACTTTGCCCATTTGGCGCTCTCTGATGGGCATTCTGGTGCTAACGCGACAGCTGCCCCTGCGGCTCTCCGCTGGTGCCTGGCGTCATTTTGGAACGCAGGTATGAATTTGGTGAACCAGCGAAGCGAAGCGGGGGGTGGCATTCTCCCTCCGACCGAGGCGCAAACCTTGTTGGCCTTGATGCACGCCCGCGCCGAGGTCGAGCGCTTGAGCGAGCGGGAGCAACTGTTCAGCACGCTGATGGGCGCCGTCAACGCGGTGCTTTGGGCATTTGATTGGCAAGCCCAGCAGATGATCTACGTCAGTCCGGCGTACGAGCAGGTATTCGGTCGTTCCGCCGCTTTGCTGCTGGCGGATTTCGACGAGTGGCGCAACAGCATCTATCCGGACGATTCGGAATACGCCCAGCAGAGCATGCTCGACGTGCTGGACAAGGGCTCCGTCGAAGGCCGGGAATACCGCATCATTCGCGCCGACGGACAGCTGCGTTGGCTTAGCGACAAATGCTTCATCGCACGCAACGCGGACAACGCGCGCGGGCCGATCATTGTCGGAATCGCCGAAGACATCACGGAAAAAAAGCAGCTTGAAGGCGAGCTGCAGCGTCTGGCCACCGTCGATGTGCTGACCCAGAGCAGCAACCGCCGTTACTTCTTCGAGTGCGCCCAGCGCGAGTTCGACCTGGCTCGCCAATACGCCACCTCGCTGGCGTTTCAGCTGCTGGACATCGACGACTTCAAACGGATCAATGATAACCATGGCCACCAGATGGGCGATCAGGTGTTGCAGCGCGTCGCTCAGTGCGGTTCGTCCGTGTTGCGCCGTGGGGACCTGTTCGGCCGCATTGGCGGAGAAGAGTTCGCCTTGCTGCTACCCGGTTGCCAGCCAGACCTCGCCGAGCAGATCGCCGAACGCCTTCAGCGTGAGATTCAGCGACTGGTCTTTACCAGCCCCGATGGCCAGCGCTTCGGCGTCACCATCAGTCTTGGGGTGACCTACCTTCGGGTCAGCGACCCGGACCTCAGCGCGCTGTTCGCGCGCGCCGATGCGGCGATGTATACCGCCAAGCGCCTGGGCAAGAATCAGGTGATCGTCAGCTAACAGACCCACGTATAGACGCGTTGCGGCGACTGTCGATTCGCAAGCGCCGTAGTTCGCACGGTGGATCGGCCACCCGTGATCCGCCCTGCGCGTCGCGAACGGGCTCGGTGGAAGCGACCCGCTACGATGGCTGAACCGGCTGCGACAACCCGCGCGGCTTGACCGTGGATGGCCTGGGTTGGTTCGCCCCTTGGCGGCGCTGAGCCGGCAGCGGCTGCTGCTGGGTGATGCAGTGGATATTGCCGCCGCCGAGCAGAATCTCACGGCCCGGCACCATCACCACCTCGTGATCGGGGAACAGTCGAGCCAGGATGGTTTTCGCTTCCTTGTCCAGCGGATCGCCGAACGACGGGGCGATGATTCCGCCGTTGACGATCAGAAAATTCACATAGCTGCCCGCCAATCGGATCGACGGATCACGCGGCTGTGTGCCGACCAGCGGTACGATGCCAGCGCATTCCTGCTCGGTAGCGTGTAGCGGGCCGGGAATCGGCATCTTGTGTACGGTCAGCGGACGATCCCACGCATCCCGTGCCTGCTCCAGCACGCGCATGGCGGCCTGGCAACGCTCGTAGTTGGGGTTGTCGCGATCATCGGTCCAGGCCAGCAGCACTTCCCCGGGACGGACGAAGCAGCAGAAATTATCCACATGACCGTCGGTTTCGTCGTTGTACAGGCCGTGCGGCAACCAGATGACCTTGTCGATCGCCAAATAATCGGCGAGAACCGCTTCGATCTTCTCGCGGGACAGGTGCGGGTTGCGGTTGCGGTTGAGCAGACACTCCTCGGTGGTGATCAGGGTGCCTTCGCCGTCGACGTGAATCGAGCCGCCTTCGAGCACGAAACCCTCGACGCGGTAGCGTTCGCAGCGCTCGATCTCAAGGATCTTGCGCGCCACCTCATCGTCGCGCTGCCAGTCTTCATACAGGCCGCCCTCCAGCCCGCCCCAGGCATTGAATGTCCAGTCGACACCCCGTAGGCCGCCTTTGCCGTTGATCACGAAGGTCGGGCCCGTGTCGCGCACCCAGGCGTCGTCGCTGCTGATCTCCACCAGCCGGATGCGTGGGTCGTCCAGTTGCTCCCGCGCGGTCACGTATTGCTCGGCGGTGACGCAGACAGTGACCGGCTCGAAGCGCGCGATGGCCTTGGCCACCGCGGTAAAAGCCGCCTGCGCCGGTGTGCCCTGGTCGCGCCAGTTGTCCGGACGCTGCGGCCAGACCATCCAGGTCTGGCTGTGTGGCGCCCATTCGGCAGGCATGTGGTAGTCGTCGGCGCGCGGGGTCGTGGTCAATGTGGTCATCGGTTTACCTGGCAAGGACGGCAATTATCGAGGCCGGATGTAACCGGCCATTCTTCAGCGGCGACATATCTGACCACGGCGCAGAGGATTCAACCGTACCAAGCTGTGCGGCAGCGCCCCTTTGGGGGTCAGGCTCAGGACTCCAGCGAGCCGTCGAGCGTTTTGATTGGGCTGTACAGATTCGGCCGGCGGTCCCGGAACACGCCCCAGGCACTGCGGATGTGCTCCAGCTGATCGAGATCGAACTGATGCACCAGCACGCCTTCGCTGGTCTCGTCCATTTCCTCAACCTTGGCGCCGAACTGGTCGGCGATGAACGAGGAGCCGTAGAAGGTGATGTCGTAGCCGTCCTGTTCTTCCTGGCCGATGCGGTTGCTGGCGATCAACGGCATCAGGTTGGCACCGGCATGGCCCTGCTGGACGCGCTGCCAGTGATCACGCGAGGTGATATTGGGGTCATGCGGCTCGCTGCCAATGGCGGTGGGGTAGAACAGCAGCTCGGCGCCCATCAGCGCCATGCTGCGCGCGGTTTCGGGGAACCACTGGTCCCAGCAGATGGCCACGCCGATCTTGGCGTAGCGGGTGTTCCAGACCTTGAAGCCGGTGTCGCCCGGGTTGAAGTAGTACTTCTCGTGATATCCGGGGCCGTCCGGGATGTGGCTCTTGCGATAAACGCCGAGCACCTTGCCATCGGCATCGATGATGGCGATCGAATTGAATCGCGCACGGCCAGCGACCTCGAAGAAGCTGATCGGCAGCACCACCTGCAGCTCGGCGGCGATCTTGCAGAAATGCTGGATCGCCGGGTTCTCCTCCACCGAAGTGGCCAGCTGCAGGTATTGCGGGTTTGGCTTCTGGCAGAAGTAGGGCGTCTCGAACAGTTCCTGGATCAGGATCACCTGCGCGCCCTTGGCGGCCGCTTCGCGGACCAGCTTCTCGGCATTGGCAATGTTGGCTTGGCGATCCCAGGAGCAGGCCATCTGGGTTGCGGCGACGGTGACGGTGCGGGACATTGAAAACCTCGCGGATGCTGCGTGAGTGAACCCTACCTCGGGTGGAGCGGAATTTATTCGATACTTATCTGCATTTGAAGCGTTTTCTTCACTAGAACGGCTTAAATTACGAGTAGCTTATCGATAAATATCGGCTATTTGTCCAATTGGTCACGTTTGGGCAAGAAAGGCGGGAGATACAGGCCCAGGTACGCATCGAATACCCGCATGCCTTCTTCCGCCATTCGCTTCGTAATCAGACCGTGCTCATGCATGGACCGCGCATACACCCGGTCGCCAAGTTCCAATGCGAGGGCGAACACCGTGATGTCGCCGGGCAGTGGCGGTAGATGGAAATGCCGTTCAAAAAGGACCTGCATCAGTTCGCCGAGTTCGATGTCGTGCTGGCGGTCCGCCTGGGTGACTTCGGTCAGGCCGTGCTGTGCGAGGATCAGCTGACGGGCCGCGGCATCCCCCTCGTAGATCATCAGCATGCGACGTTCGATCAGCCGGGACAGGTCTTGCCAGCTATCCAACGCGTGATGATCGACGGGCTGCTCGAGGCTGGCGCGGAAGGCTGCATGCACGTCGGCCGTAAGCGCATTGAGCAGCGCCGGCACGCTGGCGAAGAAGTGATAGACCGAGGAGGGCGGAATCGCCGCCCGCTCCGCCACGCTGTAGATCGACAGCCCGGCCACGCCCGCTTCGGCGAGCAATTCGCGGGCGGCGGCCAGTATCTGTGCGATCCGCGCCTGACTGCTGGCGCGAGGCTTGCGGCCGGGAGGAACGCGTGGGGCGGGGATGGCTGTGCTCATGGGACGCTATTGGATGTCAGGGCGGCGACGGATGCAACGGGTACGGCCGTCTCACACCGTCGACGAGAGACCATCGCGACGGGTGCTTGCCAGCTGTCCTCTGCTGCCCCAACCGGAGCAGGCTCCGTGTCAAAGCGCCGGTTGAGGATAGCCGGTCACGCTCCTGCCAGAACGTCGTCTATAAGTAACAGGAGCACAGTGAACAGGCCGGACGATAAAGGGCAGTTTTCTGAACGCAGAAATGCGCCAGTCGATAGGCTCGGTACATCTCGATATGTAACCGGTAAACGAGAAAAAACCTGATGAGCTTGAAAGAACACTTCGAATTGCTGGCTTCCTACAACCAATGGATGAATTCGAAAATTTATGAGGCTGCGGGTCAGCTAGGCGCAGATGAACTGGCCAAGGACCGTCGAGCCTTTTTTGGCTCGATTCTGGGCACGCTGAACCACATTCTCATTGCCGATATCATTTGGCTTAAACGGTTTGCTACACCTCCGTGCGGCCTGACTTCGTTGCGTGAAATAGTCGAGCTTCCAGACCCGAGTAGCCTGGATCAGATGCTTTTTGAAGATTTCGCCGCCCTGTCTGAGCAGAGGTTCTGGTTGGATCGCCAGATCTGCAATTGGATAAATGAGCTATCCGAAGATGATCTGGATCTCGTCCTCAGCTACCACAACACCAAAGGGGTTCCTGGCAATAAACGCCTTTCGAGCTTGGCGCTTCACTTCTTCAATCATCAGACTCACCATCGCGGTCAGGTCACTACTCTGCTATCTCAGGTTGGTAAGAGTATTGAAGTTACAGACCTTCTGGTGCTGATTCCTGAAGAAGATCCTATATAACCCGTCGTTGTTGCAGAGCAATTGATCCGTCGCGTCGTGGCTGCCAAATCGCCGAATCAGTGGAGTTCGCTTGAAGATCAAACGCATCGTGGCCAACGTTACGGTCGCCGATCCGGCTGTTGCGCACGCATTCTACAAAGACGTTCTGGGGCTCGAGCTGGCTATGGATCATGGCTGGATTCGTACTTATACGAGTCCGGAGAACATGACCGCGCAGGTCAGCTTCGCAAGCCAAGGCGGCTCCGATACGGCTGTCCCGGATCTTTCCATAGAGGTGGATGACTTATCTGACGCTCTGCGTCGTGTTCAGGACGCAGGCATGGCGTTGGAGTACGGTCCGGCCACCGAACCCTGGGGTGTTCGGCGCTTCTACGTCAGGGATCCCATGGGCAAGTTGATCAATATCCTGCAGCACCTGTAATGGGGCTTCTGTGTGAAGCGGTCAGCTCGATTCGCCGAGCTTCGCCTGCGATGGTTCTACGGCGCGAGGGCTTATGCGGACGTTTACGCTCAACCTGTTCGAAACGCCTCGGTCTTATCAGGGAAGTTTGGGCGTGCGAGCGGTCCGGTATGCAGCTTGGGCTGTTCTCGCCGGGGCCACCGACTCACGATGCCGCGACCGCCCAGACCCTGCTCGCCATGGTGGCCAAAGGCGCGATGCCGTCCCTCGTGCTGGTCGTTGACGCTTGCCGTGACGCCTACAATCGGATGCGCGACCAGGGCGTGGAATTCACGCAGGAACCTCAGGATCGGTATGGCCCTGTGGATGCCGGTTTCCGTGCCCCCTCCGGAAGCGGATGGAAAATGCTGCAACGCGCCGCTGAAAGGAATAGACACCGTCTGATGCGGCGCGCCGCATCAGACGGTGTGCAGATACCAGTTGTATTCCAAGTCGGAGATCGAATGCTCGAACTCGGCCAGCTCGCTCTCCTTGCAGGCGACAAAGATGTCGATGTAGGTGGAGTCGATATAGCGGGCCATGATCTCGCTGTCGTCCAACTCGCGCAGGGCATCGCGCAGGTTGGTCGGCAGGCTCTGCTCGACCTGCTCGTAGGAGTTGCCCTCGATAGGCTCGTCCGGGGCGATCTTGTTGGTCAAGCCGTGGTGAACCCCAGCTAGCACGCTAGCTAGCAGCAGGTAGGGATTGGCGTCAGCGCCGGCTACCCGATGCTCGATGCGCACGGCATCCGAGCTGTCAGTGGGCACGCGCAGCGCCACGGTTCGGTTGTCCAAGCCCCAGCACGGTGCGTTGGGCACATAGAACTGAGCACCGAAACGGCGGTAAGAGTTGACGTTGGGGCAGAGGAAGGCCATCGATGCCGCCATGGTCTGCTGAATGCCGCCGATGGCGTGGCGCAGCGTTTCGCTTTCCAGCGGGTTATCGGTGGCGAAGATATTGTTACCGTTCTTGTCCAGCAGCGAGATGTGCACATGCAACCCGTTACCGGCCTGGCCGGGGTAGGGCTTGGCCATAAAGGTACTGTCCATTTCATGGTCGTATGCGATGTTCTTGATCAGGCGCTTGAGCAGCACGGCGTAATCACACGCCTTGATTGGATCGGCTACATGATGAAGGTTGACTTCGAACTGCGCCGGGGCGCTTTCCTTGACGATGGCATCGGCGGGAATGCCCTGTTCCTTGGCGCCTTCGAGGACGTCCTGCAGACAGTCGACATATTCGTCGAGGTCATCGATCAGATAGACCTGGGTGGAATGCGGGCGCTTGCCGGAAATGGGCGAGCGTGGCGGTTGTGGCCGGCCGTTCACGTTCTCCTGATCGATCAGATAGAACTCCAGTTCGAACGCGGCGCAGATGGTCAGGCCCAGCTCGTCGAACTTGCTTACCACTTGGCGCAGCACCTCGCGGGGGTCGGCAAAAAACGGCGAGCCATCGCGTTCGTGCATGGTCATCAACAGTTGCGCGGTCGGGCGCTTCTGCCAGGGTTCGTTACTCAGAGTATTGGGGATCGGGAAGCAGGTCCGGTCGGAATCACCGATGTCCATGCCCAGGCCTGTGCTCTCTACGGTGATGCCATTGATGTCGAGGGCGAACAGCGAGGCCGGCAGGTTGATACCTTTTTCATACACCTTGTGCAGGCTGGCGCGTTCGATGCGCTTGCCACGAACGACTCCGTTCATGTCTGCGATCAGTAGGTCGACGTACTGGACCTCCGGGTGTTCCTTGAGAAATGCGTTCGCTTCGTTGAGCTGAACGGCACGCGGCGGCGGAAGCATGATGAAGCACCTTAATTGTTAAAAATTTCAATCATCAAACAGCTTGACTCGGAGTCAATCGAAAAGCCTTGTCCCTGTCAATAGCGCCTCGAAATGCCCCACCAAGGCCCACATTGGGCGTTTTTGGGGCGATTGAGAAAATAATCGCCCATTGTTGAAGGCGCTTTCCGAAGCGGGAATGCTCGGCTATTGTCTATAAAAACGAACAAGACTACTCTCCGACGAGCCCCATCTGGAAAGACGAGTATCCCATGCCTCGCGTGCCATTGATCGGCGTTTCGGCCTGTACCAGGCAGATCGGCCACCACAGTTTCCATATTGCCGGTGACAAATACCTGCGGGCGGCGGCTATAGCCGGGATGCCATTGGTCATCCCGGCGCTCGGCGACCTGATTGACCCCGCTGCTGTATTAGATAGCGTAGACGGCCTCTTCTTTACCGGCTCGCCTTCCAATGTCGAACCTCATCGGTATGGTGGCCCGGCCAGCGCCGAAGGCACGCCGCACGACCCCTCTCGAGATCAACTGACGCTACCGCTGATTCGTGCAGCGGTCGAAGCCGGCATCCCGGTGTTCGGGGTATGCCGTGGGTTTCAGGAAATGAACGTTGCCTTTGGCGGCAGCTTGCACCAGAAGGTCCACGAAGTCGGGCCCTACGCGGATCACCGTGAGCGCGCCGAAGACCCAGTCGAGGTTCAGTACGGCCTGAGCCATCCTCTGCACGTGCAACCGGGTGGGCTACTGGAGCGTCTTGGGCTGCCTGCGCAGATAGAGATCAACTCGGTGCATGGCCAGGGCGTCGAGCGGCTCGGCGCGGGGCTGCGTATCGAAGGTCTGGCGCCGGATGGCTTGATCGAGGCGTTTTCTGTCGAGGGCGCACAGAGCTTCGCTCTTGGTGTGCAGTGGCACCCGGAATGGAAGGTGCATGAACATCCTTATTACCTGGCGCTGTTCGAGGGATTTGCCCGCGCTTGCCAGGAACGCGCGGGACGGCGCTGAGCGCAGGCCGGCACGGCGCTCTTTTCATCAATTCTTGAGGTCGATATGTCCAGCAAGCTCGACCAGCTCACCGGCTGGCTGAAAGAACGCAAGATTACCGAGGTGGAATGCCTGATAAGCGATCTGACCGGTATCGCCCGCGGCAAGATTTCACCCACCAACAAGTTTCTCGACGAGAAGGGCATGCGCCTGCCGGAGAGCGTGCTGCTACAGACCGTGACCGGCGACTATGTTGAAGATGACATCTATTACGAACTGCTCGACCCGGCTGATATCGACATGTTCTGCCGGCCCGACCCGGATGCGGTGTTTCTGGTGCCGTGGGCCATCGAGCCCACCGCTCAGGTGATCCACGACACCTACGACAAGATGGGCAATCCCATCGAAATCTCGCCGCGCAACATCCTCAAGCGCGTACTGAAGATGTACGCCGACAAGGGCTGGCAGCCCATCGTCGCGCCGGAGATGGAGTTCTACCTGACCAAGCGCTGCGAAGACCCGGACCTGCCGTTTCAGCCGCCGATTGGCCGCTCGGGTCGCCAGGAGACTGGCCGGCAATCATTCTCCATCGACGCGGCCAACGAATTCGACCCCCTGTTCGAAGACATGTACGACTGGTGCGAGGCCCAAGGGCTGGATCTGGATACGCTGATCCACGAAGAAGGCACCGCCCAGATGGAGATTAACTTCCGTCATGGCGAGGCGTTGCACCTGGCCGACCAGATCCTGGTGTTCAAGCGCACCATGCGCGAGGCGGCGCTCAAGCACAACGTGGCCGCCACCTTCATGGCCAAGCCCATGACCGGCGAACCCGGCAGCGCCATGCACCTGCACCAGAGCGTGGTCGACGAGACCGGGCGTAACATCTTTTCCAACAGCGACGGCACCATGAGTCAACTGTTCCTGCATCACGTTGGCGGCTTGCAGAAATACATCCCTGAACTGCTGCCGTTGTTCGCGCCCAACGTCAATTCGTTCCGCCGCTTCCTGCCCGACACCTCGGCGCCGGTCAATGTCGAGTGGGGCGAAGAGAACCGTACCGTCGGCCTGCGCGTACCGGATTCCGACCCGCAGAATCGCCGCGTCGAGAATCGCCTGCCAGGGGCAGACGCCAATCCGTATCTGGCCATCGCCGCCAGTCTGCTATGCGGGTACATCGGCATGATTGAGGAGCTGCCGCCGAGCCAGCCGGTCAAAGGCCGAGGCTACGAACGCCGCAACCTGCGCCTGCCGCTGACTCTGGAGGCCGCGCTGGAACGGATGGAGAGCTGCCGGCAGCTGGAGAAATACCTGAGCCCGAAATTCATCACCGGCTACGTCGCGGTCAAGCGCGCCGAGCAGGAGAACTACCATCGGGTGATCAGTTCCTGGGAGCGGGAGTTCCTGATGCTCTCGGTTTGAAGACAGCCGTAGGGTGGATGGCGCTTTTCTCATCCACCTTGGCCCCGTTCGGTGGATCGCCACCCAGTGGAATGCCACCCGGTGGATCGGTGAAGCGTGATCCACCCTACGTTTGGCCGGAGGCTCCGCGTGGATGAGTTTTTCATCCACCGAACATTACGGATTAAAGAGGTGATTGATGAGTGATTCGCAAACCCTGCAATGGCAAGCCCTGAGCCGCGACCACCACCTCCCGCCATTCACCGACTTCAAGGCGCTGAATGCCAAGGGCACGCGCATCATTACTCGTGGCGAAGGTGTGCACCTCTGGGACAGCGAAGGCCACAAGATTCTCGATGCCATGGCCGGGCTCTGGTGCGTCAACCTCGGCTACGGTCGCGAAGAGCTGGTCGAGGCGGCAACCCGCCAGATGCGCGAACTGCCTTACTACAATCTGTTCTTCCAGACCGCCCACCCCCCAGCACTGGCCCTGGCCAAGGCCATCGCCGAGATTGCACCAGAAGGCATGAACCATGTGTTCTTCACCGGGTCGGGCTCGGAAGCCAACGACACCGTGCTGCGCATGGTGCGTCATTACTGGGCGATCAAGGGCCAGCCGCAAAAGAAGGTGGTCATCGGTCGCTGGAACGGCTATCACGGTTCGACCATCGCTGGCGCCAGCCTCGGCGGCATGAAAGCCATGCACGAGCAGAGCGATGGACCCATTCCAGGGATCGAGCACATCGATCAACCCTACTGGTTCGGCGAGGGCGGGGACCTCGATCCGGAGGAGTTCGGCGTGCGGGTCGCCGAGCAGCTGGAGCGGAAGATTCTCGAAGTCGGCGAAGACAAGGTCGCTGCCTTTATCGCGGAGCCGATCCAGGGCGCTGGCGGCGTAATCATTCCGCCAGACAGCTACTGGCCGAAGATCCGCGAGATCCTCGCCCGTTATGAGATTCTCTTTATCGCCGACGAGGTGATTTGCGGTTTCGGCCGCACCGGCGAATGGTTCGGCAGCGACTACTACGGCAACGCGCCGGACCTGATGCCGATCGCCAAGGGCCTGACATCAGGCTACCTGCCCATGGGCGGCGTGGTGGTGCGCGACGAAGTGGTGCATACGCTCAACGAAGGCGGCGAGTTCTACCATGGCTTCACCTACTCGGGACATCCGGTGGCCGCGGCGGTGGCGCTGGAAAACATTCGCATCATGCGTGAAGAAAAAATCGTCGAGCAGGTCAAGACGAAGACGGCACCCTATTTGCAGTCTCGTTGGCGTGAGCTGGTCGAACACCCGCTGGTTGGCGAGGCGCGTGGCGTCGGCATGCTCGGTGCGCTGGAGCTGGTGAAAAACAAGAAAACCCGTGAGCGTTTCGCTGATCCGGGCGTGGGCATGCTCTGCCGCGAGCATTGCTTCCGTAATGGGCTTGTGATGCGTGCGGTTGGAGACACCATGATCATTTCGCCGCCGCTGGTGATCAACGAAGAGCAGATCGATGAGCTGATCGACAAGGTTCGTCTGTGCCTGGATGCCACCGCGAAGGATGCATTGCGCTGACGAAGCCAGATCGGGGCGGTGCCCTGGTCGCGGAGCTATGTTACGAACGGAGGCGCAAACGCGTTTGGGTTGTTGAAAAACAGAGGTCGACCTTGCCAGACTGCGCGCGTGCTTTGGCCTGACTTACCGAGGGGTGTGTCGATGCCGGCACACCCTTTGCTGCCCAGGCGCAACGGACCCGGCGACGATCGCCGGCCAGTGTGACCTGTCCTTAGCCCGACACATGATCACAACAGGAGCTGCACGGATGAAACCCTTTGCCAAAACCCTACTTGCGGTGACGCTGGCCGGCGCGGTTGCTAGCGCTGCACAAGCTCAGGAAAAAGTGCTGCATGTTTTCAACTGGTCCGATTACATCGCCGAAGACACGCTGGAAAACTTCACCAAGGAAACCGGTATTAAGGTTGTCTACGACGTTTTCGATAGCAACGAGGTGCTGGAAGCCAAATTGCTCGCCGGCAGTTCTGGCTATGACATCGTCGTGCCCTCCAACCCATTCCTGGCCAAGCAAATCAAGGCTGGTGTGTTCCAGAAGCTCGACAAGAGCAAACTGCCGAATTGGGAGAACCTCGATAAGGACCTGCTGAAGGCGCTGCAGCCTAGTGATCCGGACAACCAGTACGCGGTGCCCTACATGTGGGGCACGATCGGCATCGGGTATAACGCGGAAAAGGTCAAGGCAGCACTTGGTGAAGACGCACCGGTCGACTCCTGGGATCTGGTGTTCAAGCCAGAGAATATGGAGAAGCTGAAGGCGTGCGGTGTCTCCTTCCTCGATTCGCCGACCGAAATCCTTCCGGCGGCGCTGCACTATTTAGGTTATAAGCCTGACACCACCAAGTCTGACGAACTGAAGAAGGCCGAAGATCTGTTCATGCAGATCCGTCCGAACGTGGCTTACTTCCATTCCTCGAAGTACATCTCAGACCTGGCCAACGGCAACGTCTGCGTCGCCATCGGCTATTCCGGTGACATCTATCAGGCCAAGGCGCGTGCTGAAGAAGCGGGTGGCAAGGTCAAGGTCAGCTATAACATTCCGAAGGAAGGCGCTGGCACCTTCTTTGACATGCTGGCCGTCCCGGCCGATGCGAAGAACGTCGACAATGCGCACGTATTCCTCAACTACCTGATGAAGCCCGACGTGATGGCCTCCATTACGGACTACGTCCAATTCCCCAACGGGAACGCAGCGGCGACCCCGCTGGTTGACGAGGCAATCCGCACGGACCCGGGCATCTACCCGAGCAAGGCTGTCCTGCAGAAGCTCTACACTTTCCCGGACCTGGACCCGAAGACCCAGCGGACCATGACCCGCAGCTGGACCAAGATCAAATCCGGCCGTTGATGCACAGCCGTCTCGACAGACCCGCTTGCGGGTCTGTCGAGCTGGCACCAGTTCCTTGAAGGGGCTATGTACGGACCCGTATCTGGCTTGCAATCCGTATGCAGTACCTCCCTTGGAGCGTGACCGTATGGCTCGTTACGCAGTGCCAGTTGCTTTTTAGAGGTTTTTCCAATAAACAGCCCGCCTTTCGCCCGCTGATCGCGCGGCCTGCAACAAGAGGACACTCTCATGCCTTCGACATTGAAGTCGCTTCTTCTCGCCGCTGCGGTCAGCGGTGCTGCATCCGCTCAGGCTGCCACGGTGCATATCTACAATTGGTCCGATTACATCGGTGAAACCACCCTGGAAGAATTCAAGAAAGAGACTGGCATCGAGCCCGTCTATGACGTCTTCGATTCCAACGAAACCCTCGAAGGCAAATTGCTCGCCGGCCGCACCGGCTATGACGTGGTAGTGCCTTCCAATCATTTTCTCGGCAAGCAGATTCAGGCCGGGGCGTTCCAGAAGCTGGACAAGAGCAAGCTGCCGAACTGGAAGAACCTGGACCCGGCGCTGCTCAAGCAGCTGCAGAAGAACGACCCGGGCAATACCTACGCGGCGCCCTATCTCTGGGGAACCAATGGCATTGGTTACAATGTCGAGAAAGTGACCGCGGCGCTGGGCATCGAAAAGGTCGACTCCTGGGCTGTGTTGTTCGAGCCAGAAAACGCCAAGAAGCTGGCCGAATGCGGTATCGCCTTTCTAGACTCGCCCGACGAGATGATTCCGGCGATGCTCAATTATCTGGGGCTGGATCCCAATAGTGAAAACCCGGACGACTACGCCAAGGCTGAAGCCAAGCTGCTGGAGGTGCGTCCTTACGTGCGGTATTTCCATTCATCCAAGTACATTTCCGATCTGGCCAATGGCAATATCTGCATCGCTGCTGGCTTCTCCGGGGATATTTTCCAGGCGGCCGCTCGTGCCGACGAGGCCGGCAAGGGCATCGACATTGCCTATTCCATTCCCAAGGAAGGCGGCAATCTCTGGTTCGACATGCTCGCCATTCCGGCAGACGCGCAGAATGTCGACGAAGCCCACGCGTTCATCAACTACCTGCTGAAGCCTGAGGTGATTGCGTCAGTCAGCGATTACGTGGGCTATGCCAACCCCAACCTGAAAGCGGATGATCTGATGGATCAGGAGGTGCGCAAGGACCCCTCGGTCTATCCGCCTCAGGAGGTACTGGACCGGTTGTATGTCTCCGCCGAGCTGCCGCAGAAGATCATTCGCTTGATGACCCGCACCTGGACCAAGGTCAAGTCTGGTCAATAAAGACCCCCAACCAGACGAGCGCGGCGGAGCTGCCGCCGCGTATCGAACGACATTCCCGGTGCTGTCCGGGCCCATTTTTTCCAATCGGGAGTTCGCGCATGGCCGTTGCCTCCAGCGCCTACAAAAAAGCCCTCACCGGTGAGAGTCAGAACAAACAGGTGCTGCTGAAGATCGACCGCGTCACCAAGAAGTTCGACGAAACGGTGGCCGTCGATGATGTCTCGCTGAGCATCCGGCAAGGCGAGATCTTCGCCTTGCTTGGTGGCTCGGGCTCAGGCAAATCGACCTTGCTGCGCATGCTGGCGGGTTTCGAGCGGCCGACGGAGGGGCGGATCTTTCTCGACGGCCAGGACATCACCGACATGCCGCCCTACGAGCGGCCGATCAACATGATGTTCCAGTCGTACGCCTTGTTCCCGCACATGACGGTGGCACAGAACATCGCGTTCGGCCTCAAACAGGACGGGCTGTCCAAGGGTGAGGTACAGACGCGCGTCGATGAGATGCTGACGCTGGTGCAAATGAGCCAGTACGCTAAGCGCAAGCCGCATCAGTTGTCCGGCGGCCAGCGCCAGCGCGTGGCACTGGCCCGCTCACTGGCCAAGCGGCCCAAGCTGCTGCTGCTCGACGAGCCCATGGGCGCGCTGGACAAGAAGCTGCGCTCGCAGATGCAGCTGGAACTGGTGCAGATCATCGAGCGGGTCGGCGTGACCTGCGTGATGGTTACCCATGATCAGGAAGAGGCCATGACCATGGCCGAACGCATCGCCATCATGCACCTGGGCTGGATCGCCCAGGTCGGTAGCCCGATGGATATCTACGAGACTCCGGCGAGCCGTCTGGTCTGCGAATTCATCGGCAACGTCAACCTGTTCGACGGGGAGCTGATCGAGGATGTCGAAGACCATGCCGTCATCGCCTGCCCGGCCCTGGAAAACCCCATTTATGTCGGCCATGGCATCAGCACCCGTGCGCAGGACAAGCAGATCACCTATGCCCTGCGTCCGGAAAAGCTTCTGATCGGCACCGAGCTGCCTGAGCTTGAGCGTCCTGGCTATAACTGGGCCAGGGGCGTGGTGTACGACATCGCCTATCTCGGTGGGCATTCGGTCTACTACATCAAGCTCTCGTCGGGGATGATCGTGCAAGCCTTTCTCGCCAATGCCGAGCGGCATGTGAAGTGGCCTACTTGGGAGGAAAGTGTGTACGTGTACTGGTGGGACGACAGCGGCGTGGTGCTGCAGGCATGAACCGCTCACGCTTGAACAGCGGGCGCCGACTGGTCATCGGCGTACCTTTTCTCTGGCTGATGTTGTTTTTCCTGTTGCCGTTCGCCATCGTGCTGAAGATCAGTTTCGCCGAAGCGGACGTGGCGATACCTCCTTACACCGAGATCTTCGCCTACGCTGAACAGCAGCTACAGCTGGTGATCAACCTCGGCAACTACATTTTCCTCAGCGAGGACGACCTGTATTGGGCGGCCTATGCCGGCTCACTGCGCATCGCCTTCTTCAGCACCCTGATATGCCTGGCGGTCGGTTATCCCATGGCTTACGCCATCGCCCGAGCGCGCAAGGATCTGCAGACGGTCCTGTTGCTGCTGATCATGATGCCCACCTGGACGGCGATCTTGATCCGCGTCTACGCCTGGATGGGCATTCTCAGCAGCAACGGCATCCTCAATGGCCTGCTGATGGGAATGGGGCTGATCGATGAGCCGCTGCGCATCCTCAATACCGATCTGGCTGTGTACATCGGGGTGGTCTATTCGTACCTGCCGTTCATGATCCTGCCGCTCTACGCGAACCTGGTGAAGCATGACACGAGCCTGCTCGAGGCGGCCTCGGACCTTGGCGCCAGTAACCTGCGAGCGTTCTGGAAGATCACCGTGCCGCTGTCGAAGAATGGCATCGTCGCCGGCTGCATGCTGGTGTTCATTCCGGTGGTGGGCGAGTTCGTGATTCCCGAGCTGCTCGGTGGCCCGGAGACGCTTATGATCGGCAAGGTGCTCTGGCAGGAATTCTTCAACAACCGTGACTGGCCGGTGGCGTCTGCTCTTGCTGTGGTGATGCTGGCGATACTGCTGGTGCCGATTATCTTGTTCAACCGCAACCAGACCAAAGAAATGGAAGGCAAGCTATGACGCGCCCGGCTCATTGGTTGCGGTGTTCAACCGGCTCTCTACCTAACAGCGTAACCAAGGACATAGAGGGCGAGAGATGAAACGCTACAGTTTTTCCAACCTGATCCTGGTGCTCGGGCTGCTGTTCATCTACCTGCCGATGGTGCTGCTGGTCATCTACTCGTTCAATGCCTCTCGGCTGGTGACCGTGTGGGGCGGCTGGTCGCTCAAGTGGTATGCCGGACTGCTGGAAAACAGCCAGCTGATGGGGGCGGTGATGCGCTCGCTGGAGATTGCGCTCTACACGGCGGTGGCGGCGGTGGCGCTGGGCACCATGGCGGCATTCGTGCTGACGCGTATTCCGAACTTCCGCGGCCGTACACTGTTTGGTGGCCTGGTCACTGCGCCGCTGGTCATGCCCGAAGTAATTACCGGCCTGTCGCTGCTGCTATTGTTCGTGGCGATGGCGCAGCTGATCGGCTGGCCGGCACAGCGTGGGATCGTAACGATCTGGATCGCGCACACCACGTTCTGCTCGGCTTATGTCGCGGTGGTGGTGATGGCGCGTCTGCGCGAGCTCGACCAGTCCATCGAGGAAGCGGCGATGGACCTCGGTGCTCGGCCGTGGAAGGTGTTTTTTCTGATCACGATGCCAATGATCGCGCCTTCACTGGCGGCCGGTGGCATGCTCTCGTTCGCCCTGTCGCTGGACGATCTGGTGTTGGCCAGCTTCGTCTCCGGGCCGGGCTCGACCACGCTGCCGATGGAGATCTTCTCTGCCGTCAGACTCGGGGTAAAACCTGAGATCAACGCGGTGGCCAGTCTGATCCTGCTGGTGGTGTCGCTGGCGACATTCATTGCCTGGTACCTCAGCCGCCGTGCAGAGAAGCGCCGTGTTCGCGCGATGCGTCAGGCGATGGATGACGGCGCCAAACAGAACTGGCGACCGACAATCGACAATACGGTGATGGCACCGCCCTCTGCGCATAGCTGATCAGCGGGCCGGCGCGAGGAATCAATCGCTGGCGCCGGCGGCCGAAACATGCCTTTGCCGGTCGTCGCCGGCGGAATATCTTCGAAGCCCGCGGGCTGGCCACTGAAGCAATCGTCAACCGTCAACCGGAGGGCGGTCCTTCCAGTCACAGAAGCAGCCTACCGCGAGTGAATGCGTGGCATTGACCTGACGGCCCGCCAATATCGCCTCCAGGATCGGTTCGATGAAGCTGTTGCTGGAATTGCACACCGCACCTTCGCTGTAGGGGCCGACATACACCAGTCGACCATTCTTGTTCCAGATACCTACGGCAGGGCTGGCCGGCAGCGTTTCCGAGCCGGGCAAGGTTGATAAGGCTTGCAGGCCAGCCAGCTGCTCCGGGAGGCGACCGTGGGTGCCCGGCTTTTGCAGCGCATAAAAGCTGACGCCCCGATCGCCGAATCGCTTAATCAGTTCGGCCAGATGTTGCTGGTTACCGGCATTGCAAGGGCAGGCAGGGTCCCAGAAATGCACCACGCGGACCGATCCCGCCCCGCCCAATGACCCGGGCAACGCCAGGTATTCTCCGGAAAACAGTTCGGCACGTTCACTATCAAAGGGCCGCAGGTAGCGCGCCTCGAACCACCAGAAGGCGGCCAGCATGGCGCCGCCCCAAAGCAGCGCGACCAGCGCTGCGAGCAAATATTTGATGCGTACGGACATGGCGGCGCTCTTCGATGGGGGCATCAGCTTGCCACGTCGCGCTGCAGAGCTGAATATTCCATTCCATCCGAGCAAGAAAACCTGTCATGCCCTCGCGAATCGATCCCGACGCCCTCCGCGCGCAGCTGCGCCCCATCAGTCATGGCGCCGAACTCAGCAGCGATGCGAACTTCTACCAAGCCTACTATGGCCTGGACTTGCCCCATCACCGCAATGTCCAGCGGCGTCTGGGCTGCTTCTCGGTGCATGGCTACGAGGTCGCCGCTCAAGCCTGGTGCCCCGAACAGCCGGTGGCGACGCTGCTCGTCCTGCACGGCTATTACGACCACATGGGCCTCTATCGGCATGTAGTGGACTGGGGCTTGGGCATGGGTTTCGCCGTGCTCGCCTGTGATCTGCCGGGGCACGGACTGTCCAGCGGACCACGTGCCAGCATCAACGAGTTCGCCGAGTATCAGGCGGTGCTGCAGGGTTTGCTGCATGAAGCCGCTGAGCTGGGGCTGCCTCGACCTTGGCACTTGCTGGGGCAGAGTACCGGCGCGGCGATCGTGCTCGATTATCTGCTGTCCCCGCCGGAGTATCCGCAGTTGGGGCGCGGCATTCTGCTCGCGCCGCTGGTGCGGCCGCGTGCCTGGGGCTGGTCACGGTTCAGCTACGAGGTGGTGCGCCGCTTCGTCAAACAGATTCCTCGGCGCTTCAGCGAGAACTCGGGCGATCCGGCATTTCTCGAATTCATTCAATCGAGCGATCCGCTGCAGCCGGATATTCTGCCGACCGCCTGGGTAGGCGCACTGTCGCGCTGGATCCCACGGATCGAAGGCGCGCCGCGTAGCCCGCACAGTCCGATCATTATTCAGGGGGACGCTGATATGACGGTCGACTGGCAGCACAACCTGCCGGTGCTCGAGCGCAAGTTCACCGCGCCGGAAATCCTTCGCCTTCCTGAGGCGCGTCATCACTTGGTCAATGAGCGCGAAGCCATACGCCGAGAATACTTCGACTTTCTCAGCGAACGGCTGCGGTAGCGGCGAACCCTTAGCGCGTCGCGCCGGCGTGCGCCTGGATCTCGCTGCCGCTCATGCCGACCGCAAGACCCGCCCGCAAGGCTTTCAGCGCGACCTGGTAATAGTGCTGGCCCGCTTCGGATTGGGCAAACTCGACGAACTCCTCCAGCTCGACATCGGAAAGATCGCGATAGATATATAGCAAGGTATTGTCCAGGTCGGCCTCGACCTGCTGATGCAAACGTTCGCGCTGGCTATTGAGCAGTCCCTGCGCCTGATCGCCGCCGAGCAGGCCGGGGATCATCTGGCTGAGACTGTCGGCCGCCACCCCGGCCAGCGCCAAGCTGACTTCCGCGCCGGCTTCGGCAGCCGGCAACGCCTGGGCCAGATGACGGATCAGCAACTGCCGATTGCTGCCGGCTTCCATTCGCGGCAAACCATTTTCATAGCGGGCCAGCTGTTCGCGACGGCCGGCCAGTGTTTCCGCTGCAACCACCTTGTGGCCCAACGTCGACTGGAAGAAATCCAACGCGGGTTGAGGATCCGACAAGTGCTGCCGTAGCGCCCGCTGGGCGCGCTGGTCGATAGCATTGGCGGCAAAGCGTCGGTTGCTGTTGGTCACCAATGCCTGATAAACCGCCGGCGGCAGGCTGCTCTTGTAGCGCTGCTGGGCGGTCGTCAGGGCATCGGAAAAATTGGCACGTTGTTCGGTCCAGCCCGCGGCCTTGTAAAGTTCATCGTAGCCATCGGCCAGGGTGTTCAGGCTGAAGGCAAGTAATACACAAGCGATAAGGGCGCGCATGGAAGCTCCTCTGTGGCGGGCGGTTTATTTTCGGCGCCGCGACCCGGGCTTGTCGAGGAGCGAAAGCACTGCTGCTAGACTCAGCCGCTGTTTCCCTGCGGGCCCACCGAGGCCGCCGGAAGCATCATCTGACCCATTGGAGTCACTTTCCTTGCCGTTCTCAACGATCATCGACGACCTGGCCGCGCGCGGCTGGTCGCTGCAGAGTTCCTTCCTGTCCAGTGATATGACCCGAAAGCTGGCCGGCGAGTGCCGCAGACGCTATGCCGAGGGTGCGCTGGCGCCGGCGGGTGTCGGTCGAGGCGACGAGCAGGCGGTGCGCGAAGGCATTCGCGGCGACCATATCCACTGGCTGGAAGAGGGGCAGGCGGAGGTTTGTGATGCCTATCTGGTGCTGATGAACGAGCTGCGGCAGGTGCTCAATCGCGAACTGTTCCTCGGCCTCGAGGAATTCGAGTGCCACTTCGCGCTTTATCCGCCCGGGGCCTTCTATCAGACGCATCTGGACCGTTTCCGTGATGACGACAGCCGTTGCGTGAGCGCGGTGCTCTACTTGAATCCGGATTGGCAACCGGCCGATGGGGGCGAGCTGCGCATGCACTTCGCCGATGGGTCCAGCCTCGATATCGCGCCGCTGGCCGGCGATCTGCTGATGTTTCTGTCCGGCGATTTCCCCCACGAAGTGTTGGTTACCCAGACCGACCGATTGTCATTGACCGGCTGGTTTCGCCGCCGTCCGGTGGATCTGCTGGCACTCTGAGCGGGCATGAAAAAGCCCGGCGCTAGGCCGGGCTTGGAGCAGCTCTCGGATCGCTGGGGTTACATCCCCAGCAGGTTTGGCAGCGCGAGAGAGATCATCGGCACATAAGTAATGAGTACCAGGAACGCCATCATCAGCGCCAGCCACGGCAGCACGGCGCGAATCACTTGAGTGACCGGCATACCGGTCACCGCCGAGGCGACGAACAGGTTCAGCCCCACCGGTGGGGTGATCAGACCGATTTCCATATTGACCACCATGATGATGCCCAGGTGAATCGGATCGATGCCCAGCTGGATGGCGATCGGGAACAGGATCGGCGCCAGGATCAGGATGATCGCCGAAGGCTCCATGAAAGCACCTGCAACCAGCAGCACGATGTTCACCACCAACAGGAACATCCAGGGCTGCAGCCCGGCCTCGAGGACCATCGCGGTGATCTGCTGCGGAATCTGTTCAGTGGTCAACACATGCGCGAAGAGCATGGCGTTGGCAATGATGAACATCAGCATGATGGTGAGCTTGCCCGACTCCAGCAGCACCTTCGGACAGTCACGAATCGTGATGTCCTTGTAGACGAACAGCGCGATGAAGGCGGAATAAACCGCCGCAACGGCCGCCGCTTCGGTCGGTGTGAACATGCCCGAATAGATGCCCCCGAGGATGATCACCATCAGCAGCAGGCCCCAGATGGCCTCGCGAGCGGCCGCCAGCCATTCGCGGAAGGACGCTCGCGGCAACGCCGGGAGATTCTTCTTCACCGCAACGATGTAGATCGCCACCATCAGTCCGAGGCCCAGCAGCAGGCCAGGCACGACGCCGGCCATGAACAGCTTGCCGACGGAGGTTTCGGTGGCGGCGGCATAAACCACCATCACGATCGATGGCGGGATCAGGATGCCCAGGGTACCGGCGTTACAGACGATGCCGGCGCCGAACGCCTGAGGATAGCCGGAACGAACCATGCCGGCGATGGCGATCGAACCGACTGCGGCCACGGTGGCCGGCGAGGAGCCGGACAAGGCGGCGAACAGCATGCAGGCCATTACGGCAGCAATGGCGAGGCCGCCTCGGATGTGGCCAACGCTGGCGTTGGCGAAGTCGATCAGGCGCTTGGCGACGCCGCCGGTGGTCATGAAGGCGCCAGCCAGCAGGAAGAACGGAATGGCCAGCAGCGTGTAGTGCTCGGACGTCTCGAACAGCTTGATCGCCAGCGACGTGACCGAATCCGCACTGAACAACAAAATGGTCAGCGAACCGGCCAGGCCCAGGGAAACGGCCACCGGCACGCCGATGAACATCAATGCGAAGAGCGCAACGAAGAGGAACAGGATGGTCATTTACTTCGGCTCCTCTGCGCCCAGTTTCGCGGCTTCGGCGGCTTCGTCTGCCAAGCCCAAACCGGTCTGTTCGTTGCGCAGGATGCGCACGAAGATTTCGGCGAAACGGATGAAGACCATGGCGAACCCGATCGGCACGATCATGCCGATGTGCCACTGCTTGACCCCGAAGTGGCCGAGGTCTTCAGCGCCGATGTTGGCGGTGAACAGGGCAGAGATCCAGTTGAAGCTGGCAAAGGCCAGCAGAGCCGCGTAGCCGAGGCAGAACAGGCAGGCAATGATGCCGATGTAGCGCTGGACGTGACGTGGTACGAGCTTGACCAGCGCATCGATGCCGATATGTCCGGCGGTGCGTACGCCGTATGCCAGACCGGAGAAGATCAGCCAGGCGAACAGCGCCTTGGTCAGCGCGGTGCTCCAGGTCATCGCCTGGGCCATGCCGATGACGAAGTCGCCAATGGCGAAAAAGAAATCGCTGGCCCCCTCGAATCGATCGCCAAGGCTATAGAAGACGGTGTAGAGGTTATTCAGGACCACATAAACGAAGGTCACCAGAGTCATGGCGGCCAGCAGAAAGGCAATGAAGCCTTCCTCGAAGTGGTCCCAGACGCGCCAGAGGGCGTTCATGGATGACATCTCCCGATGGAATGCATTGTTTCGACGGGCGTACGGATCGTGCGCCGTTGTTCCGGTCTGGTTACCGGATGACAGAGCAATGAAGATGCTTGTTTTAGAGCGGATGGAAGCCGTGGGTCAGCTTGCCGTCATGCTCGTCTGGATATTCTTCATTGCGCTGTCGGTATTGCTGTTGCCGGAACGGAGGGAGCGAGAGGCCTCGCTCCCTCTGCCCAGGACTTATTTAGCCTGGTTGGACGCTTCGGCTGCCTTGATCAGGTCGGCACCGATGTCATTCTCGAACTTCTTCCAGACCGGCTTCATGGCTTCACGCCACTTGGCACGCTCTTCCGGCGTCAGTACGAGGATTTCAGTGGTGCCGGCGGCCAGGATATCTGCCTTGGCTTTCTGGTTCAGCGCGTCGGCCTGCTTGTTCACCTCGACCGTGACTTCGTCCAGGATGGTTTCCAGTTCGCCACGGACGTCATCCGGCAGACCGTTCCAGAACTTGGTGTTGGTGATCAGCATGTAATCGAGCAGACCATGGTCGGACTCGGTGATGTGCTTCTGCACTTCGTGCATCTTCTGCGAGTAGATGTTCGAGTAGGGGTTCTCGGCACCGTTTACCACACCGGTCTGCAGACCCTGATAAACCTCGGCGAAGCTCATCTTGCGCGGGTTGGCGCGCAGGGCTTTGAACTGCTCGTCGAGTACGGCAGAAGCCTGCACACGGAACTTCAGACCACGGGCGTCTTTGGGCTCGCGCAGTTCCTTGTTGGCCGACAGCTGCTTCATGCCGTTGTGCCAGTAGCCCAGGCCGGTGATGTTCTTGTCTTCCATGGAGCTCAGCAGCTTCTGGCCGGCTTCGCTCTGCTGGAAGCGGTCGACCGCCTGGATGTTGTCGAACAGGAACGGCAGGTCGAACACCTGAACGCCCTTGGAATAATGTTCGAACTTGGCCAGCGACGGAGCGATCAGTTGAACGTCGCCCAGCAGCAGCGCTTCCATTTCCTTGCCGTCGCCAAACAGCGACGAGTTCGGGTAAACCTGAACTTCGACCTTGCCGGGCAACCGTTCTTCTACCAACTTCTTGAACAGGTTGGCGCCTTGGCCCTTCGGCGTGTTGTCGGCAACCACGTGGGAGAATTTGATCAGAATCGGGTCGGCAGCCTGGGCCAGGCCTGCAATTCCCAGGGATAGGGCGCAGGCAAGCGCCGTGGCGGTCAGTTTGAACATTGTTGTTTTCCTCTTGTTGTGAATTGAGCTACCGCATAAAGCGAAAAGCTCGGCTGTAACCAGCAAGACAAGTCTAGGCGTCATTGGCAACATGCGCCCCTAATCGGCTCGGCTTGCCGGTTCATCGTGTTAGCGAGAGCAAGCCCTGTGCCAAATGCATAGGACGATGCGACTCGTAACACGGGAGTTTACTCGCATGATGGCAAAATACTGACGAATAATTCTCAGCCGCCCCGTCTGGCCCGCAGGTTTGCCGTCTTGTCAGCGTGCATGGCCATAGGCCGTAGATGGCAGATTGCCGTGCTGGCGGTCGGCATCTTTCATCAATCGAGTGATCCCTCATCTCGGATGACTCTACTTGGGGCCCCGGACCGCTGGAAATTCACCATTGAACAAGCCCGGCTTCGCCTTTCGCGAATGCGAGGGCCTGAGAATGCGGGTTCTCGAGAGGTGGGTTCGTAATCGATGGGCCGGTTGATCAAGCGGTTCACCTCCTCGAGAGGTGCTGGGCGGCGCCTCGGCCTCTGCCCGGGCGCCCATTGACGAGCGGTACGTCAGCTCGACTTCCGGATATTCCCTGCCATTGCATGGCGAAAAACCGCCAGCTAGTCGCAATCATCCGGCGAGGTTCCGCCAACATCATTGAAGACCAGACCGTGCTTGCGCAACTTGTCGTGCAGGGTCTTGCGTGGCAGGCCGAGGGCTTCGGCGACGCTGCGCAACGAGTTGTGCGGACGGCCCAGCTCGGCGGCGATCAACGCGCGCTCGAAGGCGTCGACTTGCTCGTTGAGGGTGCTAGCTGTCGCTGCGGCGGTGTCGGAAGCATGTACGGGATCTTCCAGGCCCAGTTCGAGGCCTAGGGCAAAGCGCTCCGCGGTGTTTTGCAATTCGCGGACGTTACCCGGCCAGGTATGCCGGAGCAGCTGTGCGCGCTGCTCCGGCCGCAGCTCACGGATCGGCAGGTCGTGTCGGCTGGCGGCGGTCTCGGCAAAATGCTGGAACAGGAACAACAGGTCCTCGCGACGTTCACGCAGCGGCGGGATGCGCAGCGGCGCGACGTTCAGCCGGTAGTAGAGGTCGGCACGGAAACGGCCTTGATCGGCGGCTTGGCGCAGGTCCTCCTTGGTGGCAGCAATGATGCGGATGTCCAATGCAATTGACTGGTTGCCGCCCAGCCGTTCGACGACCCGCTCTTGCAGCATGCGCAGCAGCTTGACCTGCACGTCCAGACTCATGCTCTCAATTTCATCGAGGAACAGGGTGCCGCCATTGGCGAATTCGAACTTGCCGATGCGGCGCTTCTGCGCACCGGTAAAGGCGCCTGCCTCGTGGCCGAAGAGTTCGCTCTCGACCACAGACTCGGCCAGCGCGCCGGCATTGATGGCGACGAAAGGGCCGCCGCGGCGGCCGGACAGGTCATGCAGCGCGCGCGCAACCACTTCCTTGCCGGCACCGGTTTCGCCGAGGATCAACACATCGGCCTGGGTGCCGGCGAGCGCGCCGATCTGCTCACGCAGGCGCTGCATGGCTGGCGATTGACCGAGCAGGCGCGTCGACAGTTGCTGACGGTCGGCCAGCGCCAGGCGCAGGCTGCGGTTGTCGAGGACCAGCTGCCGCAGAGCCAGCGCACGGCGCACGCCGTCGAGCAGCGCCTCGCTGGGAAAGGGTTTCTCGAGAAAATCGTAGGCGCCCGCGCGCATCGCCTGCACAGCCAACTGTATATCCCCGTGGCCGGTGATCAGCAGTACCGGAAGCTCGCTGTCGAGCGTATGCAACTGTTGTTGCAATTCGAGGCCGTCCAGGCCGGGCATGCGGATGTCACTGACCACCACGCCGGGCCAGTCCATCGGCAACATCGCCGCTAGACCGCGGGCATCGCCCAGGCTGAGTACTTTGAGCCCGGCGAGATCGAGCGTCTGGCTCAACGCCTTGCGCAGGTGCGGATCGTCATCGACCAGGACTACCTGAAACTGCGGGTCGATCTGGCTGGTCATGCTAGTCCTCGCTCGGAAAGGCGACGCCGGGATCGGCGGATCGCAGGTAGAGACTGAGCTGGGCGCCGCCCTCGGGATGGTTGGTCATCGTCAGCTCGCCGTCCAGGGCGCGCGTCAGGGTATCGCAGATGGCCAAACCGAGGCCCAGGCCCTGAGCGCTGGTCTTGGTGGTGAAGAACGGCTCGCGAGCGCGCTGCAGCGCTGCGCTGGAAAATCCCGGGCCATTGTCGCGCAAGGTGAGTAATACGCCATCGTCCTTGCGTTCGGCACGCAGCCAGATGCGCCGTACCGGCGGCCGCTCGTTTAGCGCATCGAGGGCGTTGGCCAGCAGGTTGGAGAGGATCTGCCGCAGCCGCGTCTCGCCCGCCTGAACCCATAGCGTCGCGTCTGGAAGATCGCGAATCAGCTCGACGCCCATGGCTTGTCGCCGCTTGGCCAGCAGCGCCAGCGCATCGTCCAGCGCGGGTTGCAGCGCCACCCGTTCCGGCGCATGCCGATCGCGCCGCGCGAACGCACGCAGATGGGCGATGATGGACGCCATCCGAGCGGTCAGTTCGCTGATCAGCCTGAGGTTGTCGCGAGCCTCATCATTGCGCTGCTGATCGAGCAACACGCCGGCGTTGTCGGCATAGCTGCGAATCGCGCCCAGCGGCTGATTGAGCTCATGGCTGATGCTCGCCGACATGGTGCCCAGCGCCGATAGCTTGCCGGCCTGGAGGAGTTCGTCCTGAGCGCGCACCAGCTCCTGCTGGGCCTGCTCCCGCTCTAGGACTTCCTGCTTGAGCCGGCTGTTCAGCGCTTCCAGGTCCTGTGTCCGTTCCTGCACGCGGCGCTCCAGCTGCTGTCGCGCCTTGGCGTCCAGCGCAATCCGCTCCAGGTAATGGCGGCGGCGCTGCATCAGCAAGCCAAGCAGCAGCAACAAGGCGGCCAGGGTGGCGGCGCCGATCGCCACCACCGTCTGCACAGGCCGCTCGACCAGGTTGATCGGCGCCAGAATACGCACCGTCCACCCGGTTTCCTTGAGCTCACGACTCTGAATCAGCCAGGTATCGATATCCAACGTCAGGTCTCGTGGCCGAAGCGTTGGGTAAGGGCGTTCGGATGCGATCTGCTCGCGCTCATCGATATCCAGCGCCCGGCTTGCGCGAAATCGCCATTCCGGCTTTGACGTAAGGATTACCACGCCGAAACTGTCGGTAACCATCAGTTGCTCGGGTGTGTTGCCCCACAGCGTTTCCGTGTAATCCAGATCGACCTTGACCACCAGCACGCCCAGAACCTCGTCGCCGTCGCGCACGGCTGCTCCGAAGTAATATCCACGCTTACCGGACGTGGTGCCGAGCCCGAAAAAACGTCCCAACTCGCCAGCCATGGCTTCCCTGAAATAGGGTCGAAAGGCGAAGTTGCGATTAACGAAGCTATCTTCGTCATTCCAGTTCGATGCGGCCAAGGTATTACCATCCGGCGCCATCAGATAAATCACGTCTGCGCCCGTTTGCTTGCGTAGCTGGTCCAGCAGGCGATTGGCCTGGTCCTTGGCGGTTGGATTGGCAGGCTGACTCAGCGCAGCGCGAAGCGTAGGCAGATCGCCAAGAATGCGCGGCAGCACCTCGTAGCGGCGCAACGAGCCGAGCAGGTTGGCTACGTAGAGATCGAGCGTTTGCCGATTCTGCTCGATCAGCTCGTTGCTGTAATAGCGCTCGGCCAGCTGCTGTAACGGCCACAGCAGCGGCGCCAGCAGCAGTGCGACCAGGGCCAGATTGCGCCAGCGTGGGCGACGAGGGGGTTCGGGTGATGTCATGCAGATGCGCCTGTGATCCGGGCGACATTATGCACGTTCAGCCCAACGCCGGCGCTCCGGCACTGGAGCGGTGCGACGGCGAGCCGGTCTGGAGGATTCAGACGCTTTGTATGGCCTGGACGTCGTGTTCCGCCAGCATTTCGTCGGTACTGCCAAGGCACTGGTGCAGCGCGGCTTCCCAATCCGGCAGCTCGATGCCCCAATCACGCTGCAGCCGTGCGCAGCTAAGGCGTGAATTGAGCGGGCGCTGAGCGGCGGTGGGGTAATCGGTAGACAAAATGGGGGTGATCTCGGCGCGCAATAGGCCCTGCCGCTCCAGATGCCGGGCGATGCTGCAGGCGAAGCCGTACCAGGATGTCTCGCCAGTGGCGGTCAGATGGTATAACCCGCTGGGCCCGCCGGTTCCGTTTCGCCACTTGCGAACCATTTCCGCGGTGACAGCGGCTATCGTGCCGGCCCAGGTCGGTGCGCCGATCTCATCGTCGACCACTGACAGCGAGTCGCGCTCCTGCAGCAGTCGCTGCATGGTCAGTAAAAAATTGCGGCCCTGCAACGAATAGACCCAACTGGTCCGCAGGATCAGATGCTCGCCGCCGACTGCCTGAATCGCCTGTTCGCCGGCCAGCTTGCTGGCCCCGTATACGCTCAAGGGGGCCGGCTGGTCCTCCTCGCAATAGGGCTCGGTCTTGCGCCCGTCGAAGACGTAATCGGTCGAGTAGTGAATCAGGGGCACACCCAGCGCCGCCGCTTCTTCGGCCAGCACACCAGGGCCGGTGGCATTTACCGCGAAGGCCTGGTCGCGATCGCCCTGCGCCGGGTCGACGGCGGTATAGGCGGCAGCGTTGATGATCAGGTCGGGGCGTAGCAGGCGAACCTGCTGACGAATCTGTGTCGGGTTGGCCAGGTCCAGCACCTTGTGACCCAGTGCGAGGACTTTTCCTTCACCGGCAAGTGCCAGTTGCAGCGCCTGGGACAATTGCCCCTTGCTACCGGTGATGAGGATCTTCATGCAAACAGCTCCGCCTCGCTGAGGATCTTGCCCGCTGCGTCCTTTTGCGAGAGCTGCGGTAATTCCTGGAACGGCCATTCAATGCCGATCTGCGGGTCGTTCCAGAGCAATGAGCGCTCATGGTCCGGCGCGTAGTAATCGGTGGTCTTGTAAAGGAACTCGGCGTTCTCGCTAAGAACCACGAAACCGTGTGCGAAGCCTTCCGGGATCCACAGTTGGCGTTGGTTATCGGCACTCAGGCGGGTGCCAACCCAGCGACCGAAACTTGGCGAGCTACGGCGCAGATCGACCGCTACGTCGAACACCTCGCCAGCGACGACCCGCACCAGTTTCCCCTGGGGCTGCTGGATCTGGTAGTGCAGCCCGCGCAGCACGCCGCGCTGTGACTTGGAGTGATTGTCCTGGACGAAGGTGCGCTTGAGTCCGGTCGCGGCTTCAAACGCCGCGGCGTTGAAGCTTTCGTAGAAAAAACCGCGTTCGTCACCGAATACCTTGGGTTCGATGATCAGCACATCGGGAATATCGGTTTCGATGATCTTCATGCGTCTTCACCGGCCAACTTGAACAGGTACTGGCCATAGCCGGTCTTGCCCAAGGCGTCGGCGCGGCGCAGCAGTTGCTCGCGGTCGATCCACTTGTGCTGGTAGGCGATCTCTTCCAGGCAGGCCACCTTCAGCCCTTGGCGGTGCTCGATGGTCTGCACGTACTGCGAGGCTTCCAGCAAGCTGTCATGGGTGCCGGTGTCGAGCCAGGCAAAGCCGCGACCGAAGCGCTCGACGTTCAGATCGCCACGCTTGAGATAGGCATTATTGACGTCGGTGATCTCCAGCTCGCCACGCGGCGAGGGTTTGATCGACCTGGCGATCTCGATCACGTCGTTGTCGTAGAAATACAGGCCGGTCACGGCGTAGCTGGACTTCGGTTTTTTCGGTTTTTCTTCGATCGAAAGGGCTTTGCCGTTCTCGTCGAAGTCGATCACGCCGAAGCGTTCCGGATCCGTGACCCAATAGCCGAAGACTGTGGCGCCTTTGGTCTGCGCCGAGGCGCGCTGCAGCTTCTCGGTGAAATGCTGACCATGGAAGATGTTGTCGCCGAGGATCAGGCACACCGAGTCATCACCGATGAACTCCTCGCCGATCAGAAAGGCTTGGGCCAGACCATCTGGCGACGGCTGTTCGGCGTAGCTGAAGTTCACCCCGAACTGGCTGCCGTCACCCAGCAGGTTTTTGTACTGCGGCAGGTCCTGCGGGGTGGAAATCAGCAGGATGTCGCGGATCCCGGCGAGCATCAGCACCGAGATCGGGTAATAGGCCATCGGCTTGTCGTAGATCGGCAGCAGCTGCTTGGATACGCCCAGGGTAATGGGATGCAGACGGGTGCCGGAGCCTCCGGCGAGAATGATTCCTTTCATGCGTTCTCCAGCGCGCCAAGGCGCTCACGTTGATAGCTGCCATCCTGGACGCGACGGCACCATTCGAGGTTGTTCAGGTACCACTGCACCGTCTTGCGCAGACCGGTTTCGAAGGTTTCCTGCGGGACCCAGCCGAGCTCGCGCTCGATCTTGCTGGCGTCGATGGCGTAGCGCAGGTCATGACCGGGGCGATCCTTGACGAAGGTGATGAGGTCCTCGAAACGCTCGAGCCCTTCGGGCTTCTGCGGCGCCAGCTCTTCGAGCAGGGCGCAGATGCCGCGTACCACGTCGATATTCTTCTGCTCGTTGTGACCGCCGATGTTGTAGGTCTCGCCCACCTTGCCTTCGCTGACCACCTTGAACAGGGCGCGCGCGTGATCTTCGACGAACAGCCAGTCGCGCACTTGCGTGCCGTTGCCATAGACCGGCAGCGGCTTGCCGTCCAGCGCATTGAGGATCACCAGCGGAATCAGCTTCTCGGGGAAGTGATACGGCCCGTAGTTGTTCGAGCAGTTGGTGATCAGCACCGGCAGACCGTAGGTGCGCTGCCAGGCACGGACCAGATGGTCCGACGAGGCCTTGCTGGCCGAATAGGGCGAGCTGGGTGCGTAGGGCGTGGTTTCGGTAAACAGGTCATCGACCCCGTGCAGGTCGCCATACACCTCGTCTGTAGAGATGTGGTGGAAGCGGAACGCTTCGCGGCGCGCTTCGGGCAGCGTCTGCCAATAGGCACGGGTCGCTTCGAGCAACTGGTAGGTGCCGACGATATTGGTCTGGATGAACTCGGCCGGGCCGTCGATCGAGCGATCGACGTGGGATTCGGCGGCCAGGTGCATGATGGCGTCCGGCTGGAATTCCAGGAGGGCTTCGCTTACCTGCTCGCGGTCGGCGATGTCTGCATGAAGAAATTGATAACGTTCATTGCTTTGCACGTCTGCCAGCGACTCGAGATTGCCGGCATAGGTCAGCTTGTCCAGGTTGAGCACGCTGTGCTCGGTGTCTTGAATAAGATGGCGGATCAGTGCTGAACCGATGAATCCGGCTCCGCCGGTTACGAGAATGCGCATGATTGATAGGCTTCCTTGGCGCGCTACAGAGCAGCAAGCTCTTGGCATGTCGGCAGGATAGACCTGCCGAAAATGTAAAAATTCCCAGCCGTGGCGTAGGAGATGGCAAGGCAGGTGAAAGTTTGAGGTAGCTTCGCTCGACAGACAATGAGATTGATCCGATGGATGCGATGGCACTTGCGGGACACGGCGCGGTAAGCGCCAAGACGGATTCGGTGCCAGTGCACAAAAATGGCGTGACGGCGAAAGGGAGCGTGGCGCGGCGGGTGCAATTGAGTACTATCGCGTCGACATTCATGACCGGTGCAAAGGAATGCATACCCGTAACGAACAGCTCGCCGAGCTGCTGAGTCTCACCGCGCGCAATCTTTCGCAGCTGTCCGAGGCGCTGACGGCCTTCTCCTTGGAGCTGATGGCCAGCGAGGATCCAGCTGTGCGCATCGCCAGCCGTCGAATGGTGTCCCGCGTCTCGACGATTCAAGCGGTTTTCGATCAGAAGTCCAATGCGCTCCTCACTGCGCTCTGCGGCCCGCTGGCGCCGCATGCGATCGCTTCTTCAGGGGCGGATGACGGCATTGAGAGCACCGGTGAGCAGCCCGCGGAGCGCTAGCCCTAGCCGCTCGCCGGACCGTCTGGTGTTTATCTGGACCACTCCGTTGCAGTTAACCGGTCATTTTTGCGCGCCAGTCAGGGCAGCTGGCGAGCATGGGACAGGGTCCAGTCGAGGACCTCGCGGCTGAGGGTGTCGCTGGCCTGTCCAAACGCTTCGACCACGCTTGCCACGTCGGGAGCGGCGCTGGGCTGGCGGATTTCGAACCGTCGGTTGGCCAGGGTGCGCTGGTCTTCGCGGTCCACCAAGCGCGCGTCGAGGCGAATCAGCACCTGCGGTTTGCCTTCGATGTATTCACTCTGAAAAGCGCGCAGGTCGCTGTGCAGGCTGATGTCGGCATAGAGATTGACGTTCTCGTTGCTCACCGAGGGCATCCGGCCGTCGCGCTGGAAGGCCTCGATCAGGCGATCACGAAGTAGCACAGGCGCCGCATCGCTCCAGCGCGCGCCTGCGTAGGCGCTGATCTGGTTGCCTTCGGGCACTACAGCGATGCGCGGACTGGCGAGGGCTCGGCTGGCCTGCGGGGTGTTGATGCGCAGCGCGTGTCGCAATGTCGGTTCGCTGGCTTGCGGCGGTGGTGTCGTGGCGGGCAGCAGGTAGATGCGCAGCGGTTCTGCGTCCGGCAGTATCGAACACGCCGACAGCGCGCTGAGCAACCCGAGCAGGAGCAGTCCGGGCAGGGAACGACGACGAAGACTCATGGGTTGAACTCCTGCAGTTTTTCTCGGCCAAGCAGGAACCCGCTCGGATTGTCTTCCAGGCGCTGAGTCACCCGGCGCAAGGCACCGAGGGTAACGCGCAGCTCGTTGATCGCCGGGCCCAGCTCATTGAAGCCCTGCATGCCGTTGTTCAGCGCGCCCTGGTTTTCTGCCAGCAGGGTGTCCAGGCGCGTCGTGGTGCGATCCAGCGCGCTCATCGACTGCGCCGCGCTGTCCAGCACGCTGCGGCCCTGATCGTCGAGCAGGCTGTTGGCGTTGCGCGCCAGGCTCGACAGCTCGCCCATGACGGTATTGGCCTGCTGGCTCAACTGGTTGAACTGCTGCAGTGTCTGCGCCAGATCGCCGCGCTGGTCCGACAGCACGCGGGTGGCCTGCTCCAGATGCGCCAGGGTGCGACTGAGGCGTGTGGTGTTTTCTTCGGAAAAGATCTGGTTGGCGCTGAGCAGCAGGTTATTGATGTTGCTCATCAAGTCTTCGCCATTTTCCAGCAGTGCGCTGAGCGGGGAGGGGTCGGCGACGATCAGCGGTGGGTCGTCGGGATCACCTTCCAGGCGTGGACTCTGCGGAGTGCCGCCGTGCAGCTGGATAACCATGCTGCCGGTGATATTGGCCAGCGCCAGGCGCGCCTGGGTGTCAGTCTTGATCGGCGTGCCGCCATAGACACGGATGCGCGCGCGGACCTTGCGCGGATCATCCGGCTCCAGCCACAGCTGGACGACGTCGCCGACCTTGATGCCGCTGTATTCCACCGAGCTGCCGCTAGACAGACCGCTGACCGCCTGGCTGAAGCCGATGTCGTAGTAGCTGTATTCGCGATCGATGCTCGATTTGCCCAGCCATAAAGCGAACAGCAGCGCGCCGCCGACCGCGATCACGGTGAACAGTCCGATCAGGACATGATGGGCTCGGGTTTCCATTCAGGGCGTCTCCAGCATCAGCGCGGCGCCATGCGCGGCGCGGCCACGCGGGCCATGAAAATATTCGCGAATCCAGGCGTCGTCAGCGGCGGCCACGGTCTCCAGGGTGTCGACCACCAGCACGCGCTTCTGTGCCAGCACCGCAACGCGGTCGCAGATGGTGTAGAGCGTGTCCAGGTCGTGGGTGACCAGGAATACGCTGAAGCCCAGGGCATCGCGCAGGGTCAGGATCAACTGATCGAAGGCCGCCGCACCGATCGGGTCGAGGCCAGCGGTAGGCTCGTCGAGAAACAGCACCTCCGGGTCCAGCGCCAGCGCCCTGGCGAGAGCTGCGCGCTTGACCATGCCGCCGGATAGTTCGTCCGGGTATTTGCAGGCGGCATCCGGCGGCAGTCCGGCCAATGCCAGCTTCTGCCGCGCCAGGTGTTCGGCATCGGCCCTTTTGAGGCCGATGTGTTCGATCAGCGGCAAGGCGACGTTTTCCTGCAGGTTGAGCGAGGTGAACAAGGCGCCACGCTGGAACAGCACGCCGAAGCGTCGTTCGATCTCCGAGCGGCGCTGGCCGGACAGCTTCAACAGAGTCTCGCCGAACACCTTGATGCTGCCGGCGTTGGGCTGGCGCAAGCCGACGATGCTGCGCAGCAATACCGACTTGCCGGTGCCGGAGCCGCCGACCACGCCGAGAATCTCACCACGGCGAATGTCCAGGTCGAGATTGACGTGCACCGCCTGGCTGCCGAAACGGTTAACCAGACCGCGCACCTGGATCACGGGCTCGTCACTCATCACCAGCCCATCTCCATGAAGAACAGCGCGGCGATTGCATCGATCAGGATCACCATGAAGATCGACTGCACCACGCTGGAAGTGGTGTGCTCGCCTACCGACTGCGCGCTGCCGCTGGCTTTAAAGCCTTCCAGGCAACCGATCACGGCAATCAGGAAGGCGAACACCGGCGCTTTGCCGAGGCCGACCAGGAAGTGGTTGAGCGGGATGTCGCGCTGCAGGATGTTGAAGAACATCGACGGCGAGATATCCAGCGCCAGGGCGCAGACGGTCAGCCCGCCGACAATACCGCTGAGCATGCCGATAAAGGTCAGGATCGGCAGTGTGATCAGCATCGCCAGCACGCGCGGCAGTACCAGCAGCTCGATCGGGCTCAAGCCAAGGGTGCGGATGGCATCGATTTCCTCGTTGGATTTCATCGCTCCGATCTGCGCGGCGAAGGCGCTGGCGGTGCGCCCGGCGAGCAGGATAGCGGCCAGCAGTACGCCGAATTCGCGCAGGAAGGAAAACGCCACCAGGTTGACCGTGTAAATAGTCGCGCCGAAATCGGCCAGCACCGTGGCGCCGAGAAACGCCACCACGGCGCCGACCAGAAAGGTCAGCAGTGCGACGATGGGGATCGCGTCCAGCCCGGTCTGCTCGATATGCGCCACCAGCGAGGTGATCCGCCACCGGCGTGGACTGAGGATGACGGTGAACAATGTCTGCAGGGTCAGGCCGATAAAGCCGAGCAGGGTGCGTTGCAGGTTCCAGATACTGGACACGCTGCGGCCCACGTGAGCCAGAACATCGGCAATCCCGTTGGTTTCAGGCTTCTGTTGCGCTGGCGGCCTATCCAGCGCGGCGGCGACGGTTTTCAGCAGCGCCTGACGTTCCGCGGGCAGTTCCGGCGCCCACTCGCTCAGGCGGGCCACCCGCGCCGGGCCGAGCAGCTCCGCCAGCAGCCCGGCACCAGCCGTATCCAATTCGCCAAGCGCATGCAGCTCGATCTGATCGGCGTCGGTCACCTGGCGTCGAGCCCGCTCGACCTGACGCCGGAGGGTGGCGTAATGCGGCAGCGTCCAGTCGCCCTCGATCGCCAGAATGACGGCCTGGATATCACCGTTCGGGCGTCGCTGGAGGTTGCCGGGTAGAGAAGTGGGGTGCGTCAACGTGGTGTCCCATCATGCAAGTGGCGATGAAGCTGCACGCCTGGTCGCCGGGGTATTGGCCAGCCTTCCATCATTCGGACCCTGTTCGCGCGGTTACGTTTAGGCGGTGGCCTGCGGCGGCAGCAATGGGTTGGTACCGCGCAATTTGTTACAGGCTGGCACGAACTATCGATGGATTTGGCCCTCCATAGCGTGCACGCCGACGGACATGCTCGGTACGCATCGCATCGAGGGGCTGCTATCTTACGCCGCCTCTGCTGATGTCATCACTAAGCCCGGCATCGGGCCCTGCCAACGTTCCCGTACTTTTTCACGATCCCAGAGAGGCTATCGGTTGCCCATGAATTGCTTGCGTCTCCTGCCGTTTTTCGCGGTTCTGGCGGTCATCGTCTTCAGCGGACTACGTCCGGAGCCCATCCCGCAAGTGTTCGATCAGCAGGACAAGCTGCATCACATGCTTGGCTTTGCGGCCTTGATGTTCTCGCTGCGCCTGGCTTTTTCGCAATGGAGTGTCATCTGGTCGATCGCGGCCAGCGTGGGCGTTTCCGCTCTGATCGAGATCGCTCAGAGCCTTTTGCCTAATCGCGAGGCGTCACTCGGCGACATGCTGGCCAATTCGCTCGGGGTCCTGCTTGGCTGGGGTTGTTCGCATCTGGCGTATCAGTGGTACCTGCGTCGGATCGGCGTGACCAGCGATCCCGAGGTACCTGATGCGGCAGAGCGCCTAGGCCATCCCGAACGCCTCTGAGCCGCTCTCACGACCGCGCGGCTGATCGGCCGGACGAGCCGCGGCGCAGGGCCTGGCGGGCTGCGCCGGACAGCATTGTGGTCAGAACCATGGCGACGATCGCACCGGCCGCTGCCAGGGCCATGTCTTTCTGCGGATCCCAGCGATCGTCCTGGGTGGCGAGAAACGTTCGTCCCTCCCCGGCGCTGAGTGCCTCTGCCCCGAACCACTCGATCAATTCATAGATCGCCGAGGTCGAGAGCACAATGTCCACTGGCAGGAGCAGACTCCAGAGGCCGGGGCGCAAGCCCAGGCGGATAAGCACCTCGCGGATCGGATAGGCCAACAGCAAGCCGTAGCTGAGGTGGGCAAGGCGGTCGAACTGGTTGCGCTCCCAGCCAAGTGCCTGGTTCAGGCTTTCTCCCGTCAGCGCTTGCCACCAGTCATCGTAGGGTACCTTCGCGTAGGTGTAGTGCGCGCCCAGTTGGTGGATGCACAGGTAAATAACGATCAACGTCGCCGCAGCGGGCGAGGGCAGGTAATGCCGGTGGCCGAGTAGCAGGGCGACGGCCAGCACGAGCACCAGCTGGTTTTCCAGCAGCCAGTCATGGCGGTCTACGGGGGAAATGGCCAGCGCTCCCCATATCGCCAGGAACAACAGCAATAACGTCAGCAAATAGCGCCGGTGACTGCGGTCGGCATCCATGTTTTCTCCTTGAACGTCATGTACCTGTCCGTTTGGACCAGCGCAACGACGAGAGAGTCCGTTAGCCCCCGTCAGGCCATCGATACGTGGGGGCGAATACTGCTATCCAACTTTTTGGCGTGCTTGTGTGTCACACGAACGTGATCTTCGACGAGCCGGACCATGTGGTTTCAGCTGAGCAATGACATTCTGCGAGCAAGCCAGTGGCAGCGCGGCTTCTGCTTGGTGCTGGCAGCATTGCTGGCGGCCTGCGATGGCCGGCAATCGGCGCTCGACCCCGCCGGCACCGGTGCCGAAAGCATCGCAACGCTGTTCTGGTGGATGTGCGGTGGAGCGCTGCTGATCTGGGCTGCGGTGATGGCCATCACGCTTTACGCGACTCAGGCGCACCCCGAAGAGCACGGAATTCGCAGCGCCCGTTGGCTGATCCTGGGCGGCGGCGTCATCTTTCCGGTGGTCGTGCTGACCGGCCTGCTGATCTACGGGCTGATGTTGATGCCACAGCTGAGCTCGTCCGAAGACGTTTCCATGCGGGTGGAAGTGTCGGGTGAGCAGTGGTGGTGGCGGGTGCGCTATCGGACTGACGAGGGCGAAGCGATAGATCTGGCCAACGAAATTCGCCTGCCGGTCGGCCAGCGTGTGGCCTTCAGTCTGACCAGCCCGGACGTGATCCACTCGTTCTGGATCCCCTCGCTGGGCGGTAAGGTCGACATGATTCCCGGGCGCACCAATCAGTTGGTGCTTGAACCGACCCGGACGGGCTCCTTCCGCGGCGCCTGCGCCGAGTATTGCGGCACCTCCCATGCGCTGATGGCCTTCCCGGTGGTGGTGATGGAGACAGCGGCATTCGACGAGTGGCTCGCCCAGCAGGCACAGCCGGCGCAAGAGCCGGAATCGGCGCTGCAGCGTCAGGGCCAGCATGCCTTTCTCAGCAACGGTTGCGGCGCCTGCCATCGGGTACGCGGCACCGAGGCGGACGGCACGGTTGGCCCCGACCTGACTCACGTCGGCAGCCGCTTGAGCCTGGCGGCCGGCATTCTGCCCGCCGATATCGACGCCTTCCAGCGCTGGATCGGCCATACCGGAGAGATCAAGCCCGACGTCAGGATGCCCACGTTCGGCATGTTGCCGAATGACCAGCTGACGGCCATGGCGCACTACCTGAAGGGCCTGGAATGAGCGAGCCGATTGAGTACCGCGACCCGCAGGAGAAGGCCCGAGCCGAAGCGCAAGCCGAACGCCTGGCCGCGGCCTGGAAGACGCCCACCGGCTGGCGCTACTGGTCGGCGGTGAACAACACCGAGGTGGGGCTCTGGTACACCGGCGTGTCGTTTCTGTTCTTCCTCTTCGCCGGCGTGCTGGCGATGCTGATTCGCGCTCAGCTGGCCGTGCCGAATAACGATCTGCTGTCGGCTGAAACCTATAACCAGGTGTTCACCCTGCACGGCTCGGTAATGATGTTTCTGTTCGGCGTGCCGATCTTCGAGGCGTTTTCCATCCTGATCCTGCCGCAGATGCTAGGCGCACGGGACTTGCCGTTTCCGCGGCTGTCGGCCTATGGGTTCTGGTGTTTCATCATTGGCGGTGTATTCGTCTGCGGCTCGATCTTCTTCAACGTCGCACCTCAGGGCGGCTGGTTCATGTACCCGCCGCTGACCACCACTTATCAGGACGGCCTCGGCGCGGACATCTGGCTGCTCGGGCTGTCATTCATCGAGGTGTCGTCGATCGCGGCGGCGGTGGAGCTGATCGTCGGCGTGCTGAAAACGAGACCGCCGGGCATGCGTATCAACCTGATCCCGCTCTATTCCTGGTACATCCTGGTGGTGGCGGGAATGATCCTGTTCGCCTTCCCGCCGCTGATCGCCGGCGACTTGCTGTTCGAGCTGGAACGCGCCTTCGGCTGGCCGTTCTTCGATGCCAGCCGCGGCGGCGATCCACTGCTGTGGCAGCACCTGTTCTGGATCTTTGGTCATCCCGAGGTGTACATCATCTTTCTGCCCGCCGTGGCGCTGGTGGCGACCATCGTGCCCACCGCCGCTCAGCGGCCCATCGTCGGCTACACCTTTATCGTGCTGGCCGCGGTGGGTACCGGATTCATCAGCTTCGGGCTGTGGGTGCACCACATGTTCACCACCGGCATGCCGGGCATTTCGCTGGCGTTTTTCTCGGCGGCATCCGAGGCGGTGGCAATTCCGACCGGGGTTCAGATCTTCTGCTTCCTGGCCACGGCGCTGGCCGGGCGCTTCCTCAAATCGGTGCCGATGCTGTTTGTTGCTGGCGCGCTGGCGATTTTCGTCCTCGGCGGCCTGACCGGCGTGATGGTGGCGCTGGCGCCGTTCGACTTCCAGGCCCACGACACCTATTTCATCGTCGCTCACCTGCACTACGTGCTGATCGGCGGCATGCTGTTCCCGGTCATCGCCGGGCTCTATTACTTCTTCCCGCTGGCCATGAGCAAGACGCTGTCCGATCGCCTCGGGCGGATCGCCTTCTGGCTGATGTTCATCGGCTTCAACATTGCCTTCCTGCCGATGCACTTCACCGGCTTGCTGGGTATGCCGCGGCGCGTCTACACCTATGCGCCGGACATGGGCTTCGATGTGCTCAACATGGTGTCAACCGTGGGGGCCTTCATCCTCGCTGGCGGCGTCGCGGTGCTGGTCTGGGACGTGTTGCGGCCCAAGGGCAAACAGTCCTATAGCAAGCGCAATCCGTGGAACGCCGGGACGCTCGAGTGGCTGGCCGAGATGCCCGGTATGCCTTGGGGGTCCCGTTCGATCCCAATCATCAAGAGCCGCTACCCGCTTTGGGATCAGCCCAACCTCATGCGCGACGTCGATGCGGGGCGCTTCTACCTGCCCGATGCGGAGGAGGGCAAACGCGAGACGCTGATCAGCAGCATCATCGATGCCGAGCCGATCCAGTGCCTGCGCGTGCCAGGCCCGACCTTTCTCAGCTTGTGGGCGGCGATCTTCACCGGCGGGCTGTTCATCTTCGCCACATACAGCTGGTATGTCGCGGCGCTCATCAGCGGTGGCCTCGCCCTGATTACCATTTTGATCTGGCTGTGGACCGGCACCGCAATGATTCCGGAGAAGCCGCAGAAGGACATCGGTCTGAATGTAACGGTGCCGCTCTACGCGTCGGGCGCGAAATCGGTGGGCTGGTGGGCGACCTTCATTACCATGATCGGCGACATGAGCGCGTTCGGCAGCCTGGTGTTCGGCTATTTCTTCTTCTGGACCGTGCATGACGATTTCCCTCCCGCCGATGCCTCCGGGCCCGGCGTGTTCTGGCCAGTGCTGGCCCTGGGATTGATTGGGGCATCCTGGGCGCTGACGCTGCTGGCGCGGCGCTGCAATGTCCGGGACCAGGCGGTGGGTTTCTACGGCTCGCTGGGGCTGGCGACAATCTGCACCCTGGCGGGGGGTTATTCGATGTGGGCCGGCCCGCATTTCAGCGGGCTCGACCCGACCAGCAACGTGTATCCCGCGACGGTCTGGGTGCTGGTGCTCTGGTGCCTGCTGCACCTGGCCATCGGCCTGATCATGCAGCTTTACTGCCTCGCGCGCCGCGCCGCCGGCAGAATGACCGCGGTGTACGACATCGATATCCGCAACGTCGCGCTGTTCTGGCATTTCATGCTCATCACTGTTGGCGCGACGGTCGCGGTCATCGCCGGCTTCCCGGAGGTGTCATGAGTGAAAACCTGAGCGAACAGCGGCCCATTGATCAGCAGGCGCCTGAGGCACCGCCGGAAGAACGCGAGTCGCTTTGGCTGCTGACCTTCAGCCCGACCATCTGGGCTGTGCATTTCGTGCTGTCCTACACGGCCACGGCGGTATGGTGCGCGAAGGTGGCGGGCCGCAGCGGCGAGCTGGGCGACATTCGCCTCGCCATCGGCGTACTGACGTTGATTGCGCTGGTCGGCATCGCACTGACCGGCTGGCGCGGCTGGCGCCATCACTCGTTCGGCAATGCAACGGCACCGCATGACTTCGACACGCCGGGCGACCGTCATCGCTTCCTTGGCTTTTCGACGCTGCTGCTCAGCGGCCTGAGCTTCGTTGCGACGATTTTCGTCGCGCTGTGCGTGGTCTTCATCGGGAGCTGCAGATGATCTGGCGCCCCCTGTCGCTGATGCTGGCGCTGGTCACGCTGGCGGTGGTCTGGCTCGGTCCGCTGCCCGCCATGGCCGATCAGCTGTTCGTCGGTCATATGCTGATGCACGTGATGGTGGTGGCGGTGGCGGCGCCATTGATGGCGATCGGACTGGCTGGCGGCCGGCTGGACCTTTCCAGCCGGATGCCTTTTCTTTTCTCACCGATTCTGGCCTCGGTGATCGAGCTGTTCGTAGTGTGGGCCTGGCACATGCCGGCGTTGCATCATGCGGCGCGAACCTCCACGGACGCGCAAATGCTGGAGCAGGGCAGCTACCTGTTCGTCGGGTTGCTGGTGTGGCTCGCGGCATTCGGCGGGGTCAGGCATCGACGTGCCCTGGCCGGAATCGCCGGGCTGCTGCTGACTTCCATGCACATGACACTGCTCGGCGTGCTGCTGGCGATGTCCAGCCGACCACTGTTCGAACACACTGGCTCGGCGCTGTCGGGCCTGAGCCCGCTGGAGGACCAACAACTGGGCGGCGTGATCATGCTGGTGTTCGGCGGCACCAGCTACCTGATCGGCGGGTTGTGTCTGCTCGGTGGACTGTTACAGGACAAGCGCGATGTCGTCTCGCTCAGCTAGGTCGTTGTTCTGCCGCGTGGCGATGCCGGTGCGTCGCGGGTTGCGCTGGCTGACCGGTGGCTCCTGGCGACGTGTGGTGGCGGGCATCGCGCTGCTGTCGGTGCTCGCCGGGGCGGGCGGCTTTCTGCTCGCCTCGCTGGGGCTGGTCGCGATCAGCGCCAGCTCCGGGCATTGGAAGGCGACCGGCTGGATACTGCACTACGTAATGCGCCGCGCGGTCAGCACCCAATCGATGGGCATCGAGGTGCCGCCGCTCGACGATCCGGCATGGGTGCTCAAAGGCGCCGGGCATTATCACACCGGTTGCCTCGCCTGTCATGGCGGGCCCGGAAAGAAGCGCTCGCTGATCGTGCAGCAGATGACACCCGAACCGCCATTCCTGCCGCCGCGCATAGCGCACTGGGAGCCCCAGGAGCTGTTCCTTATCGTCAAGCATGGCGTCAAATTCACCGCCATGCCCGCCTGGCCGGCGCCGCAGCGCGACGATGAAGTCTGGGCAGTGGTGGCCTTCCTGCAAGCGCTGCCGGGGATGTCCGAGCAGCGCTATCGCGAGCTTGCGCTAGGGGATCGCACTGAGGACAGCCGCGGGTCACGGACCGCCGAAGGTGCCGGGACTCAGGACGATGCGCTGGGCCCGGTGCTGGCCGACTGCAGCCGCTGCCATGGCATTGATGGAAACGGGCGTGGCGGGGCCGTGCCACGGCTGACCGGGCAGAGCCAGGCCTATTTGCTCGGCGCCTTGCAGGCCTACGCCGGAGGCCAGCGCTACAGCGGCATCATGCAGCCGATCGCCGCCGGACTTGAGCCGTCTGTGTTGAAGGCGCTGGCCAGGCATTACGCTGAGCTGCCGGTGTCTACCCGAGCGGATGAACCCCAAGCCTCGGCTGAAGCGCTCGAGCGCGGCCGGGCACTGGCCGAACGCGGCGTGCCGGAACGGGGTGTGCCGTCTTGTGTGCATTGCCACGGACCGAAGCGCTCGCCGCGCAACCCGATGTACCCTGGTATTGCAGGACAGTACAGCGGCTACCTGAAGCAGCAGCTGGAATTGTTCACCGCCGGCCAGCGCGGTGGCAGTGAATACGCCAACGTCATGCATAGCGCCGCGCAGCGCCTCACGCCGGAGCAGATGCAAGCGGTGGCGGATTATTACGCTTCGCTGCCGTCAGACGCGTCGCCTCCCCTGGCGGAAGAGGCGCTCAATCCATCCCAGTCACGACAGAGGTAGCGATGTTCGACAAGATCGTCGAAGTGGTTTCGGCATTTGGCTATCTCGGCGTGTTCGCGCTGATGTTGCTGGAAAACATCTTTCCACCTATCCCCTCGGAGCTGATCATGCCGCTGGCCGGCTTCGTCGCGGCGCGTGGCGAGCTGAACTTCGTCGGCGTCATTGCCGTAGGCACGGCCGGCTCGGTGGTGGGTGCGCTGCCCTGGTATTACGCCGGCGCCAAGCTTGGCCAGACGCGCATGAAGCGTCTGGCCAAACGCTGGGGACACTGGCTGACGCTGTCGACGAAAGACATCGACGCGGCGAGTCGCTGGTTCGACCGGCATGGAAAGGCGGCGGTGTTTTTCGGCCGTCTGATGCCGGCGGTGCGAACGCTGATCTCGGTGCCGGCCGGTATCGTCGGTATGCCGATGACCCTGTTTCTGATCTATTCGAGCCTGGGTTCGCTGATCTGGACGGCCCTGCTGGCGCTGGCGGGTTTTGCGCTCGAATCGCAATACGAGAAGGTCGCGGAGTACCTCGACCCGATCTCAACCGGCGTGGTGGTTCTGTTCGTCCTTTACTACCTGTACCGGCTGCTCCGCCAGCGTTTTGCCCGGCCTGACTGAGCAGGTGGGCTGAAGCCCACGCTGCCCTTTCAATGCCTCAACAGGTCGCTGCCGTCGAGGCTCAGACCGCGCCTACCGCCGCGTGGCGATCGTGGCGGATGCGCTCGCATTGATCGATCACCGCGAAGACCTGCTGCCACATCTGCTCGGACTGTTGCTTGAGCTGATCGGTGCGCGCCTGGATCAGCGTCTTGATCCGCTCGCTCTCGTCGATCACCAGATCGATCTTGCGCTTGATCTCGGCCTCGTCGGTGGTGACCTGCACCAGCCCTTCGGGAAATCCGTAGTCTTCGAAGAGCATCTGGTACTTGTGGCTCCAACCCGTCGCCAGCGCCGGCACGCCCTGAGACAACGCACTGACCAGGCCATGAAAACGACTGCCCAGGGTGCCGCTACAGGCCCCGAGGATGCCCTTGATCTCCAGCGCGCCGCTTTCCTTGACGATCGGGATGCCGCCGACGGCTGCCGACAACTCATCAGCCAGCCGTTGGTCATCCTTGCCTTCATGCACCAAGACAAAGGGCTTGGCGTTCTTTTCCAGCAAGTAACGCGTGCAGCTGATCAGAAACGGCAGGTAGGCATCGCGGGTCTGCTGGTCGGTTTTATCGAGCATCCTGCAGTTGGGCACGATGCAGAACCGGTTCTGCTCGGTATCGAAACCCGACGGAAGCACGCCGGTAATCAGATTGGTGAAGTCCGGCGACTGCTTGATCTTGCTCTGCTCGCCGACCAGGCCAGTCAGGTGCTCGTAGGAGACGCGTTCGCGCGGGAAGATCAAGTCGACGTTGTTAACCACGGTCTTCATCGCCGCCTGGTTCTTCTCCGACTTGAACGGCCCAAGCGCCTGGGGCATGAGGATTACGCGGGTGCCGTTCTTCTTCCAGCGCTTGGCCGACTGCGCGAGCTCGGCGCAGGGGCTCTCGCCCCATTGATCGCTGTAGGCGAAGCCGGCCGCGTCGATGACCACATCAACCTCTTTATCCAGCACCACGCCGTACATTTCGCGGAGCTGGCGCGGCGCGAAATTGGCCAAAGTGCCCCATTGAATCCCATAGCGCCACAGCCAGGCCTTGGGATAAAAACCCAGCTGGACCAGCTTGCGGAACGGCTGCTCGGCTTTCTTCGGAGTGGGTGCCATGACGAAGGTAGCGTCTGGATACCGGGCCTTCAGCTTCTGCAGCGCCGCGTGCAACATCAGCTCAGCGCCTTTATTGACGAAGCCTGCCTTTCTGATCTCGATAATCATCGCTTACCTCAGTTGTATACGATCAAGTCTTTCTCGGTCTTCTTGTCCGAATAAGGAATCCCTCCCGTTGGATCGGCGTAACCCACGGCGAGCAGCATCACGGTGCGCTCGTGGTAGGCCAGGCCCAGAATCTTTGCCAGTTGGCGCTCGCGTTCTTCGACGTCCGGCCAGTTGATCGAGCAGCTGGACAGGCCCAGGCTCTCCAGGGCCAGCATCAGTTGCATCGCTGCCAGCGAACCGTCGATATAGACCACGTGGCGGTCGCGCGCTTCGGGGTAGCAGCCCAGATCGCCGACCACGGCGATTACGCACGGCAGGTTGTCGTGGAAGCCCGCAGTGCCGCCGGCGCACTTGGCGACCTCGGCGGCCTTTTCCTTGCCGTTGCTGACATAGAAACGGAACGGCTGGCGATTGCAGGCCGAAGGCGCCAGCGCCGCGGCACGGACCGCCTGCTCCAGCAGCGCGTTGCTGACGGGCTTGTCCTGATACCAGCGCACCGAGCGGCGCCGGCGGAACAGCACCATCAGCTCGTCATAGCTGACCGGGCAGTCCGGCAGTTGGCTGTGCGGGTAGGGCACGCAGCGGCTCGCGTCGTCGCCACCCTCAGTGCTGGAAAAGGCCTGCCTGGCCGAATCGATGCGCGAGGTGCTGCCGACGGCGGAGAAATAGTCGGTAAGGACATCGTTGGCCCACCGTTGCTGGCCGCTGTTCACTCCGGCCTGGGTTGCATCGGCGTAGCAAGCGACTGTCGGGCCTATGTAATCCTCAGCAAAGGTGGCACGACGCGGCCGCATGATCAGCCCTTTCTCCAAGCGATGGACGTTACGCCGCAAGAAAGCGTCGTTCTCGCCCTTACCGCGCATCAGCCGGGCGAACTTGAGACGGCCGAGCAGTACGGCACGGTGCTCCCGGTCGAACTCGCGGCTGATCAGGCAGTAATAGAGTGAGGACAAAAAGCCGTTGGAGGAAAACAGGCGGACCAGGGCCAGATTGGTATTGTCCCGGGTCGCCTTGATCGCATGCTTGACTGGCTCGGGCAAGGCTCTGGCGAGAGACATGAGGCTCATCGGACTGCTCCTACGGCATTGAATACATAACGAACTGGACTGAACATCGACTTGGTCATCATGAAGAACACCGGGCGGGTCTTCTTGTGCACCATCAGCGCAGCGTACGAAGCGACTGCGTAAGAAATGAGGGTCGCCATGGCTGCGCCTTCGCCGCCGTACTGCGGGATTAACACCAGGTTAAGACCGATGTTGGCCAGCGCGCCGAGGCCTTGGGTAATCAGGGAAAACATCAGCGCGCCCTCGATCAGGATCCAGCGACTGAACGCCGCACGCATGAAGATGAACACACCCGCCCAGATATGGATGGTGAGAATCGATGCGGAGTTCTGGTACTCAGCGCCGAACAGCAGCTCAATCAGCGGCCCGGCGACAAGTGACACCAGCACCGCAACGACTATGGCGAGGACGAATAGCACGTCGAGCAGCTGTTGGAACCGCCGGTTGAATAGCGCCGAATCGGCCTCATGCAACTTGATCAGCTTGGGAAAGAAGGAGGCGACGATGGCGGTCGGCAGGAAATACCACGCCTCGGACAGTTGCGCGGCGACGGCATAGACGCCCACTTCCTCGGCGCCGACCATCCACTTGAGCATGACTTGGTCGATCTTCATGTAGATCACGGCGAAGATCGAGCCGAGGTAGATGATCCACCCCTGGCTGAGCAGCTCCCTGGCCTTGGCGAAGCTGGCTTTCCAGCTCATCAGCGAGACAGTCGTGGTGCCCTTGTAGAGCAGTGCCAGGATCACCGCAGCCATCACGAACTGGGCGGTATGGGCGAAAGCAAAGGCCACGACTCCGGCACCGCTGAACACCAGCAACAGCTTGATGGCGGCCGACAGCAGAATCGCGCTGGACTTCGCGATGGCCGGATACTTGGCCTGTACCTGTGACTGGAACCAGTACTCCACCACATCGAATGTCTGGAAGAAGATGGCCGAGGCAACGACCAGCAGCATCCAGAATTCCGTGCCGCCAACTTCCTCGAACAACACCGCGTAAAGAAGGATGAGAGCGAACCCGAGCGCCATGCCGGTCAGTTTCAGCATGAACGTGGTGCCCAGGGTTTCCGGAACCTTATCTGGCTGCTTCACTACCTCCCGCACCACCAGCCCAGCCAGGCCCATATGGCCGGCAGAAGCAAAGATGGCGGTCATGGAAATGGCATAGGCGAGAATCCCGAACTGTTCCGGCCCCAGATAGCGGGCCAGCAGGATCGCCATGAGGAAGCCCACGCCGATGTTCAGCAGCCGCTCCGCCATCATCCACGACGCGTTGAACAGATAGAGCTTGAGTTTGTTGAAAAGAGTCGTGATCGCGGTCATCGAGTGGCCTGGCTCCTCAAGGCTGGCTCCGTGGCGGCAAGCATTGCCTTTCAGTTGCGCTGGAGTGTGGCGACGGACAGCTGACCGCGATTTGCCCGTCATGTTCCGGCCGCTGACAAATGCTTGAGATATAACGGTCGATCGCGCGCAGACCCCCGGCGAAAGGCCACCAGGCTCTCTATACCCGCACATGCAGCACTGGCGGGCACTGTACGAGCGAGACGGGAATGTGGAGCCAGCGTGCATCGAGCCGCGCCATGCGTTCCGTTCCGACCAGCTGCATTGGAGGAAAAGAGCGCATCGGCAACGGCATCTGCAGACGGTCTGCTTAATCTGATGGCGTTTTCATCTCAAAAGTGGAACTTTTGCCATCGTTGCTTCTCTTAATCCTGCTGCCGATGCTAGCCGCACCCTGTCGCACTTCGATGCGTCATGGTGCGCCTAGCACCGGCGTCCAGCTTGCCTCGCTTGGGCTGGGTAAGGCTGCCGCGAAGGATTTCGCAAGCGCCAGGGCCGGCGTGAGGATTGCTGCTCGGAGCGGCTAAAAGGGATAGGACTCAGCCTAAATCGGAAAAGCCCCGCATCGTTTGATGCGGGGCTTTTTTTGTGCCGTGCATCCGGTGCGTTGCAATCCAAACGCCCGGAGGCGCCTTGATCGAAAAAAAACGGCTCATGGTCGCCTGTTGAAACGGATCCTCCATCCGTGTTCGAAAGCTAGAAGCGGAATGCGGGCACAGGCGCGCCAGTCCACACTGAGTCGACTAACGCAGACGAGCAGGCCACTCATGATTTAGGTGCAGAGCAAGGCCGAGTGGGCTATCAGCGCGCTTATCGCTGACGGGTATCGCTTGGGGTGCATGCGAACGGCAAGAGCAGGGTGAGCGATGACCAGTTCAACAGGTGGCTTGGGTTGTGACACGATCGAGCAGCGGATCAGTGGGTTCGACTGGCTGCAGGCCGCTGAGGACTTGGATGCATACGGCTATACCGTGCTCAAAGGGCTGCTTTCACCGCGAGAATGCAAGCTACTGATCGAGTTGTATGACCGGGACGAGATTTTCCGAAACCGAGTCGTCATGCAGCGCCATGGTTTCGGTCGTGGTGAATACAAGTATTTCGGTTATCCGCTTGGGTCGCTCATCGGCGAATTGAGAACCGCGCTCTATCCCCACTTGGCGCCCGTCACCAACCGTTGGAATCAGGCGTTACGCATTGACATGCGCTATCCGCTGGTACTTGCCGATTTCCTCGCCCTCTGCCACGCCGCAGGGCAGTCGCGGCCTACACCCTTGTTGCTGCGGTACGGTCAGGACGACTACAACTGTCTGCATCAGGATGTCTACGGGGAACATACCTTTCCGCTGCAAGCCACGATTCTGCTGTCTCGACCGGGCCACGATTACACGGGCGGCGAGTTCGTGCTCACCGAGCAGCGCCCAAGGATGCAGTCCCGCGCGGAAGTCGTCCCCCTCCAACTGGGTGACGCCGTGATATTTGCAGGCCGGCACCGACCGATCCCAGGCAAACGGGGTTTCTATCGAGTCAACATGCGGCACGGGGTAAGCCGCATCCGCACTGGCCACCGCTACGCGGCGGGGATCATCTTTCACGATGCGCTGTAGCCTTGGGCTTGCTGGACTTGCAGATCAGCTCGATACGCGCAGCACGCGCTCTGAATTTGCCCGACGTTCGTTTGAGTGACAGCACTGGTGTAGCCCGAGCCGAGGTGAGCGCATTTATGCTCCACTCCGGCTTGAAGACCGACGGGGTCAGCCGCCATCAGAACCTCTTGGCGCAGCGCGTGTTACCTACTCTTCCACACGACTCGTGCCTTCACGGTCATGCTCGTATCGCCTCGTGAGTGGAAACGGCGGCAACCAGGACTCGCGACGGACGATCCAGCTTTCATAGGTTGGCATCAATTGGTCTGGAGCATCCAGGGAGCCCAGGTTCACTTCGATTTCGTCTGCAGTGCGGGCAAAAACCGACGAGCCGCAACGGGGACAAAAAAACCGCCCGGCGTAATCGCGTGTTTCGCCTTCGATCGTCACCGCATCCTGCGGAAACACCGCGGCGGCAAAAAACAGAGCCCCGTGATGCTTGCGGCAATCGAGACAATGACAAAGGCCGACCCGGTACGGGAGCCCCGACGCCACAATCCGGACGCTCCCGCAAAGACAACCGCCTTTGAACTGGTCCATGCTGCGCCTCCTTTGAAATCAATCGCTCGGGTTGTTTGCCGCGCGACTTCTACCGGGCGTCCGGGAACGGCGCCCGGCTTATGCGGCTAATGGCTTTACGGCATCGCCAGAATGCACGGGACGGCATACGCTGTTTTTGATTAACGACGCTCTTGATTGTTCATTGGCGTGCTGCGCCGAAAAGACGAGCTGGGGAGGCATGCTGCAAGAATAAACGGAGTCAACCAAAGGGCCTCCGCTGTAGACAAACCTTCCACGCGGAAAACACTTAGGCAACAAAAAAGGGCTACGCTTTCGCGTAACCCTTTGTTCTGTATGGTGCCGGCACCAAGAGTCGAACTCGGGACCTACTGATTACAAGTCAGTTGCTCTACCAGCTGAGCTATACCGGCTAAAAGATGGGCGCCATTATAGCCATTGCTCGCGGCGAGTAAACTGTTTGTTGTCAGTTGTTTGCATCGTATCGTTCAGGTGTTTGCGCGGTGGGCGTCGAGCTCGGCGATTAGCATCAGATTACGGGGGGTCAGCTCGGCTGGGCAGAAGGTGCCCAGCCGTACCGCGTAGCCGTTTTCGGCCAGCAGCAAGGCGCGGTCGAGCAGCAGCCAAAGTTCCAGCGGGCGGCGGAACAGGCCGCGCAGCAGCTCCAGATTGCGTACTTCGGCCAGGCGTTGCCAGCCGCATCGTTCGAGGGCGGTCCAGTCCGGCGCGGGCGGTTCTGGCAGCTCTTTTAACGCGGCCAGGTCGCGGCAGTACCGTTCGAAGCTTTTTTTCAGCCAAGTGGCCGGTAGCGAAGGCGTCGGCAGGTAAGCGTCCTCGCCGCGGAATTCACGTTGAAGCAGGTCGAAGCCCAGGCGCCAAGCCATCGATTGATCGCGTTGGCGCCTTTCCCGGGCGCCGGCGGTAACCGTTTCGTTGAGGGGCAGGCCGAGGTCGTCGCGCGAGAGCTGTAGATCCGACCGTGCGACAAGCTTCGACATCGGCTGGTAGTGGGTGGTCTGGATGCGGTTGTAACAGCAGGGGGCGATTGCCAGTTGGCGGCAGCGCTGCGCGATGCTCAGATCGATCAGGCGGACATGCAGATCGCCGCAGGCATGCAGCGCGACCGGCGTCACCATCGGGTCGAGCAGTGCGGTCGCGCCTTCATCCATCACGTCCTGCTGGCGATGTGTCGCGGGGATGCCAAGTCGCTCGCTGAGACGGCTGCCCGCAGTGACCAGCGTCGAATCCCATTCCAGACAGGTCAGCGCGCCACCGCGAGCAGCCAGAAGACGTCCGAGATGACCCTTGCCCGCGCACCAATCGAGCCAATGTGCTGGGTGCTCACTGAACGCCAGTGCGGAGCCGAAAGCCTGAATCTGCAGCCATTTGCGTCCAGGTACGTCGACCAACTGCCGGACATCAGTGCACGGGTTCGTCGACCCGGGCAGCAGGTCCATGACGCTCAGGCTCTTGGCCTGCGCGGCCAGCTGGGGGAATGGAGCGGGTGCCGTGAGGTCGGCGGGATGGTTGTGCGACGCCTCGGCTTCTGCCAGCGAGCGGCTGCGCAGCCATCGGGCCAGCTCTGGATGGGCCGTCTCCCAGGGCAGGCGCCGGTGAGTGAAAGGGCGCGGTCGCCATAACGCCTGATGGTTCAGCAGAAAGGCGTCGAGCTGCTGAAAGCGTTCGGCCAGCTGCGCGTGACTGAATGTGTCGGTGGCCATGAGGGCTCGGCGATGGTGGCATGGTGCGTATGATCGCGCCAAAACCGGTTGCCGAAAAGTCAGACGCCCGTCGAAACGGGCGTCTGCACGGGACTATTTGCCGTAAATCTGCTCGGGCAGCCAGGTGACCAACCCAGGGAACTGGTAGGCGACTACCAGCAGCAGGAGCTGAATCAGGATGAAGGGGACGACACCTTTGTAGATCGTGCTGGTGGGCACCGATTTGGGCGTCACGCCGCGCAGGTAGAACAGCGCGAAACCGAAGGGCGGCGTGAGGAAGGACGTCTGCAGGTTCAACGCAATCATCACGCCAAGCCATACCGGATCCAGCCCCATGGCCAGCAGTACCGGCCCGACGATCGGCACCACCACGAAGGTGATTTCGATGAAGTCGAGGATGAAGCCCAGCAGGAAGATCACCAGCATGACCACGAAGAAGGCGCCGAGTACGCCGCCTGGAAGCTGGGCGAACACGTCTTCGATCAACACTTCGCCGCCAAATCCTCGGAACACCAGCGAAAACAGCGATGCGCCGATCAGGATCAGGAACACCATGGCGCTGATCTCGGTGGTGCCATAAGCCACCTCGCGCAATTGGCCGAAGTTCAGCTTGCGCTTGTACAGGGCCAGCACCATCGCGCCCAGCGCGCCCAGCGCGGCGGCTTCGGTCGGGGTCGCGTAACCGGCGAGGATCGAGCCGAGCACGGCGCTGATCAGCAGCAGCGGCGGCACCAGCGCGTTGATCAGCTTGCCCCACTCGATCGGGCCAAGCTCTTCCTGCGGCAGCGCCGGCAGTTTCTTCGGCTGAAAGATCGCCACGGCGATGATGTAGAGAATGTACATGCCAACCAGCAGCAGGCCCGGGAGCAACGCGCCGACGAACAAATCTCCGACTGAGACGGTCTTTGGCGAGAAGATGCCCATCTTCAATTGCGCTTGCTGATAGGCGCTGGACATCACGTCACCCAGCAATACCAGCACGATCGACGGGGGAATGATCTGGCCCAGGGTGCCGGTGGCCGCGAGGGTGCCGGTGGAGATGGCAGGGTCGTAGCCGCGGCGCAGCATGGTAGGCAATGCCAGCAGCCCCATGGTTACGACTGTAGCGCCGACGATGCCGGTGCTGGCCGCGAGCAGCGCGCCCACCACGCAGACGGAAATCGCCAGACCGCCGCGCAGGGTGCCGAACAACCGCGACATGGACTCGAGCAGGTCCTCGGCTACACGACTTTTTTCCAGCATCACGCCCATGAACACGAACAGCGGCACGGCCAGCATCGTTTGATTGTTCATGATGCCGAACAGACGGTTCGGCAGGGCGCTCAGGTAGCCAGCGTCGAAGGTGCCGGTGACTACGCCGATACCGGCGAACAGCAGCGAGACGCCGCCAAGGGTGAACGCCACGGGGTAGCCGGCCATCAAGGCTGCGCAAATGCAGACGAACAACATTATCGCCATCAGCTCAACCATGCTTCACCTCCGGCGCCGGCATGCGACCGGCTACGATGTAGCCTGCCTTGATGATCTCGGCAATGCCTTGCAGGGCCAGGCAGAAGACCAGAACCAAGATGATGCTTTTTTGCAGGTAGACGAAATGAAGCCCGCCCGTTTCACTGGAGGCTTCAAACGTCGCCCAGGAATTGCCGACGTAGTCCCAGCTCGCCCAGCCGAGAAACAGGCAGACGGGTAGAAGAAACAGCAGAGTGCCGAGCACTTCGACCAAGGCCTGGTAGCGGGGGCTGAAACGCTGATAGAAGATGTCGACGCGAACGTGGCCGTTGCGCTGCAGGACCCAGGCGGCGGCGCCCATGAAGACCAACGCGTGCGCGTAGAGGACGGCTTCCTGCAGCGCCGCGGCGCCGATGCCGAAACCGTAGCGCAGCACCACGACGACGGCGGTGCCGAGGACCAAAAATATTGTCAGCCAGGCACATGCCTGTCCGAAGCGGGCGTTCACGGCGTCGATCACCCTGGCGAGACCGAGCAGTGGAGGGGCGTGTTTCGACATGGCAGATCCTTTATTGTTATGGCCCAGAAGGCCGGCGATTCTAGGCGGCTGCGCGCCGGAGCCGCAACCGGCAGTACTACGTACGTAGTGAATGTACGTAGTCGCAGTGCTTGAGTGAGAGATAGCCATATGATAGCTAGAACCACCTGAGTTCGGGGGTTCCGATATTCAGCATTACAACAACAAGGAGTGACCCATGAAACGTCGTCAAATTCTGGCCGCCGCAGGTGTCGGTCTGGCTGCAACCGCACTGGCGGGTTGCAACAAGGAAACCGAGAAGACCGCAGCCAAATCCGAAGGCAGCGCAAGCGCCGAAAAATTCAACTGGAAGATGGTTACCTCGTGGCCGAAGAACTTCCCCGGTGTGGGCGTCGGCGCGGAAAACTTCGCCAAGCTGGTCAATGAAATGAGCGATGGCCGCCTGACGGTCAAAGTCTACGCCGCGGGTGAACTGGTTCCGGCACTGGAAGTGTTCGACGCTGTTTCACGCGGTACCGCAGAGATGGGGCATGGCGCGCCTTACTACTGGAAAGGCAAGGTTCCGGCCGCACAATTCTTCTGCGCATTGCCGTTCGGCCCCAACGCTCAGGAAATGAACGCCTGGCTGCACCGCGGCGGTGGCATGGAGCTTTGGGAGGAGGTGTACAAGCCTTATGGTGTATTGCCGATGGCGTGCGGCGCTACCGGCGTACAGACCGCTGGTTGGTTCAACAAGGAGATCAATTCGGTCGACGACTTCAACGGTCTGAAGATGCGTACCCCGGGTCTGGGTGGCGAAGTGCTGACCAAGATGGGTGGGACCGTGGTGAACATGCCGGCCGGTGAGATCTTCACCGCGCTGCAGACCGGTGCCATCGACGCCACCGAGTGGATCGGCCCGTACAATGACCTGGCCCTGGGCCTGCACAAAGCGGCGAAGTACTACTACACGCCAGGCTGGCAGGAGCCGAACGTGACCTTCGAACTGGACGTCAACCTCAAGGCCTGGGAAACCCTGCCGGAGGATCTTAAGGCTATCGTTCGGGCCGCTGCTCGTGCAGTCAATGGCGACATGCTCGACGATTACAACGCCAAGAACATGGAAGCACTGGAGCAGCTGCGCGAACAGGGCGTCGAAGTGCGTCGTCTGCCCGATGACGTGCTGGCCCGCCTGAAGGACGTCGCGGCCGAAGTGGTCGATGCCTCCGCTGCAGCCGATCCGGTTGCCAGTAAGGTCTGGGAGCAGCAGAGCGCCTATCTCAAGCGCCTGTACGGGTACGCCGAGCTGAACGAAAAAGACATCTACAACATCCGCGGCTAAGCGCTCAGCTCTGCCGATACGAAAACGCCGCCCACTGGGCGGCGTTTTCGTTACAGCCCGTCGTATCAGCTTTCCAGGGTTGCGCTCAAACTGATCTGGGCGTTGAGGACTTTGGATACCGGGCAACCTTCCTTCGCCTGATTGGCGATTTGCTGGAACTGATTGTCGTCGGCGCCGGGAACCTTGGCCTTCAAGGTCAGGGCGATCGCGGTGATCGAGAAACCTTCGCCATCTTTGTCCAGGGTAACTTCCGCCTTGGTGTCAATACGCTCGGCGGTCAGACCGGCCTGGCCGAGCATCATCGACAACGCCATGGAGAAACAGCCGGCATGGGCTGCGCCGATCAACTCTTCGGGGTTGGTGCCAGGTGTGTCTTCAAATCGGGTGTTGAAGCCGTAGGGATTGTCCTTCAGGGCGCCGCTCTGGGTGCTGATGGTGCCTTTGCCCGTTTTCAGGTCACCTTGCCAGATGGCGGATGCGGTTTTTTTCATGTTTCCTCCGGATGCTGCAAGTGGATGAATGGCAGAGCTCGCCCGCCGTCTGACCGCACGCGGAGCGATATGGCCGACCAGAGCCGGTCGGCCAGCTTCGTGATTACTGCTGTTCGGCTGCGAGAATGGCGCTCGCCAGTTGCATGTCGCTCGCCTGCAGCTGAGGCTGCTCACTGCGTATCTTCAAGAGCATCGCTTCGAGATAGGGACCGCGAATGGCGCCGTCGCTGGCCACGAAGCTGCCGGCGTCCTCGCGTGCGGCAGCGACCAGTTTGTCGTCGCGGGAGGTCATGTAAGTGGAGGCGGTAGTCGCCCCCGAAGACAGAATCTGACGGACGAAGTCGCCGTCCGCCATTGCCGCGCCAAAGGGAATGCAGCTAAGAGTAATCGCTGCCAGTAGGGTCTTGCGCATGATTGATGCCTCCGCTTGATTCTCCTTTAGAGAGTGCGCGGCGGCTGGCAGAGTTCCTCGTCGTTATCCGCTGCGCTCGATCAGTTGGCGAACCTTGGCGCCGAGCATGTCGATGCTGAAGGGTTTGGCCAGCATGTCCATGCCCGGGGCGAGGAACTCTCCGCGAACCTCGGCGTTCGGTGCATAGCCGGTGATGAACAGCACGCGCAGCGCCGGCCGGTGCTGGCGGGCTATCTCGGCCAGTTGTCGGCCGTTGAGACCCGGCAGTCCGATATCGCTGACCAGCAGATCGATACGCTGATCGCCCTGCAAATGGGGCAGCGCGCTGGCGCCGTCCACGGCTTCGAGAACCTGGTAGCCCAGTTCTTGCAGCACTTCGACCACCAGCATGCGAACGGCGGCTTCGTCTTCTACTACCAGCACGGTTTCATTGGCCTGGGCGCCCTGGATCGCCACGGGTGGGGTGTGATGATCCTCCTGCTGTTGCGTCTGGGTCCGATTGCGGGGCAGGAACAAAGTGATCAGCGTGCCCTGACCAGGCGTGCTGTCGATACGCACATGGCCGCCGGTCTGCTTGACGAAGCCATAGACCATCGACAGGCCGAGGCCGGTGCCCTGGCCGATGGGCTTGGTGGTGAAGAACGGATCGAAAGCCTTGGCGACCACTTCAGCCGGCATGCCGGACCCATTGTCGGCGACACTGAGGGTGACGTAGTCGCCCGGCTCGGGGCCGTCGGGCTGCGAATCGCTGATTTGTACGCAACCGGTCTGAATGACCAGCCTGCCACCGTCGCCCATGGCGTCGCGGGCGTTGATCACCAGATTGAGCAGGGCGTTTTCCAGTTGGTGCGCATCGGTGTAGGCCTGCCAGGGATCCGACTGCAAAACGGTGTCGAGCTGGATGTGCTCGGCCATGGTCCGGCGCAGCATGTCCTCCATCGACCGCACCAGCTGGTTGACATCCACCGGTTGTGGGTCGAGTGACTGGCGGCGGGCGAATGCCAGCAGACGGTGGGTCAGAGCCGCGGCACGGTTGGCCGAACTGGTCGCCGCATCGACATAGCGGCTGAGGTCGCTCAACCGTCCGCTGGCGACCCGGCGCTGGATCAGATCGAGCGCGCCCAGCACGCCGGTCAGCATATTATTGAAGTCGTGAGCGAGGCCGCCGGTGAGCTGGCCGATGGCTTCCATCTTCTGCGCATGGCGCAGGGTTTCCTCGGCGCGCGCGCGCTCACCCATCTCCACATGCAGCAGGTGGTTGATCTCCGCCAATTCGCGGGTGCGCTCGGCAACGCGCCGCTCGAGGTTGTCGTTGAGCTCGCGTAGCGCTTCTTCGGCCGCCACCTGTGCGGTGATGTCGGTGTTGGTACCAAACCAGTGCGTGACCTGGCCGAAGTCATCGCGAATGGGTACGGCGCGTGCGAGAAACCAGCGGTACTGCCCGTCCTTGCCACGCATCGGAAACGTTTCTTCCCAAACCGAACCGATGGCTACGGCGCGCTTCATCGAGGCGCTGACACGCATGTGGTGATCGGGATGGTGCACCGACCGCCAGCCCAGCGCGCGCATGGCTTCAAAGGTGGTGCCGGTGTAATCGTACCAGCGCTTGTTGTACCAATAGATGCGCCCTGTCGGGTCCGCCATCCAGGCAAACTGGCTCATGTTGTCGGCAAGGGTACGGAACTGCTCTTCACTGGCGCGCAAGGCCTGTTCGGCGCGCATCCGCTCGTCTGCGGTCCAGGCGCGGTCGGCGACTTCGCGGATAAAGGAAATGTCGTCTTCGGCCCACTGTCGCGGACGGTCCTGCAGCAAGATCAGTGCGGCGCTCAGGCGCCCTTGTTCCTGCAGCGGCACGCAGACCAGACTTTGTATGCGTCGCAGCCTCAAGCTTGCCGCTTGCGCGGCGGTGCGGGTGTCATGCAGGACGTCGTCTACCACCACCAGTTCGTCATTCTGCAGGTCGTAAACGAAGTCGCCGTAATCGGCGAAGCACATGTGCTCGCTGTAATCACCCAGCGCACCGTCGCTCCAGTAGCGTTCGATAGTGGCGTACTGGCCACCGGGGTCGACGGTCAGGAAGGCGGCGCGGGTTACGTTGAGGGTCATGCCCAAGGCGCGCACAGCCGCCGCGACGATGGTGGCGCTGTCCGGCTGTCCGCGTAGCAGATCGCCCAGTTCCATCAGTACCGATTGTCGCTGCCCGGTTATCTGACGCTCCTGTATCTGTTCCTCGAGCAGGGCGTTCATGCGCAGCAGCTTCAGCTCTGCGTTGCGTTCGGCGGTGATTTCCCGGGCGGTACCGAGCAGGCGTATTCCGCCGTCGGCATCGAGCAGGCGCCGGCCGCGGTTGGTCAACCAGCGGAATCGGCCGCTGGTCTCGTCATAGACTCGATAATCGAGATTCAACTCGCCGTCACCGACGCCTTCCAGGGCGTTGCGGAAGGCATCGAGCAGGATGCGCCGATCATCGGCGTGGACCCGTGCGAGAAATTCGTCGACGGACAGTGCCGACTCGTTCGGGGCGAGTCCGGCAAGCGTCTTGAGCTGCGCATCCCAATGCAGCGTGTTGCGCTCGAAGTTGTACTCCCAGACGCCGATCGAGGCGATTTCGTTGGCCAGGCTGACCCGCTGTTCGGCCTCGAGCAGAGCCTTGCGCGCCCTCGTGCGGTCCGCGGCTGCGCGGATGCGCTCGGCCACTTCGCGCACGAGCGAGATATCGGCTTGGCTCCAAGGTCTTGGTTGACGACTAGCGAACAGTAGAAAGGCGCAATTGGCGGTCTGTTCCAGGAGCGGTGCCAGCAACAGGCTGCGGTAGCCGAGATGATCATGCAGGGCGTCGCAATTTTCAGGACAGCCAGCTTCGTCCAGCAGGTCTTCGAACGGCACGATAAGGCCCTGCGACAACCGCAGGTGCAGGATTTGCGCGCATTCCCCAAGCAGATACGGCTCGGCGTGATTGCCGGCGTCCGGGGGCCAGTACTGGTCGATGACCAAGCCATCGCGCTCGTCGAGATGACCGCTGGCAATGCACTCGATCGACATCAGTGGGGCCAGTTGCTCGGCCATGATATCGGTCAGCTCGATACGGCCATCGGTGTCCTGAAGATGGTCGCTGAGATCCAGCAGGTAGGCCTGCTGCGCCTCGCCGCGCGCGCGCTCGCTAATATCGGTAAAGGTGCAGATCGCACCTTGCAATACCCCATCGCGGTAGAGCGGCGCGACCCGGTACTCCACCGGCAGGCTGCTGCCGTCCTGTCGGAAGAACAGTTCGTATTCGACATGCGCAGGCTCGCCGGTGCTGGCGGTTTGCTGGATCGGGCAATCCTCGACGGCATAGGGCGAGCCGTCGGGGTGGCTGTGGTGAATGACCTGATGGATCTGCTGGCCGAGCACCTGATCCTTGCTGGCAAAGCCGAGCAGTCTGACGAAAGCCTCGTTGCACAGGGTGACGAAGCCGCGGGTATCGACGGAATAGAAGCCCTCGCTGGCCGAGTCCAGCAGGCTGCGGGTAAACGCCTCGCTTTCCAGCCGTTCGGTCTCGGCGCGGCGCCGCTCGTGTATGTCCTGGGCCACCAGCACCCAGTGCAACAGGCGACCGTCCTGGTCGTAGACTGGCGCGCCGGAGCCCTGGAACCAGCGCGGGCATCCGTCGGCAGCGAGCAGGGGCACTTCGAAGCTGCCCGATTTACCGCTTTTCAGCGCCGAGCTCCATTGCTGCAGCACCGCCTCCCGGTGGTCCGGCGCGACGGCGTTCAACCAGCCCCAGCCGGCCGATGCGCTGGTCGACAGACCGGTGAAGTCGCACCAGTAGCGATTGCAGAAAATCAGCGAGCCGCTGGCATCGCATTGCCAGATCACCTGAGGGCTGAGGTCGACCAATGCGCGATAGCGCTCCTCGGCCTCGCGAACCGAGGCCGCATAACTCAACGCGCCCTCGTTACTCGGATCATTCTCGTTGGCTGCGAGGTCGCGGCGCCGCTCCAGCAGCGCCATGAGCTGATGGGCCAGCGTCTGCAAATACGCAAGCTGCCGCTCCGACAGCTGCTGCGGCTGGCTGTCCATCACGCACAGGGTGCCGAGCGGCAAACCTTCCGGGCTGTGCAGCGGCGCGGCGGCGAAGCAGCCGGACAGGCCTGCGGCGAGTGGCTCATCGGCCAGACTGGGGATCACCAGGGATTGTGAACAGCTGATTGCGCGGGCGCAGAGTGCCCGGTCCGGCTCTTGGGGATCGTCTTCGTTGCTGATGAAGCTTTTGAGCCACTGACGATCGCCGTTGATGAACACGATGGCCGCGCTGGAGCAGCCGCACAGCTCCGCCGCGAGCAGTGCCAGATCGTCGAACACCGCTTCTGGCGGGATGCTAATGGTGCGGTAGCGGCTTGGCGCGGCCGGTGGGTTGGCCCCGCTCGCCGTGTTGTTGTCTTGGTTCTCCAGATTCACGATTTCTGCTCGGCTATCCATGGCGGCGAGAATGACGTGCTCAGCCGTATGGCCCGAGCAATTGCGTGTAGCGGTGCTGCTTGATCATCTGTCGGTAGTTGCGGCTGCGAAAGATACTCTGGGTGGGATTTGTGGCAAGTAAACCTTGGCCAGCGGACAACCTGCCAGTGCCGCCGGTCCGGTCGCGGGCCTGCGGCCGCTCGGTCTCCCGTTGCCTGGTGACTACCGGCCACTGACGTCGGGCGGCGGCCCCTCGAGTAACTGTAGCCGGTCGGTGGCCAGCAGTGCGGCCAGCAAGTCGGGGTCGCGATGATAGATGTCTGGCCGGTAGTGCGCATGCCCGGCGCTATCCGCTTCGGCTGTCCAGTACGCCAGAAGTATCGGAGTGGGTTCGGCCAAACCGAGCTCGTGCGTCTGGCCCGTCGCGAGCAATCGAGTGAATCGGTCGTGCTCACCATCGGTCAGTAGCAGATCGACCAACTGCATCACCGACTGGACCCTGACGCAGCCGGAACTGAATGCGCGCTGAGAACGGGCGAACAAGCCCTGGCTCGGCGTGTCGTGCAGGTAGATCGAAAAGGGATTGGCAAAACGAATGACCAGACGTCCGAGCGGATTGTCGGGGCCCGCTGCCTGACGCAGGAGAATCCTGCCGGGGCTGCTCCAGTCGATGTGCTCCGGGTCCAGGATATTGCCCTGGTAGTCGAGCACCTGCAGGTTCTGACTGGCGAGATAGCCCAAGTCCTCACGGATCTTGGGCAGTTTATCTTCGCGCAGGATGGTCGGCGGCACGGTCCAGGTCGGGTTGAGGGTGAGGCGGGTGACCGTCGACTTGATCGCCGGCGTCTGCCGGGTGTCGCGGCCGACCTGGCTGCGAGCCTCCCAGAGTGGTTGATCGTCGCGAAAATAGATGACCCGTCCGCCGGCGATGTCGACCAGCAGCGAGCGTGCCTCGATGTCGCGAGACAGCCAGCGAAACCGTTCCAGGTTGATTTTCAGCTGATTCAGCCGGTCGCTCGGCGTTGCGTTCAGCGCGGCCAGTGTATCGGCGCCCAGTACGCCGTCATCCTGCAGTCCGTGGCGGATTTGAAAGGCTTTGAGTGCCTGCTCGACAGGGCGGCTGTAGCGCGCCTCAAGCTCCCCCGTAGCGACCACGTCAACCAGATAGCCGTCGCTGGCCAGGCGCTGGCGCAACAGCGGCACTCGCGGGTCCGACATGCCAGGGCGCAAGGTCGGGCCCGGCGGGATCGGCAGCCATCGCTGCGCAGGTTCGGCGCGCAGACGCGCATGGGCCTTGCGCAGGTTGTGGTACTGCTCGAGCGCCGGGCGCGCCCTGTCGAAGGCCTGCGCGAGATGCGTCAGACCGTCGTCGGCGATTTCCAGTAAGCGGGCGTCCGCTTCTTGTTGGGCCGCGGCGTTGGGGCTGCGCCAGACCGGCTCTAGACGATCCTGCGGCAAGCGCCCTTGAGTCAGGTGCCGCAGCGCCAGCAGATAGGCGTGTGAGGCGAGGATGTCGCTGCACTCGCGATGCAACGGTTCGGCCGTGGCCGTCTGCATGGCGTGACGAATGGCCTCGGGATGGTAGATCGCTGAATTAAGCCCGTCGTCATCCAGCCCATGGAGTTGCTCGAGCAGTTCATCAAGTTGCGCGTAGGAGGTCCACAACGCTGCGAACTGGTGACGGCGATAGAGTTCGGTCAGCTGCGGCAGAGCGCTTTGATCGATCTCGGCAACGGGACCCTCACAGACGCTGGGCAGCGCCTGCAGGGCGGTGCGGATGGCGTTGTATGGCTCGCTGGTGGGTTGCGCCACCGCCAGAACGGGTACGAGCAACACAGCGCTAACCAGACGAAATGCATGTTTTTTGTACAACGCTTCACTCCCGGTCATCCCACCGACTGCTAGACTGCGCCGCTGATCCGCTGCGGTTTGGGAAGAAACCAGACCCAGCCGGGTCACTACAAAATGATCTGTCAGACGAAGTGGGAGCCTGTCCGCTCCCGTCTGACCTGTTTCGCTGTCGCCTCCCGGGCCGCAGCGTGTAAGGCGCCAGCCAAAAGGGATGTGTGGCCTAGGCGTCGGTGAGGTAGTTCAGCACATGATGGTTTCGTTCCGGCGCCTTTGTCTTTTGGCAGGCCTGATCCTGTCTACGCCGCTTCTGGCGGCCAGCCCCTCCTATCAACCGATCGTGGATCGCCTGGCCCCGCTGGCTCCCACGCTCGACGCTAAAGTGCTCACGCACGCCGTCGCAGCCATGCAATGCGCGGTAAACAACGGCGCCAGCCCGTCGCAGCGGCTAGCGGTAATTGACTTCTCGCTGCCCTCGTCGGAACGACGACTCTGGATTTTCGACCTGCAACAGCGGCGATTGTTGCTAAAAGACTTTGTCGCTCACGGAATGAAATCCGGCGAGAACCTCGCCACGCGTTTCTCCAATGTGCTCGGTAGCCATCAGTCGAGTATCGGTCTGTTCCGCACGGCCGAGAGCTACAGCGGCAAGCACGGCTACTCGCTGCGTATGGACGGACTTGAACCCGGCGTGAACGATCTGGCGCGTGAGCGGGCCATCGTGATTCATCCGGCCGATTATGTGAATCCCGCTTGGATAGCGACCCAAGGCCGCATCGGCCGCAGTCAGGGTTGCCCCGCGGTGCGCCCCGAAGTGGCGCGCATGGTGGTCGATAGCCTAAAGGGCGGCCAATTCATGTTTTCCTGGTATCCGGATCAGGAGTGGTTGCAGTCCTCGGCCTACCTGAACTGCGAACCCTCGCGGGTCGCGGGAATATTGGCGGCGAGGCAGGGCTGACTTTACGGTTAGCAGGTGGGGTCGCGAACAAGGCATCGTCTGGCGTAGGGTGGATCACGCTTTATCGATCCACCGGGCAGTGTCTGTAGATGCAAAATCGACATCCACCCTACGATTCGCCCAGCGTCCAGCCCGGCCTATTTCTGCTCGCTCTGCGGCGTCACTCGTAGAACTTCCTCCAAGGTAGTCAGCCCCGCGGCGATCTTCTGCGCACCGGACAGCCGCAGGCTGTGCATGCCGTCCTTGAACGCCTGGCGGCGCAGGGCGATGAGGTCGGTATCGGCGGTGATAAGCGGTTTGATGGCGTCATTGAGCAACATGATTTCGTAGACCCCGGCACGCCCGCGATAGCCGGTATCGCGGCATTCGATACAGCCAATAGCCTGCTGCGCGTTGCTCGGCAGCGGCGCGTTCCAGGGTTTGGTCAGGGCCTGCCAGTCATCGGCATCGAGCTGAACCGGTGCTTTGCAGTGAGGGCACAGGGTACGCACCAGACGCTGGGCCATGACCCCGAGCAGCGTCGCCCGCAGCAGGTAGTGCGGCACGCCCAGTTCCAACAGCCGCGTAATCGCTGACGGTGCGTCGTTGGTGTGCAGGGTCGACAGCACCAGGTGGCCGGTCAGCGCTGCCTGGATCGCCATTTCAGCCGTTTCCAGATCACGGATCTCGCCGACCATGATGATGTCGGGGTCCTGGCGCATCAGCGCACGCACGCCGCTGGCGAAGGTCAGCTCGATGTTGTGTTGCACCTGCATCTGGTTGAAGGCGCCTTCGATCATCTCGATGGGGTCTTCGATGGTGCAGACGTTTACTTCCGGCGTCGCCAGTTGCTTGAGCGTGGTGTACAGCGTCGTGGTCTTGCCCGAGCCGGTAGGGCCGGTCACGAGAATGATGCCGTTGGGCTGCCCGGTCATGCTCTGCCAGCGCCGCAGGTCTTCAGCGGAAAAACCCAGCTGGTCGAAGCCCTTGAGCAGCACCTCAGGGTCGAAGATGCGCATCACCATTTTCTCGCCGAACGCGGTCGGCAGCGTCGACAGGCGCAGCTCGACTTCGCCGCCGTCCGGCGTCTTGGTCTTGACCCGGCCATCCTGCGGTTTGCGTTTCTCGGCGACATTCATCCGCCCCAGCGTCTTCAGCCGGCTAACCACCGCCATCGCCACCTGCGGCGGGAACTGATAAACATTGTGCAGCACGCCGTCGATGCGGAAACGGACGGTGCCCTGTTCGCGACGAGGCTCGATGTGGATGTCACTGGCGCGCTGATCGAATGCGTACTGGAACAACCAATCGACGATGTTGATGATGTGCGAGTCGTTGGCGTCCGGCTCCTGGTCGCTGGCGCCGAGGTTGAGCAGTTGCTCGAAGTTGCCCGTGCCGCTGACCTTCTGGTCGGTTGCGGTGGCGCCGCTGACCGACTTGGCCAGGCGGTAGAACTCGACGGTAAAGCGCTGCAGGTCGACCGGATTGGCCACCACGCGCTTGATCGGTCGCTGGAGCACGTGGGTGAGGTTGGCTTCCCAGCTTTTAACGAAGGGTTGGCTGCTGGCAATCGTCACCGCCGAGCTGTCCACCGCCACCGCCAGGATTTTGTGCCGCTGGGCGAATGCATAGGACATCAGGGGGGTGACGGCTGCGACGTTGATCTTCAGCGGGTCGATGCGCAGGTAGGGTTGTCCGGCCTGCTCGGCGAGCCAGAGGGTGAGGCTTTCCAGGTCGAGTTTCTTCGCCGGCCGTTTCAGGTCGTCGAGTTGCTGGGCTGCGAGGAACTCCAGCGGATGCTGATGACTGTTCGCTGCACTGCGCCGCAGGGTCATGCATTGCTCGGCGGTTTCCTGCGACAAGCGCCCTTGGGTGACCAAGTCACGCAGCAGGTCATTGAGGTCGAGGAAGCGATCCTGGGCAGGTGAATTCAACACAGACATGGGCTCTTTGGTCGTGGCTGGAGCGAAGGTCAAGCTTGCCGCGAAACGCGCGCTCTGTCTCGCTGAGCAGTTCAGCTTTGCGAATTCGTCGGTGCGTCGTCGATGAGTGACGGCGCCCCTAGGATGCCGGATCGGGGAAAAGCAGGGTAAATGCGGCTTTTGGCATGGTCCGTAACCACCGCTCGGTGAGCGCCACCCGGTGGATCGGTGAAGCGAGATCCACCCTGCGTTTACTCTGTTTGCAGGGTGGGCTTCAGTTTCGTAGGGTGGGCTTCAGCCCACCAAGGTCGCGGCGGGCCTGCAACAGGCAGGCGAGGCTTTGGCCACGGCAGTGTGTGCGAACAAGCGGTGGGCTAAAGCGCAACGCCGCCCGGCCCACCCTGCGCTTTGGCCACCAGCCTACTTGGTCAGCATCTTCCAAGTCTTGACCGTCGACACAACGCGAGCCTGCTCGATACGCGCATCGAGCAGCTCGTCACTCAGCGGTTGTCCTGCAAGCTCGTACAGCTTGCCCAATTCACCATACAGACGGTCGGCTTCCGGCAGCTCCAAGGTCGCGCGGGCCAGGTGCAGCCAGACCAGCAGCCGCTCCATGCGCGGCCGTTGTTCGGCAAGGTCTTCAGGCTGCTGCTGGTAACGCAGCAGTTGCAGTGCCTCGGCTTCTTCGCCCAGCAGGCGTGGCAGCCAGTTGCCCAGCTCGGCTGCACCCTGGCGGTTGCCACGGGTGTTACGCTCGGCGGTCCAGCCCCGGCGCAGCAGCCAGAGCGAGGCACGGAGCGAGAACAGACCCCAGCGCGGCTCGGCTAGCTCAGCGGCGAACTGTTCGGGTGCCGTCTGACGCACGCTTTCGTCATCCCGACCGGCGTCCACTCGCGGCCGCCAATCCTGGATCAGCGCGTCGAGTTGCTCGCGCAGTTCACGGCTGGTGGCGCGCGGTGCGGCCTGACCGAGGCTACTGAGCAACGCGCGCAGTTCGATAAGTTGCTGCAACCATTCAGCGAGCAGCTTCCAATGGCCGTTGAAGCGATATTGTTCGGCGAGCCGCTGGCTGTTGCCCAAGAGCTGCCACGCCAGGGCAGCGAAGGCGTCATCCAACGGCATGGTCGCTTCGAGCTGCGGTGCTGGCAGGCTCAGCGAATAGCTATCGGTGTCATACAGGCGGTAGCCGCGCTCGGCCTTGCTGATATCGCAAGGCATCAGCGCGAGATCAGCGGCGAGCTCGGCGGCCAGTTCCAGCAGGGCTTCGGGTTCGCCCTGGCGCAGCTCCAGCTCCAGTTCGCAGATTTCCTCGCTCTGTTTGCCCACTGAGACCTTGCCCAGGTCCAGTGCTGCTTCGATGACTACCTTGGCCTTGCCGCGACCCCAGGCGATCTCCGCTTTTTCGCGGACGAAATCGGTGGTGAAGATCGGTTTCAGTGTCTTCTTGTCCAGCTCGGCGAGGCTGGTAGGCCAGCAGTCGTCGGTGAGCTTTTTGGTATCCAGCTTGGCCTTGTCCAGGTACCAGTCCCACTCGTTGCGCTCGGACAGGCCGGCAACGCTTTGGCCACGGCTTTTCAAGGTCTGGATGAATTGCTCGCCGTCGCGGCGCAGGCGCAACGCGACCTCTGCCTGAGCAAGCTCGCGGGCGGGCGTGTCGAAATACTGGTTGAATAATTCATGCCGCTGCCAGCCGCTCTTGTTGCGCTTTTTCAGCAGCGGGTGATCACGCAGCGCCAGCAGGGTTTCGCGACTCGCGCGCAGTTTGATTTCGGTTTCTTTCTGCATGATGCCGAGATGATGCCTATGTTGAGTGTGACTGATGTCACGCGGTAGCGGCCCTTTGAGGTCGTCCGTATACTTGCCGCCTTCTGAAGCCGGGGTGTTCCCTATGCCAATCAATCCTTTCGTCAGCCTGTTTGGACGCTCGCCAATCGGGCCGATGCAACAGCACATGGCCAAGTCTCACGAATGTGCCGCCAACCTGGTACCGCTGTTCCAGGCGATCACAGCAGAAGACTGGGAGCGGGTCGAGCTGATCCAGAAGGAAATGGCCCGACTGGAAAACGAGGCCGACAAGCTCAAGAAGAGCGTCCGTCAGCATCTGCCGAAAAGCCTGTTTCTGCCGGTGCCGCGCTCGGATCTGCTGGAGCTGCTGAGTGTACAGGACAAAATTGCCAACCGTGCCAAGGACATCGCCGGCCTCATGCTGGGCCGCTGCATGACCATACCGCCGGCCCTGCAGCCGGAGATGATGGCGTTCGTTCAGCGTAGCGTCGACGCCAGCTGTCAGGCGCTCAAGGCGCTCAAGGAGCTTGATTCGCTGCTCGAAACAGGTTTCGCCGGCCGTGAAGCCACGCTGGTTGAAAAGATGGTCGAAGAGCTCGAGGAGATCGAGCGTGAAACCGACCGCATGCAGATCACGGTGCGCCGTGCCCTGTTCAAGCTGGAAAAGGAATTACCTCCAGTAGACGTAATGTTCCTCTACAAGATCATCGAATGGATCGGTGACGTAGCTGACCGTGCCGAGCGTGTCGGCAACCGTCTGGAACAACTGCTGGCGCGCTGAGGCGCCAGCGTCCTTTCTGGGTTCAACAGGTAATTTTTTATGTCATTTATTGCGGAATACGGCTTCGTACTCCTGGTTCTTGCCTGCGCCTTCGGTTTCTTCATGGCCTGGGGCGTCGGCGCCAACGACGTGGCGAATGCCATGGGCACCTCGGTCGGCTCTCGTGCACTGACCATCAAGCAGGCCATTGTCGTGGCCATGGTGTTCGAGTTCTGCGGCGCCTACCTGGCTGGTGGCGAAGTCACCGAGACCATCAAGAACGGCATCGTCGACGCCGAAATCATCTCGCCCGATCTGATGGTGCTGGGCATGATGTCGGCATTGCTGGCCGCGGGCACCTGGCTGATGATCGCCACCCTCAAAGGTTGGCCGGTTTCCACCACGCATTCGATCATCGGCGCGGTGATTGGCTTTGCAGCGGTCGGCGTATCCACCGAAGCGGTGCACTGGAACGCTATTGGGCCAATCGTCGCGAGCTGGGTGGTGACGCCAATGCTCTCGGGTGTCGTCGCCTTCGGCCTGTTCATGAGCGTGCAGAAGCTGATCATCAACACCGATGAACCTTTCCTCAATGCCAAACGTTTCGTGCCGCTGTACATGTTTCTGACCGGTTTCATGGTTGCGCTGATGACCGTGACCAAGGGCCTCAAGCACGTCGGCCTGTCGCTGACCAGCGGGCAGGGCATCCTGCTGGCGCTCGCCATTGGTGTGTTGGTGGCTTTGATTGGCGTCGCGCTGCTGTCGCGGATCAAGGTCGATGAAGAGGCGGATCGGGGTTTTCATTACGCCAGCGTGGAGAAAGTCTTCGCCGTACTGATGATCTTCACCGCCTGCTCGATGGCCTTCGCCCATGGCGCCAACGATGTCGCCAATGCGGTCGGGCCGCTGGCCGCCGTGGTTGGGGTCATCCAGTCCGGCGGCGCGGCCGAGATTGCAGCCAAGTCGGCGGTGCCGGGTTGGGTGTTGCTGCTAGGTGCCGTGGGCATCGTCATCGGTCTGGCGACCTACGGTTACAAGGTGATTGCCACTATCGGCCAGGAAATCACCGAGCTGACCCCGAGCCGTGGGTTCGCTGCCGAGCTCGCGACTGCGACTACGGTCGTAGGCGCCTCGGCGATCGGCTTGCCGGTGTCGACCACCCACACGCTGGTCGGCGCGGTACTGGGCATCGGCATCGCCCGCGGTATCGGTGCCCTTAACCTGGGCGTGGTCGGATCGATCTTCATGTCCTGGTTGATTACCCTGCCGGCGGGCGCCTTCCTGGCGATCCTGTTCTTTACCATCCTCAAGGCGATCTTCGTCTGATTCGCATCGCTGGCCGCAGTTTTTCCCCGTAGGGGACGCTGCGGCGGCGTATTTCATGTTTCACTGAGCGCCTTCGTTTCCGTCTGTAGGAGACTGCCGGTGCCCATCCCCTCGTTCAAAGATCAGTTCGCCGCTCTGATTGCTGCGCCTTCGGTGAGCTGCACCCAGGCGCATTGGGACCAGACCAATCGGCCGGTCATCGACCTGCTCGCCGGCTGGCTGGGCGATCTCGGTTTCGTCTGTGAAACGCAGGAAATCACGCCCGGCAAGTTCAACCTGCTCGCCAGTTACGGCACCGGACCGGGCGGGCTGGTGCTGGCCGGGCATAGCGATACCGTGCCCTTCGACGGTGAGCTGTGGACCGCAGACCCGTTGCGTCTGCGCGAGGCTGATGATCGCTGGTACGGCCTCGGCAGCTGCGACATGAAAGGCTTCTTCGCACTGATCATCGAAGCCGTGCTACCCCTGCTCGATCAGCCATTCAAGCAGCCGTTGTTGATCCTGGCGACCTGTGACGAAGAAAGCTCGATGTCCGGCGCGCGCGCGTTGGCCGACGCGGGGCGGCCATTGGGGCGTGCCGCGGTGATCGGCGAGCCCACCGGATTACGGCCAGTGCGCTTGCACAAGGGCATCATGATGGAGGGCATCGAGATCCATGGGCAGAGTGGCCACTCCTCCAATCCGGCCTATGGCCATAGCGCGCTGGAAGCGATGCACGAGGCCATGGGTGAGCTGATGACGTTGCGCCGCGAGTGGCAGGACGAGTACCACAATCCCCTGTTCGATGTGCCGCAGCCAACGCTCAACCTCGGCTGTATCCATGGCGGAGACAACCCCAATCGCATCTGTGGGCAATGCTCGCTGGAATACGATCTGCGACCGTTGCCTGGGATGGATCCGGCATCATTGCGCGCAGCGATTTCAGAGCGCTTGCGGCCGGTCGCAGAGAAGCATCAAGTGAAGATCGATCTCGCGCCGCTGTTCCCCAGCGTGCCGGCCTTCAACCAGCCCGCCGATGGTGAGCTGGTCAAACTGGCCGAGCGGCTGACCGGCCACGTTGCCGAGGCAGTGGCCTTCTCTACCGAAGCGCCTTATCTTCAGCAGCTTGGCTGCGAAACGCTGGTGCTCGGCCCGGGCGACATCGCCTGTGCCCATCAGCCGGACGAATACTTGGATCTCGACAGAATCGAACCCACCGTGAGGTTGTTGCGCGCAATGATCGAACACTACTGCTTGCAACCAAGCCGAGGATAGGAGCAGGTTCGGCGATTTCCGAATCGCGGCATGGATCTGCTCCCTGCCTCCCATCACTCGACCCGGCTTCCGGACTGAACAAGCGGTTACCTAAGGCTTTTGCAATGCACAATTACGTCACCTGGCTTCGCGACTCTTCGCCCTATATCAATTCGCATCGCGACCGCACCTTCGTGGTCATGCTGCCTGGCGATGCGCTGGAGCATCCGAATTTCGGCAATATCGTCCACGACCTGGTGCTGCTGCACAGCCTCGGCGTGCGTCTGGTGCTGGTGTTCGGCTCGCGCCCGCAGATCGAAGCGCGGCTGGCCGCTCGGGGCATCGAGCCGCGCTTTCACCGCGACTTGCGCATCACCGATTCGGCGACCCTGGAATGTGTGATCGATGCCGTCGGCCATATGCGTATCGCCCTCGAGGCCCGCTTGTCGATGGACATGGCGGCCTCGCCAATGCAGGGCGCGCGTTTGCGTGTGGCCAGCGGTAACTTCATTACCGCTCGGCCCATCGGCGTGCACGATGGGGTCGATTACCAGCACACCGGGGAAGTCCGTCGCGTCGATCGCAAGGGCATCGGTCGGCTGCTCGATGAGCGGACTATCGTGTTGCTGTCACCGCTGGGCTATTCACCCACGGGGGAAATCTTCAACATCGCTTGCGAAGATATCGCCACTCGCGCCGCCATCGACTTGCAGGCCGACAAGTTGGTGCTCTACGGCTCCGAGCGCGGCCTGCGTGATGTAGGCGGCAAGCTCGTACGCGAGCTGCGTCCGCCGCAGATCCCGGCCTATTTGGAACGCCTCGTCGGCACCTACCAGGCCGAGCTGCTCGATGCCGCCGCCCAGGCTTGTAAAGGTGGTGTGCGGCGCAGCCATGTAATCAGCTACGCCGAAGACGGCTCGCTGCTCAACGAGCTGTTCACTCGCGATGGTGGCGACGGCACCCTGGTGACGCAGGAGCAATTCGAGCAGCTGCGTGAGGCGACTGTCGAAGACGTCGGCGGGCTAATCGATCTGATTACGCCACTGGAAGAGCAGGGCATCCTGGTGCGGCGATCCCGCGAGGTGCTGGAACGCGAGGTGGAGCAATTCACCATTGTTGAGCGCGATGGACTGATTATCGCCTGCGCCGCGCTCTACCCGATCGCCGATTCGGATTCCGGTGAGCTGGCCTGTCTGGCCGTGAACCCGGAATACCGCCATGGCGGGCGCGGCGACGAACTGCTCGAGCGCATCGAGGCGCGGGCACGCAAGCTGGGTCTGAAGACCCTGTTCGTGCTTACCACGCGCACGGCGCACTGGTTCCGCGAGCGCGGCTTCGAGCCCAGCGGAGTCGAGCGTCTACCGGCGGCGCGGGCCTCGCTTTACAACTTCCAGCGGAACTCGAAGATTTTCGAAAAGGCGCTGTGAGCGGCATGGCGACCTCCCCGCCATGCCATCTCGGTTCAATACGGCGTCGTGTCCGGCGCCGCTCCGTGTGCCTTGCTCACCGTTGCACTTGAAAGGAGAGCAGTTCGATCGGTAATCGCTTGGTCAAGCTGGACAATCAAGCCGATCAGTAAAGCGACGGTAATGGCCATGGTCAGGCTTCCTTTGCGGGCCGAGACCAACAGGTCGAACAGGGACATGAACGCACCTCTCTTGTTCTTTTTCTAGTTCAAGTGCCGCTGCGCGTTAATAGCCGAGCGCCGGGGCAGAACATTGGAGAGAACGGAGGGTGCAAAAGATTCAAGCGAAACGGCAGCGATCCCGCAGAGCCGCTCTAACAACCTTTCCAGAGCGGCCATAGCAGGACATAAATACCGTTTATGGTGAAGCGAGGCGGGTCAAACTGCGCTGGTAGTCCGCGACGAAGCTGTCGAAATCTTGCGTATCGCTTGCCTCCACTTCCGCCTGTTGTGCCAGCGAGTCACGTGCCGTCCCGTCGAACCAGGCCATGTCGGCTTCAGGCAAGGTGTGGCTGCGGAAGTAATCGGCGTGCTGGCGTGTCTGGCGCAGGGCGAACTCGCTGAAACTTTCGCCATTGTTGCGGAGCGCGTCCAGTACCTGTGCCGAGGGTGTCAGGGCGCTGTCGGCGATCTTCGCCCGCTGGGCTGCGAGGGCCAGAGTATGCTGTTCATCGCCGTTGCTCTGATCCAGAAGCGCTGCCACCTTGCCGATTTCGTCGACCAGCTCGCTGGCCCAGGCCTGCAACGTGATGTTCTCGCCACCGCGACGCAGTTCCAGCCCCGGCTTGCGGCCCTCCTTGACCACCTTTAGGAAGTTATCGTTGCTGGCGCGGCACTCGCCTTCGACCAGGCATGGGCTCTGTTGCAGCGCGCAGAACAGCAGGAAGGCATCGAGAAAGCGTGCTTCGCTGACGTCGATGCCCAGCGGCAGGAAGGGGTTGATATCCAGACAGCGCACTTCGATGTACTGGATGCCCCGTGCGCGCAGTGCATGCAACGGCCGCTCGCCGCTGGCGGTGACCCGCTTGGGGCGGATGTTCGAGTAGTACTCGTTTTCGATTTGCAGCACGTTGGTGTTGAGCTGCTGCCAGTTGCCGTCGGCGTCCTTGGTGCCCAGCGCCGCATACTCGTGATAGGGCGTCGAGACCGCCTTGTGCAGGCTGCTGGTGTAGCTCGGCAGGTCGTCGTAGCACGGCGTGAGGCCCGCCTGAGCATTGCTTTGGTAGCCCAGATCGCTCATGCGCAGGCTGGTAGCCCAGGGCAGGTAGAGGGTGTCTTCGTCGAGTTGCTCGAGCTGGTGCGACCGGCCACGCATGAAGCTCGCGTCCAGCGCCGGCGAGGCACCGAACAGGTACATCAATAGCCAGCTGTAGCGTCGGAAGTTGCGGATCAGGGCGATATAGCGCCAGGACTGATAGTCCTGCTGTGGGCGGTCGTCACCTTCGTCAGCCTGCAGCACGGACCACAGCGCTTCAGGCAACGAGAAGTTGTAGTGAATGCCGGCGATGCATTGCATGGTCTTGCCATAGCGCAGCGCGAGGCCTTGGCGGTAGACATACTTGAGCCGGCCGATATTGGAGCTGCCATATTCGGCGATGGGAATCTGCGACTCTTCCGGCAGATGGCCGGGCATCGACGGGCTCCAGAGAAACTCGTCGCCGAGCTTGCTGTAGGTGTAGCGATGGATCGCGTCCAGCTCGGCCAGCGTCCGCTCCGGATCTATCTCGGTGCCGGTTATGAACTCCAGCAGCGCCTCGGAATAATCGGTGGTGATCTTCGGATGCGTCAGCGCCGAGCCCAGTGCACGCGGATGCGGCGTCAACGCCAGCTCGCCATGGCCATCGACGCGCAAACACTCGCGCTCGATCCCGTGCAGGCATTGTAAAAGCAGCGGAAGGTTAGGGTGCTCGGCCAACAATGCCAGGCGGTGGGAGAGGAGGTCGCTCAAGTTTGGGTTCCTTCACGCATCAGTCGGCACAATATGGGGCGGCGAGCGATAAGCTTCAAGCCACAAGAGAGGGCTCGGTGTGCTTAGTTGACGCTCGTAGCGTGTTGCCTGCCGCTTTCAGAGGCAGGCGAAGGTTGATTGCGCCTTGGCCACCAGCTTCTCGCCTTGATGAACTTCGGCTTCCAGCACCTGAGTGCGTCTCCCGCCATGCACCACCCAGGCGCGACAGAGCAACTCGCCGTCCGTCACCGGGCGGATGTAGTTGACCTTGCATTCGAGGGTCACGCTGTTCGGCGAGCCATCGCCCAGGCTATGGCTCGCCTGACCCATGGCGGTATCGATCAATGAGAACAGCGCGCCGCCGTGCAGCTTGCCGTGCAGGTTGCGCAAGCCGTCATGCATCTTCAGGCTGAGGATGGCCTCGCCGCCTTCCGCTTTGAGAATCTCAAGGCCTAGCAAGCGCCCGAAGGCGCTGCTGCTGCCGATCGCTTCGGCTTTCGCGCTCACGGTTTATTTCCTCAGGTTTTTGGCATTGGCGAACAGCGCGGCCATGGCGTTGTTGGCCGGTGCAGGCTTGGCTTCGGGCTTGCTCGGCTTACGCTCGCCGCGGCCCTGGCCGTTGCGGTTGTTGCCGCCGCCGCGCATGTTGTCTGCTTTTTCGCCAGGGGTGTCGCTCATGCGCATGGACAGGCCGACGCGCTGGCGTGGGATGTCCACCTCCATGACCTTGACCTTGACGATATCGCCGGCTTTGACCACTTCGTAAGGATCCTTGACGAACTTCTCCGATAGCGCCGAGATGTGCACCAGCCCGTCCTGATGCACGCCGATATCGACGAAGGCACCAAAGTTGGTCACGTTGGTCACCACGCCTTCGAGCACCATGCCGGGCGTGAGGTCGCTGAGCTTCTCCACGCCTTCCTGAAACTCGGCCGTTTTGAACTCCGGGCGCGGATCGCGGCCGGGCTTTTCCAGTTCCTGAAGGATGTCGCTGACGGTGACCAGACCGAAACTTTCATCGGTGAATTGCTTCGGATCGAGACGCTTGAGGAAGCTCGAATCGCCGATCAGTGAGCGAATGTCGCGGCCAGTATCCGTGGCAATGCGCTTGACCAGTGGATAGGTTTCCGGGTGAACGGCCGAGGCGTCGAGCGGGTTGCTACCGTTCATGACACGTAGAAAGCCGGCGGCCTGTTCGAAAGTCTTGTCGCCCAGGCGTGGCACTTTTTTCAGCTCGCTGCGCGCCGTGAAGGCGCCATTGGCGTCACGGTAGGCCACGATGTTCTGCGCCAGTGTGGTGTTCAGGCCAGAGATGCGCGCCAGCAGAGCCACCGAGGCAGTGTTGACGTCGACGCCGACAGCGTTCACGCAGTCCTCGACCACCGCATCCAACGAGCGCGCCAGCTTGAGCTGGGACACGTCGTGCTGGTACTGGCCGACACCGATGGCCTTGGGCTCGATCTTCACCAGCTCGGCTAGCGGGTCCTGCAGGCGACGGGCGATAGACACCGCACCGCGAATCGAGACGTCCAGATCGGGGAATTCCTTGGCCGCCAGCTCCGAGGCCGAGTACACCGAGGCGCCGGCTTCGGAGACCATCACCTTGGTCAGCTTGAGGCCCGGTACCTGCTTGATCAAATCGGCGGCCAGCCTGTCACTCTCGCGGCTGGCCGTGCCGTTACCGATGGCGATCAGGTCGACGGCATGCTTTGCGCAGAGCTTGGCCAGCACGGCGAGGGTGCCATCCCAATCATTGCGCGGTGCATGCGGGTAGACGGTGGCGGTGTCGAGCAACTTGCCAGTGGCATCGACCACCGCGACCTTGCAGCCGGTGCGCAGGCCCGGGTCCAGGCCCAGGGTGGCGCGCGGGCCGGCCGGTGCGGCCAGCAATAGATCATGCATATTGCGGGCGAAGACGCCGATGGCATCGTCTTCGGCTTTTTCGCGCAGCTCGCCGAGTAGATCGGTCTCTAGATGGGTGTAGAGCTTGACCTTCCAAGTCCAGCGCACCACCTCGCCCAGCCACTTGTCAGCGGCACGGCCGCGGTTGGCGATGCCGAAGCGCTCGCCAATCATCACTTCGCCCGGGTGCATGGTGCCCGGCGCCTCGTCACCGACTTTCAGGCTGACGCTGAGCACGCCTTCATTGCGGCCGCGGAAGATCGCCAGGGCGCGGTGCGACGGCGCGCTCTTGAGCGGCTCGTCGTGCTCGAAATAGTCGCTGAACTTGGCGCCTTCGTTCTCCTTGCCCGGCACCACGCGTGCGCTCAGGGTCGCGTTCTGGCTGAGGAAATCACGCAGCTTGGCCAGCAGGTTGGCGTCTTCGGCGAAACGCTCCATGAGGATGTACTTGGCGCCCTCAAGGACCGCCTTGACGTCGGCGAAGCCTTTCTCGGCGTCGACGAAGCGTGCGGCCTCGCTCTCAGGATTAAGCTCGGGGTTGGCGAAGATCGCATCGGCCAGCTCGCCAAGACCGGCTTCCAGGGCGATCTGGCCCTTGGTGCGGCGCTTCTGCTTATAGGGCAGGTAGAGGTCTTCGAGGCGGGTCTTGGTGTCGGCGAGGTCTATCTCGCGCTTCAGTTCGGGCGTCAGCTTGCCTTGTTCCTCGATGCTGGCGAGGATTGATGCGCGGCGATCGTCCAGCTCGCGCATGTAACGCAGGCGCTCTTCGAGTAGGCGCAACTGGGTATCGTCGAGGCTACCGGTGACTTCCTTGCGGTAACGGGCGATGAAGGGCACGGTAGAGCCTTCGTCGAGCAGCGCCACGGTGGCGGCAACCTGTTGCGGGCGCACGCCCAGTTCAGCGGCGATACGGGAATTGATGCTGTCCATGAACCTACCTGGGTCAGTCAAACCATGCAGGCCGAGCCTGCGCGAAAGGGCAGGATTATAAAGGCAGCTGGAAGCTTGAAGCTGAAAGTTGGAGGAAAAAGCTGACTGGCCCGCGAATGGCTTCTCTCACGCACCAGCCCGCCAGACAAATGTCGCTGCCCCGCCACGTCTGCGCCGCGAAACGGCGCGGTCAGTCTGCTTTGGAAGGGCGGGACAGCGTTGAATGGTCGTGGTGGAAGCGCTTCGTGGGTTTCCACTCTACGGGCCGAGCTTTCAGCTTCCGCAAAATCTGCTAACAATGGCTTCCGTTGCGCCGTCATCACTATGCGCATAATGCGTTGACGATTTTTCCGGGAGTTCCCATGAGCAGCACTGCGTCCGCCAGCGAAGGCGAAAAGATCCTCATAGTCGATGACGACGCGCGTCTGCGGCGCCTGCTCGAGCGCTTTCTCGACGAGCAGGGCTATCGCGTGCGTACCGTAGAAAGTGCCGAGCAGATGGATCGCGTGCTCAGCCGCGAGTTGTTTCATCTGGTCGTGCTGGATTTGATGATGCCCGGTGAGGATGGGTTATCCGCCTGTTCGCGTCTGCGCACTGGCGGCAATCAGATCCCGATCATCATGCTCACCGCCAAGGGCGACGAGACCAGCCGGATTCAAGGGCTGGAACAGGGGGCCGACGACTATCTGGCCAAGCCCTTCAATCCGCGCGAGCTGCTGGCGCGGATCCGCGCGGTACTGCGCCGACAGGCGCCACAGGTGCCGGGTGCACCCGGAAGCGAAGACGAGACGGTAGCCTTTGGTGATTACGAGCTGTTCCTCGGTACCCGCGAGCTGAAGAAAGGTGATGAGATACACATGCTCACCACCGGTGAGTTCGCCGTGCTCAAGGCCCTGGTTCAGCACGCCCGCGAGCCGCTGACCCGCGACAAGTTGATGAATCTGGCGCGCGGTCGCGAGTGGGACGCGCTCGAGCGCTCCATTGACGTGCAGATTTCACGCCTGCGCCGTCTGATCGAGCCGGATCCGTCCAAGCCACGCTATATCCAGACCGTCTGGGGCGTGGGTTATGTGTTCGTGCCCGATGGCAATAAGTGAAGCCGCAAACTGCGAGGCTCAAGCTGCAAGGAGAAACGCTACGGCACGGCGCGCCTCTGCTTTTTCTTGCCGCTTGTAGCTTGAGACCTGCAGTTAAATGAAAACCCCGCTCTGGTTCCCGCAAAGTTTCTTCGCTCGCACCCTGTGGATGGTGCTGATCGTCGTGCTGTTCTCCAAGGTATTGATGCTGGTGTACCTGATGATGAACGAGGACGTCATGGTCGATCGGCAGTACAGCCACGGCGCGGCACTGACCCTGCGCGCCTACTGGGCCGCCGATGAAGAGAACCGCGAACGCATTGCCGAGGCCGCTGGCTTGCATCGCATCAGTGATGACGAGGTGCCCCCCAGCGAATATCACTGGCCCTACACGGAAATCTTTCAGCGGCAAATGCAGACCGAACTCGGTGGCGAAACCGAGGTACGGGTGCGTATTCAGCCGCAGACGGCGATCTGGGTGCGGGCGCCGAGTCTGGGCCCGGACTGGCTACAGGTGCCGCTCTATGCGTATCCATTGCGCGGACAGCGAATCTGGAGCGTGCTCGGCTGGTTCCTCGGGATCGGGCTGTTGTCCACCGCGGCGGCATGGATTTTCGTCAGCCAGCTCAACCTGCCGCTCAAGCGGCTGGTCTACGCGGCGCGGCAGATCGGCAAGGGCCGCAGCGTGCGGCTGCCCATCAGCGACACGCCAAGTGAGATGACCGAGGTCTATCGCGCATTCAACCAGATGGCCGAAGACGTCGAACAGGCCGGGCGCGAGCGCGAGCTGATGCTGGCCGGCGTTTCCCATGACTTGCGTACGCCGCTGACCCGTCTGCGCCTATCGTTGGAGCTGATGACCAGCGATTCCGAACTCACCGAAGATATGGTGCGTGACATTGAGGACATGAACGCGATCCTCGACCAGTTCCTCGCCTTCGTCCGGGACGGCAGCGACGAACCGGTGGAAAGCGTCGACCTGGGCGAGCTGGTCCGCGAAGTCGTGGCGCCCTATAACCAGTACGGTGAGAACGTGCGCCTTTGTGTCGAGCCGATGCCACCACTGGCGCTGCGCCGGGTATCGATCAAGCGCCTGTTGGTCAATCTCATCGAGAACGCCTTGCGCTACGGGGGCCATGGTGTCGAAGTCGCCGCTTACGTCTCCGATGACAGCAGCGCGCCCTATGTGGTGCTCAGCGTGCTCGACCGGGGGGTCGGTATCGACCAGGGCGAGTTGGGAGAAATCTTCAACCCGTTCATCCGGGGTGACCGTGCTCGCGGTGGGCAGGGTGCCGGGCTGGGATTGGCCATCGTCAAACGCATCGCTTCTCAGCATGGCGGTGTAATCGAACTGCGCAATCGTGAAGGTGGCGGATTGGAGGCACGTGTCAGCTTACCGCTAGGATTAGTCCTGCCTCGTCAGGCTCGAAGCTGATCGCCAAAAAAAGCGCATAAATGCTAATGCCGATGTCGCGCAAGGCGCAGGACCGTTCCGACGCCTGAGCTGGCGTCGGCTCGCCGGCTGTTCAGCCCTTGCCTTTGGTTCGGGTCAGGTGAGGGCCGGCGTTCTTCTCCAGGTATTGAATGATCAGTCCGGCAACATCCTTGCCGGTCGTTTCTTCGATTCCGGCCAGGCCGGGGGAAGAGTTCACCTCCATCACCAGCGGGCCGTGATTGGAGCGCAGGATATCCACGCCAGCCACGCTCAAGCCCATGACCTTGGCGGCGCGGATGGCGGTCATGCGCTCTTCCGGAGTGATCTTGATCAGGCTGGCGGTGCCGCCGCGGTGCAGGTTGGAGCGAAATTCGCCGGGCTTGGCTTGGCGTTTCATCGCGGCGATCACCTTGTCGCCGACGACAAAGCAGCGGATATCCGCGCCGCCGGCTTCCTTGATGTATTCCTGCACCATGATGTCCTGCTTCAGGCCCATGAAGGCTTCGATCACCGACTCGGCGGCCGTGGCGGTTTCGCACATGACCACGCCGATGCCCTGAGTCCCCTCGAGCACCTTGATGACCAGGGGCGCGCCGTTGACCATCCTGATCAGGTCGGCGATGTCATCCGGCGAATGGGCGAAGCCGGTCACCGGCAGGCCGATGCCGCGTCGCGCCAGCAATTGCAGCGAGCGCAGCTTGTCCCTTGAGCGGGCGATGGCCACCGATTCGTTGAGCGGGAAGACGCCCTGCATCTCGAACTGGCGCAGCACGGCGCAACCATAAAAGGTGACCGAGGCGCCAATCCGCGGGATCACCGCATCGAAACCTTCCAGCGGACGGCCACGGTAGTGAATCTGGGGTTTGTGACTGGCGATATTCATGTAGGCGCGCAGGGTGTCGATCACGACGACCTCATGGCCACGTTGTTGGCCAGCCTCCACCAGGCGGCGGGTCGAATACAAACGTGGGTTGCGCGACAGCACGGCGATTTTCATTGGGCACCGGGAGAGGTAAGGGTCTGGGGTTTTTCCTGCACGTAGGTGCGTGCAGGGTCGACCAGCCATTTGCCGTCCATCAGGGCTTTTGACCCCAGCAGCAGGCGATAGCGCATGGTCTTGCGACAGGTAAGGGTAAATTCCACGGCCCACAGATGAGAGCCCAGCGCCAACAGCGTGCGCACCACATAGCGGGTTTGTGCATGGCCATTGGAACTTTTGATCGTCTTGCGTGCGACTACTGGCGCTTCACAGCGGTGGCGGCTCTGTACCAATGTACCCAGGTGCGCCGTGAAACGGACCCAGCGTTCGCCATCGCGCTTGAATTCGCTGATGTCGGTCGCATGCAAGGCGGAGGTGCTCGCGCCGGTATCGATCTTTGCGCGCAGGCCGACCACGCCGAGCTCGGGCAGAGCGATCCATTCGCGCAAACCGATGACTGTTTGGAGGTCAGGACTGTTCAACAAAAGCGTACCCAGTAGATTTCCGCGCATTCTAGACGGGGTGCATGACAACCGCATCTACCTGTACGAATCTATGACAACAAGACGGCTAACCGAGTTGAGTGATGAGCGAAAAAGATGACGGCAAGGTCCGGTTGGACAAGTGGTTATGGGCCGCGCGCTTCTTCAAGACGCGGGCGCTGGCAAAGGCTGCCATTGAGGGCGGCAAGGTGCACTGCCGTGGCGAGCGCTGCAAGCCGAGCAAGGAACCCAAGCTCGGCGAAGAATTGGTGATTCGCGCCGGCTTCGACGAACGCACCGTGGTCATTCGCGCCTTGTCGGCCGTGCGCAAGGGCGCGCCGGAAGCGCAACTGTTATACGAAGAAACGGCCGAAAGCCTGTCCCGGCGGGAAAACGCAGCGGCTATGCGCAAGGCAGGTACCCTCGGCGTCGAGACCGATGGCAGGCCGAGCAAGAAGCAGCGTCGCGCCTTGCAGCGCTTTCGTTCTGAAGGCTGATCAGAGCTGGGCATACCCAATACGCTGAACCTTGGGAAGGCTACGTTGCAGCAGTTCGTCCAGACGGATTTCGGCGTCCAGGTATTCGTCGCCGAAGCCATCCGCTAGTTGGGTTGGATGGGCGATGATTTCCAGGGTGCCATGCGCGGGCAACCGAGTGTTCGTGAGATCGAAGGGGGTACAAGAGAAGTCCGCAGTTCGCCCGGCAAGCTGGCGCAGGCGGCGGTTGAGTAACCGCTTGAACAGACGCTTGGGCAGGCTGATGTTGCGCCCCAGGTTACGTGCCGGACGCAAGGGCACGTTCTGCTCGGCGGCGAAGCGTGCGAGCTCTTCGCCCACCGGCCACAGGTTGTGAACGTGTTGATGGGAATCCAGATGGCTTGGCCGAATTCCCTGGTCCAGACAGTGTTGCCACTGCGTCTGGATTTCTTGACGTACCGCCTTGCGGACCGGTCGGGAAAGCCAAAGGCAGCGCTGCGTGAGACTTAGGTCGAATTCTCCCGCAGGCGAACAGAACTCTCGATACTGGGTAATGGCCTCAGTCAGAGGTCGTCCATAGGTTAGGTTCAGATGCAGGCCGATGCGACCGCGAAGGCGCTCCGTCTTGATAAGTTGGCAAGCTGCCTCGAAGGCAGGAGCATTGGCCATTAACGTTGCCGAACTGATCACCCCTTGACGGAAGGCAGCGGCGATCACCTGATTGTTTACGCTCGACAGGCCGAAGTCATCGGCGTTGATGATCACTCTGAATGGCATACCGGTTCTCATGAGTCAGCAGGAAGGTTGCTCGATGCGGCTGCGTTCGGCGCCTTGGTCTGACGCCGGCTACGCCACGCCTGCAGCCGCGGCTTGATCCGTACCCACAATCCGTAGGCGAGCCCAAGCGCGATGCCGGCAGGTCTGCGAGAATAGAAGCTCCATCGCAGATGCTCGACCTGACCTGTCATGCGCTCATGAAGTTGATGGCTGGACTGGTGCAGGCTGATCCGTGAGGCGTCAATGTAATCCCAGCCTTCATCGAGCCCCCAATGGAACCACTCGTCCAGCAACAGTCGGCCGCTACCCAGCGAAGCGTATTCGGGCAAAAATGCAAGGTTGTAATCGTATAGCCGACCCTGATCGAGCAGGCCGAGGCGATAGCTGATGCAGCGGCCCTCGAGCGTCAGTTGCACCACACGGACTCGGCCTTCCGCAGCCAGTGCTGTGAATCCCTTGATGGTCCAGTCCCGGTGGGTGCCTGGGCTGAAGATTCCAATTCCGTCATCGCCTTTCCAGCTTGCGTCTTCGACGATGGCGAGCTGTTCCAGGCACGGGCCAATGGTCGTTGCATCGGGCGTGAGTCGTTTCACTACGGCGCCGCAAGCTTGCGCACGTTTGCGTGCGCGGCGCAGCTTGTAGCGGGTATCGCCCGCGACCTCCTGGCGATCGGCTTCGCTCAGTTGATGTTCCGGCACGCGACAGCTGGTGCGCGCTTCCCATTGCCAGCTTTGGCTAGCCCAGTGTTCGAGCAAATTGCGGTGTTTCGGGCTTGCAGGAATTTCGTTGAGCTGCAGCCGCGCATGGGGCATTCGCCTGCGAATGGCCATCAAGGCCGGTTCGAGCAGCTGGTCGGCACCTACGTCCAGCATCAAGCCGACCCGGTCGCTCAGCGGATGGCCCAGGTGCCTGACTTCACTGATCGTCACGCCGAACACGCGAAGTGGACAGCAGATCAGCGGGATGCAACCAACCAGCCGATCGCTCTGCCAGAGCAACAACACCTGCAGCGAGCACGTGGGAGCGAGTTCACGCTCGGCAGCCTGCAACCAGGCCAGACGATTGAACGGCGTGCTTTGTGCCAGTTGCTCGCACAGTGCTTCATACGCCACTGCGGGAAACTTCGGTGAGCACAGGCTTGTTTGCCACTCCAGGCGTTCGGTCATTCGTGGTGCTCCGCCGTGGTCGGCTGGGTGTTGCGGATGTTGAATTTGGATTTGCGTATGTGCTGGAGACGTTTGCCGTCATATCGGGCATAGCGATGGAAGTTCAGGCAATTGAACAGGCAATAGGTGTGAATGCTTTCACCCACTTCCTCGAATCCCAGCTTCACGTGCATTTTCAGCGCGGGCTGGTTGTTCATGTTGACCACTGCCCGCGTGTGGCTGAAACCCTCAGCCAGAAAGGCTTGCCATGGGTCTCGCTGCAACAGCACCGCCATGCCCGTACCCCGATAGGGCTGCGCCACTTCTCCGGCGAACTGATAGATGCGACCGGGCGGCAGACGCAGCCAGCAGTGGTAGGTCTGGTCATCGTAATAGTCACTTCGACTGAACCACGCCATGCCGATTACCTGGCCATCCGCGTCGAGATAGGCTTCACCGAGGCTATCGGAGCGGATGAGCGACAGGAGTCCCGATGTGTATGCCGCGAAATAGCGATCGAACGCCGGCAGTAGCGCCTCCGTGATACGTTCCTTCCGCCAGCTGCTCTGGCGAGGATAACGAGGCGCGGGCAAATCCAACGCGCGCTCCATCCAGATCAGTTCATCGTGGCGATAGACGTAACGTGCCCATAGCAGTCGAGCGCTCCCAATGAGGCCCTTGCGCCTAATCTTGCCGAGCAGGGTGAGTGATTCCGTCATGGTCGTTCCCAATCCATCGAGAACAGCGTTTCTCCCGGCAGAGAAAAGCTGAGGGTGTCCCGGTCACAGCGCCAGCGTCCTTCGCGCTCGGTGCTGTCCGGGCCGAACAGTGTCAACCGGAACGCGTTGGCACAACTGACCGCTTCGATGCGTACCTTCTGCTCTCGAGGCACCTTGTTTACGCCCAGCACACGACGTCGCACCGCACCCTCGGTCGGCGCATCCAGTGCCAAGGCGTCGACTTCGAATGCGTCATTTTCCATTTTCACGACCCGGTTGCCCCAATGCCTGGCGATGAACGCCTGCGCCAGGCCTACCGGTTTGAGTGCGTACCCGCCTTGACCGTCTGCGCGCAGCATGCCTTTCGGGTAATCCGGTTCGTCGGCGGCCTGGAAGTAATTGATCATATCCAGCAAACCGTCCTGTGACGCGTTGATGACGACCGATGCCCACCAGAGCGAGGCGAAATGCGTGTTCTGCTCGTAGGGGCTGAGACTCGATCCGCTGGAGATATTGGTCTGGTCCAGGAGCAATGCCTTGCGCGGCCGGGCATGTTCATCCAGCCCGACCAGTTTCGCTGCAGCGAGGACGCTGTCCCGGTAGACGCGGGTAGCGAGCAGATCGCGCACCATCCACTCATGCCAGGCCAGGGCGTCGATGTATGAGCCGTGGCGCGCCAGTAGACGCGTGGCCCAGCCCGCCCCGCGGCGCTGTGCCGCGTTGTCGCGTGTCGGCCCGTTGACCAGTCGGGAGCTGGCCGGCATCGCAATGCGGACACCTGCAGCATAAGCACCCGTGCTGGCGCGGATCTGCCGACTGAGTACGGCGAAATAGCGTTCGAAGCTGTCGAAGTCCGGATAGTTGAGGTTCGGCTCGTCGGCAACGGCAAGGTAATGCAGGCCGCCACCGAGTGCACGGCTGTCATCCAGCCAGGCAGCGAGACCGGAGAGGGTGGTCGCATCGGCCATCAGCACTGCCCTACGGCCGCTGCCTGCTAGCAATGTGACGCTGCGCTCGATGCCGAAGCGTTCCTGGTAGATCTCGCGAAACGGGCGCTCTCTGTCGGGCTGCTGGCTCAACACGTCGACAAAGCTGTAATAGCCGCCAGCTTGCGGCTTGAGCAGATCCAGCGCGGCAAATGCCGACTCCGGTGGAGCGGCATAGGGTAATTCGATACCGACTGACGGCGCGGGGCCTAGCACGACGTCGTCGAGCCTGAGTCGGACCTCGCCTGGATCCCAGTGCGGAGCTCGCAGATGATCGGGACGCTGGGCGAACAAGTTGGGCGTCCCATCGAGCCAGAAGGCCGCTTTACCGCTACCCACCAGCTTCAATTGCCAGACCTGGTCCTGTTTTGACACAGGAAGGGCGACCTGATCGAAATGCGAGTAGGTGTCGTAGGCTTTGAGCATCAGCGACACTTGCTGCCCGTCCGCCAGCCGGCGTGCCTGTAGTGACTGCACGCCGCCGTGATACTTGCCAGCCAGTACGGCCCGCTCACCGGCGCGAGTGTGGAAATACAAAGTCACGTTACGGCTGACGTCAGCGCTGAAATGCAACTTCACCGGCTCGAGCATGGCAGCGACGCTGTCGGTATGGCTGACCTGGTAGTCGCGAAAGCTGTATCCCGGGATCTCCAGGCGATACGGGGCCGAGGCTTCGGAGAGGGACCACCGCTGCTGCCCACTCGTTTCGCTCGCCAGGATAGTCCGGTCCGCCAGCAACTGGCCTCGGCCATCGACCAGATAAAGGTGCTCTTCATTGGCTTCCGCTTGCCAGGCGGGGTGCCAGCTGATTTGCAGTTGTTGGGTACCTTGCGGGTAGAGGTACAGGGTGCCGTCGCGCAGCGCTTGCCAGTTAAGGTCGGCCGCAACGATCGGGTTGGACAGCAGGCCTACCAGGAGTGCAATGATTCGCTTCATGTCGTGACCTCCCCACCCTTCAGAAGCGGGCGCAGCCGGGCGATATCGCTTGGCAGGATAAACAGCGTATGGATCAGTGGCACCTGACTGATCCGACAATAGAACAGCAGCATCGCCAGGCTGACCGCCAGATACGCCACTGAGGATGCGAGGCCGGCACCAACGATCCCCAGTGGTGGGATCAACAGTAGATTGAGTAACACATTGAGCGCTGCACCGGCGCCCATTATCAGCGATACGCTTCCCGGCCGGTTCTTGCCAAGCAGGTCCAGGCGCAGAATGCTGGCATAGCACAGACCGAACAGGCCAGGCAGCAAGGCTAAGAGGGCGGGATAGGCGGGCGCGTAGTTCACGCCGAACAGGCTTACGATCAGCCACTGGCCCAACAACGCCATGCCTGTACAGGCGACCAGCATCACGGTAGCGGTGACACGCAACGCGAACGGGGTGAGCTGTTTGATGCCTTCACCTTGCCTGAGCAGGCGCTTCATCAGCGGGGTAGTCACTGCCTCCGGTACGATCAGCAGCAGCTCGGCGGCTGCAGTGGCCATTGCGTAGTAACCCAACGCTTCGCTGCCGATAAAAGCGCCGATGAACAGGTAGTCCGAGCGCAACAGCACCTGTTGGAACAAGACGTCGGGGTGACTCTTGCTGCTGTATCGCAGCAGCTCCCGATGACTGCTCGCGTCCCAGCGCAACCGCAATCCATGGAAGCGGCCAAGCCAGTACCAGCCCGCTACCGCCACCAGCGCTATGCCCAGTAGCCAACTGACCACCGCGGCCTGCAACGCCGCGTCTTTCCACATCCAGAAGAGTGCCAGGAACAACACCAGCGGCGCCGCCGATTCGAGCAGCCGAAGGGCGTTGAACGAAGTGACTCGGCCGTCGGCATTGTGCAGCGTCAGCAAGCCGCTCTTGAGGACGGTCAGTGGTACCGCGAGCAGCAGGATCCAGATCAGCGGCCCGAGCTGGCGCGCGGTATCCAGCTCCGAGCCGAACTGATCGGCCAACAGGACCCCGCACAGCGTCAAAAGGCCGGCCGAAAGGCAGCCGAACACCACTATTTGCGTGAGTAGCAGGCCCATGGCGCGTTGCTGGGCGGCTTGATAGCCCAGCGCCGTATTCAACCCGCCGCTGGTAAGCGCAGCCAGCAGATCTGGCAGAGCGCTGAGCAACGCGAACAAACCTCGCTCGGAGGGGCCGAGAATTCGTGCGAGCAGTACGTTGCGCAGCAATCGCAGGCCGATCATGGCCAGGCGAGTGCCTACGCTCAACGCGAGATGACGCAAATATTGATGTCGGCTCACTGCGCCAGGCTCCGCATCAGGCGCCAGGCGAACAGCCCCGGATGACGAGCCATTGGGTGACTGACACCGATGCGGGCCAATGCCAGAGGATCATCGCCGTCACGGTAGAGCCCGGGATGGGTACCGAGGGCGCGCCGGTAACCGAGCTGAGCGACTGCCTGGCGAACGCGGCTGTCGTGATCGCCATTGGGGTAGCAGTAGATCGGTAGCGGTGTTTGGCAATGCGTTGCAAGCGCCAGATGGCTGCGCTGCAGATCGTCGGTTAAGGCTGCATCGTCCAGTTTCGTGAGAATACCGTGCCCGGCACCGTGCGGACCGAAGCGTACCCAGCCGGAACGCTCCAGCTCGGCGACTTGCTCCCAGTTCATCGCATGCAGTGCTTCCTGCGGGCAGGCGTTGGCCAGGTGTTGCAGCGTCGTGGCAGGTAGCGCCTTGAGCGATTGTAGATAGATCGCCAGGGCTCGGCTGCGGCGCCGTTCGGGAAGGGAGTCGAAGTTTGCCGGCAACGGTGGCGCGCCACACTCGGCCAAGCGTTGCAGCAAGAGGCTTCGGGCCGGTGCGCCAGCGCTGCACCACAGGGTTTCACCGATGCTTTCCCACCAGAACCCCCGCGGGTTGCCGATGAAATCGGTCGACAGAAAGATGCTGGCGGGTACCCGATAGTGGGCGAGCAGCGGATAAGCCACTTCCGCGTTGTCCCGCCAACCATCATCGAATGTCAGCGCGATCCGGGTCAGGCCATCCGAGGGGGCGGTGAGCAGATCTTCCAGTGGAACGCATACGAAGTGCTGCCGCAGCCAAGCGAGCAGGCGGGCGAAGGCCAGCTGGCCGATACAGAGCTCGGCCCGGTGAGGCAAGGCCGCTGCGTTGTCGTCGGCCAGCACGCGGTGCAGCATGAGAATCAGGCGTGCACCGCGAAGCTTGTTGCGTCCGCCGGGACTGTTGAACTGAAGCCAACCGAGTGTGGCCTTGCACGTTTGAGAGGGAGTCATGGCTTAGCGATTCTGCTGAGGATTCCATTGCTGATAGCTGTGTCCTCGCAGGAATTGCCAGAGGCCACCGCACATTCCGGCCAGGGTCACAAGCAGGAAGGCCGCCAGCCGGAATGGCTTGGGCAGGATGCCACGGGTGTCGAGCAATCCTAATAGACCGACTGCATAGCCGGCCAGCTGCGCGATCACGAACAGTCGGTAGAACGGTCCAGTGTCGTGCAGCCAGACGCTGCTGAGTAGCAGCGGAACGAGCAGGACTGGCGCCAGTCGACGAATCAGTTTGTGACTGACAAGCGCTACCGCATAGAACCCGTGACGTAAGGGATTCATCAGCGTACGGCGGCAGGCCAGGCTCTGCAGCCCACCGACGGTAACGCGCAAACGACGACGGAACTGCTTGCCGATCTCGTCCACGCCCTGATCGAGTACGACCGCATCGTCGGCATAGACGATACGCTTCCCTGCCACGGGTGCGCAGGTGCTGAGGAAGAAGTCGTCGTTGACCTGTGCTGGCACTGTCTGGAACAGCTCGCGGCGCAATGCGAGCAGCGCGCCGTCAGTGGATACCATGCAGCCGGTGCGGTTCTCGGCACGGCGCAGCCAGGCTTCGTAATGACGGTACAGGCTATCGCCCAGACTCAGCGCATGGCCTGGGTCGGGAATGACCATGTGTCCACCGACGCAGCCTACGTCCGGATCCGCAAAAGGGGCCAGCAACCGGCCGAGGGTGCGCTCGTTCCACTGATTGTCGGCATCGGTGAACACCAGCACGTCTCCGTCGGCCAATGCGACGGCCGCATTCAGCGCGGCGGCCTTGCCACCGCGTGGCAGATCCAGCACCTGGATGCTGGAGTCTTCCAACGCGCGGGCGCGGCTGACGGTGTCATCGCTTGAACCATCGCTGGCGACGATGATCTGCAAGCGCGTGGCTTGATAGTCCTGCGTCAGCAGTGCTCGCAACTTTTGCTCGATGTGTGCTGCTTCGTTGTGCGCTGCGATGACCACGCTGACGGACAACGGCTCGCTGGGGAGTAGCGGCTTGACTCGGGTGAATACGGCAAGCAACGCAAGAGTCAACGGGTAACCCAGATAGGCGTAGGCCGGGAGCAACAGGCAAAGCCAGAACACCAAATCAGCCACGGGCAGGTCTCCTGGCGGTCCAATTGAACAAGCTAAACAGGAAGGCCCCGCCGGCGAGATGCAGGCGCAGCCAATGCAGAATCCACAGTTGCAGCGTAAGCGTCGGGTCACCCTGACGGACACTTTGGCGCAGGCTGAGCAGTAGCGCCGGCGCTGTGCTGACTGCTCCGAACACCAGTGCCAGCGGGAGCAGGCCACCGACGATTGACGATAGCGCCAGCAATGTCGGCAGCCAGTTGCTCAGCGCGAGCATTGGAAAACGCAACAGCCGCCAGTGGGCATACGCCCGGGTGCGCAGCAACTGCAAGTGGCTGCCCTGACGCCAGAGCTCCTTGCCGAACCATTCGCTCCAGCAGGCTTCGTAACCCCAGTGCAGTACGCTGGGCGATTTCAGCAACAGCTGGCGTGCACCCAGGCCGTGCAGGCGCAGGCCGAAATCCTTGTCTTCTCCGGTACGCAACTGCTCGTTGAATCCGCCGGCGGCTTCGAAGGCATCGCGAGGCAGGCAAAGATTGGCGCTGGGCAGCCAGCTTGGACGTTGCTCGGCGGCGGCCGGCAGACTGCGGCGCTGCCAGGCGCGGGCATACCAAGGGGCTTGCCTGGGCGTATCGCACGCCAGGGCGAGCACGTCGGCATCGCCGCGCTCCGCGCGGGATGTCCATTGCCGCAACCAATCGAGCGGCACTTCAATGTCGGCATCGAGAAAGGCCAGGCTGTCATATCGGGCGGTGGCGGCGCCGCGGTTGCGCAGCGCGCCAATGTAAAGACCAGGTTGATGCAATACGCGAGCGCCGCCTGCCTCGGCGAGCGCCGGCCCTTCGTCGCGCGAGCCGTTGTCCACCACGATCAGCTCACAGGCGAGCTCCGCAGCGTCGGCGGCGGCCCGCGCAGCCTTCAGGGTCCGAACGATGTGCCGGGCCTCGTCGAACATGGGGATGACGATGCTGATTCCGTTCACGCGGTGTGCCTCATGCGGGCGAGCCGGGCTTCAGCATCGAGCCTCAGATAGCCGGACAGCCCGAGCATGATCCACAGGTATTTGTGGTTGGGTGCACTGAGGAACATCAAGAACAATGCCACCGCCAGAAAGCTCAGGGCCAGGTGCGTGGCCAGGTCGGCCCGTTCGGCATCGCCGCACGCTTGCGACGCCTGCCGTGCTCGCTCGAAGTTGCGAAGACCGAACAGGATTAGCGCAGTGAATAACAAGCCGCCCGGTATACCAATCTCGCTGAACAACTCCAGATAGGTATTGTGTGCCCGACGGTAGAGATCGGCGGTGCCGGCCTCCTCCGAAAACGCCTTGGCAAAGCCGGTCGCCGCGTAGTGCACCGGGAAGGTGCCCGGGCCGCTGCCGGCCAGCGGATTGTCGCGGATCATCTGGCCGCCGACGACCAGATAGGAAGCACGACGCCCGAGGGAAGCGTCCTGGTGGGCATTGATGCCGGACTTGAGTTCGACAAGCGATTTGATGCGCGCCACGTAATCGGCCGGCAGCGACATCAGACCCAGGGGTATCACAATGGCCGCTCCCAGCAGGACGAAGCCGAAATGCCGCGAGCGGATCTGGCTTAGCTCGGCGCGGTGATGCCAGAGTCCGATCAATAAGCAGCCGACCAGCACCACCAGTCCAGAGCGGGAGTCGGTCTTGGTCATCCCCGCCAGTAACAACAGGGTGACCGCCAGCCAGGCCAGTCGTGTCAGCAGGTGGCGCGCACGCAGCGCAAGCCAGGCGGACATTGGCGCGGCAAAGGCGATCAACAGGGCGAAATAGTTGGCATCTTCGAGTAGGCCGATTGCCCGGCCGCCGACCTGATGCTTGGCCGATACCAACGCCATCGCGCAGGTTGCGGCCACGCTCAGCGAGACCAGCCTGAACAGCATTTTCAGGTCCAGCTCCGCGGCGACCAGCACGGTAATGAAAAACAGCGCCAGACCCACGGCCAGCTCGCGCAGGTGGCCGAAGGATAGGCCATATCGTTCGCTAAACATCAGGCTGATCAGATAGGCGAGGATGAACAGCGAAAGCGGCCGCCAAAGGTTGTTTCGCAAACGCTCGGCTGGCATCTGTCGTAACAGCAACTGCACGGCGAGGATGCCGATCATCGAGACGCCCAGCAGCTTGGCTCCGGTGAATTCGCTGCCCTTGAACAGCCCCTCGAATGGCACCAGCGCGGCGATGGCAAGCAGTCCCCAGGCGGGACGGCGGTACAGGACCGCCAGGCCCGCCAGACCTAACACCACGAAAGGCGCGAGGAAGGGCCACGGGCTGGCCAGTAAGCCCAGGCAAAGCAGTGCCAGCACACCGCCCATGGCCGCCGTTGCGATCATCCTGTCAGCCCTCTGGCTCGGTAGTACAGTTGCGCCCAGCGCTCGGCGAGCCGGGGGAGGTGATAGCGGCTGCGCTGTGTCGAATGCGCCTGAGCAGATAAGCGCTCGGCAAGGCCGGGCTCGCAGATCAGACGCTCGACCTGCTCGGCCAGGGATGCGGTGTCGCCGGGTGTCGCCAGCAGGCCGTCGTGGCCGTGGCTGAGCATGTCCGGTATGCCGCCGACCGCGAACGCTGCCACCGGAATCCGTGCCTGCATGGCTTCGAGCAGCACCATCGGAGTGCCTTCGGTGCGCGAACTGATCACCAGTGCTGACAGCCGTCCAAGCCAGGCGGGCATATCCTGCTGATAGCCCGGCAGACGAATGCGTTCCGCCAGGCCGGCGGCATCGATGCGCGCCTGCAGATGTTCACGTTCAGCGCCATCACCCAGCAGAACGGCACTCCAGTCGAGGTGGCGCTGACACAGCGGGATCAACGCGTCGAGAAACAGATCGGGGCCCTTCTCGGCGCTGAGGCGACCGACGTAGCCGATCCGGGGCGCCTCGGTGCGATCTCCGGCGGGCAGGGCGGTTGGTTCAGGCAGACCATTAGGAATCACCTGGAGCTTGTCCTGGCGAATACCTGCCGCACGGTGGATGCGTTCGATGCTATCAGCGACACAGACCACTTGGCGTACCGGCGGCAGGCGGCACAGTTGCAGGCTCACCCAGGTGTAGAAGCGCTGCTTGGGGCTACGTGGGGTGAAGCCGTGCTGGGTGGTCACCAGGGGCAGGCCAAACAGCGTGGCAGCGATGCAGCCGTAGATCATGCCCTTGAAATTATGGGTATTGATCAATGGCTGCTCGCTGCGGCGCTGGCGCACATGATGCAGCAAGGCGCCCAGACTCCGGCAGGCGAGGCAGTCCACACCTGCCTGGCGAAAGCGCTCGATCAACCCCATGGGTGCGTCGAGGAACACCACCTGATGCCGGCCCTGCATGGCCAGGCAGTGATCCTGCAGCATGCGTTCCGCGCCGTAGAAACCGCCACTGCTGATCAGATGAATGACCGGCAGGGCCGCTGGTCGCTCCACTTCGTTCACTGACGTATCCAGTACCAAACCCATGGCCAGCTCCAGGCCTTCGGTGCCGGTGGTTGTGGAATCTCTTTCTCGTTGATCACCATCAACACAGGTAAGCCGAGGTGTTCGGTCAACTGCGCCGGATGCTTGAAGCGATGATCAAAGAATTCGCGCAGGTAGCCGAGCGCTACGGCGAGCATCAAGCCGGTCAGCAGGCCGAGCGGGAGAATCAGCATAGGCTTGGGAAAGGCCGGCTCTGCCGGTTCGTATGGCCAACTGAGCACTCGCGCATTGGACGCGCTGCCGTCGAGCAGACCTTGCGAGCGGCTCTCCTCATATCGCTGGGTATAGGTGAAGAAGGCCTTGTGGAGCGCATCGATTTCCGTGTCGAAAAGACGAAGTTGTGCCTGTACGTTCTGCAGGTCCCCTACGCGGGCCTTGTATTGGCCGATGCGCTCGGTCTTCTGCGCAATCACCTGTTGCAGCGTGACGAGCTCGCTATTGCGCTCGAGGATGCGGTTCTCCACAACCTTGAGGAACTGGTCGCGCGTACGGGCGATCCGCTCGCGTTGCTGCAGTACCGGCAGGCTGCCCTCCTGGAACGAGGCGGTGGCGTTGCCATAGCTGCTGACCTGGTCGATCAGCTTTTCGCCGAGCTGTTTGATCTCTCGGTCTTCATAGGCGGCGTTGTCCACCGTGTGGGTGAAGGTGAACGGGAAGGTCGCGTCATTGAAGCTGGCCTTACGGGCAGCCGCCAGATTGGTGGTGAGATAGTCGAGCCAGCGCTGGTTTTCCAAAAAGCGGTCACGGTACAGGTTCAGTGCCTGTTCTTCGGTGTTGATCGCATTCAGGCGGAAGGTGATCTCCTCCTTGGGGTCCGATGCGCCAATGCTCTCGAGCAGGCCCCTGCGACGCTCCTCCAGTTCGCCGATGCGCACCTGATACTGGCTCTTTTTCTGCTCGAAAAAAGACTCCGGGAGGTCGTTGGACTGCAGGTTCTGGCGGCTCTTGAGGTAGTTTTCCAAGAGCCGGGTGACCAGCATGGTGCCCAGTTCGGGATCGGGGAAGCTGTAACTCACCGAGATGACATTGGACCCGGGCAGGGTTTCCACGGTAAGCGCTGCGCTGGCCTGCTCGGTCATGGCGTCGATGGTCCCGTCACGTACCGGGTCGATATCAAGTCCCAACGCGTCGCGCAGCGGGTTGATGACGTATTCTCGCAATGGGTTGGCGACATAGGTGCGCAGCGGTTCGAGCACCAGCATGTGGAACACGCCTTGGCTCGGGCTGTACACACCTTCGTTGTGCAGCTGGCGAACGGTTTCGCGCATTAGCGAGGGCGAGCGAAGGATGTTGCTTTCCGTTTCCATGTCGGCCAGCGAGGGCGGCAGGAACTTGTCCGTCTCTTGGCTCAGGGCCGTGTTCGCGTCGCTTTGGGGCAGCTTTTTGGACTGCACCAGGACTTCGGCAGTGATGTCGAAGGTTTGCTTGAGCACCAGCGGCATCAACAGCGTGATGACGGCAAATACCAGGAAGACCCGTTTGATCAGCTGGCGGTTGGCAAAGAAAATCCGCAGAAATTCATGCAGATAGTTTTCTTTCGGAGACATGACCTGCAGCCTGTTCAATTGTCGTCTTCCTTATTGTCGACCCGGTACGAGAAGCCGAAGCCGATTCCGTTGAACAGCAGCACATCGGCGACCTGTTGGCTGATTTCCCCGGCCCGTGCGAGTTTGGTTTTCGGCACGTAAAGCAGGTCGTCCGGTTGCAGATAGGCGAAGGTGTCGGCCGAGGCGTTCAGCGCGTCGCCAACGTCGTACAGCCGGGCCTCCATCTGGTCGCCCTTGCGTCGCATGATCACCACCGAATCCAGGCGCGCCAGCGGGTTGGCGCCGTGCGCCAACGTAAGCGCCTCGAGTACCGAGACCGGCCGCCGGATCGGATAGACGCCTGGTTGGGTCACTTCGCCGAGCACGAAGATCTCATTGGCGGCGGTACTCTTGAGCAGCGCGTCCACTTGCACGTTGGCTGGATGCGCGGCGTAGCGCTCGTTGAGCGTGCTGTTGAGCTGGGCGAGAGTCATGCCCTGGAGCTCGACCGCACCGATGAGCGGAAACATGGCACGGCCATCGGAGCCAACGGTGATCTCGCGACTCAGCCCTGTGGCCGGATGGTTCAGGGTCAGGCGCAGGTTTTCCTCGGCGGTGAGCGGCCGCGGTATCGACAACGAAACAACCGGGCGCTTGAGAATCGTCCGATAGCTGCTGATGACCTTGTCCTGGGCCTGCATGGCCGTCATGCCGGCGATCGCCAGCGTACCGGCGTAAGGCAGCTCGATGGTGCCGTCGGGCATGACCAGCTTGGTGCCGCTGAGCTCAGGTGCAGTGAGAAAATTGATCTCCACCTGATCGCCGGCCTGGATACGGTAAGCCTGCGGGCTTGTGTGGTCGATATAGAAGATCACGTCCAACACGTCCTGAGGACGCAATGTCTTTTCGATCTGGAACACTTCGGTGCGCAGCGCATCGGCGGGTGCGGCTGTCACAATTTCTGCAGGCATGTGCTGCACGGCCGGGCTGGAGCAGCCGGCCAGAGCAAGAAGCAGGGGTATCGGTTTGAGATTCATCATGGCTGCTCAGAGTTGGTCATAGACCCATTTGGGCATGTAGTACTTGCGTGCGTTAAGCACGCTTCCCAGCAGCTTGGCTCCGGCCTGCGCGAGCCGCTGCGCGGCGGCCTGTGCGACTTCCCAGCGCGTTTCTTCGGCGCGCACTACGAGGATCACACCGTCTACCAGCGAACCGATGGTTAGCGTGTCGCCGCCGGTGTAGACGGCTTCGCCGTCGATCACCACGAAGCGATAGCGTTCGCTGAGTTGCGCGAGGAGCTGTCTTAGCGATTCGGCTGACAGCCCGTTGCCGTCATTCCTGCGCTTGCCCAAGGGCAACAAATGGAACGGGTAGGAGGGCAGCTCAACCAGGCAAGCATCCAATGACGTCAGGTCGTTGCCAGCGCCCAGGTCTAGGAACCCCGGCTGTTGTTGCAGGCCCAGCTGGCAGGTGATGCTGTTGGATGAAAGGCTCGCATCAATCAGCAGAACCTTTCCGCTGCACGCCGCGGCGAGCTGCTGGACCATGGTGATGGCACTTGTCGTCACACCGCAGCCGTTATTGGCAGCGGTCAGCAGCAGCACCTGCTGGTCCTGATCGAGGACGGTGGAGGCGAGGTTGATTTCGCTGGGGGTGGCGATGTCCAGACGGATGGTCGGAAGTGAACCGTCCATTAGCTTGCTCCATGGCCGCTGACGACCTTGAAAGGGGTTTTGATGAGGATTTTCAGGTCCAGCCAAGGGCTTTGCCGGGTGATATAGGCCAAATCGAGGGCGACACGGTCTTCGAAATCAATATCGCTGCGCCCGGATATCTGCCAGAGCCCAGTGATACCGGGGTAGATGCTGAGCCGAGCGAGGTGATGGTTGTGGTAGCGCTGCGCGTCGAACGAAGTCGGTCGCGGCCCTACCAGGCGCATGTCGCCGCGCACCACATTGAACAGATTGGGCAGCTCATCGAGGCTGGATCGCCGCAACCAATGCCCTATGCCGGTTACTCTGGGGTCGCGTTCGATCTTGAAGTCCACCGAGTCGGTGCCGTGTTTGTTCAGATGGCGCAGTCCTTCTTTCAACTCTTCGGCGTTCACGACCATGGTCCGGAACTTGAACATGCCGAAGCGGCGCCCACGAAAGCCCGTGCGTTGCTGGACGAAGAAGATTGGCCCCTGGCTGGTGAGTTTGATGCTGATCGCGACCGCGAGCAGCAACGGTGAAAGCGTTATAAGCAGCAGGGCGGCGGACAGGGCTTCGGTTACGCGCTTGGTAAGCGAAAGGCTCCATGGAGTACCACCCGGTCGGCCCAGCAGCCAGCCGCGCTGCTGAAGCAGGACGGCAGCATCGATCTTCCTGCGCAAAGCCGGGTTGCGGCGCTTTTCTCGGCCCGGCCGGTGCTTTTCTGCGACCTGCTCAGGCGCCAGTTCTTCGACGGATGTCTCCATCATGCTACTGCTCCATCGGGCAGGGGCGATCTGGAGTAGTCGTCGAGTATCGGTACGCAGAGCGGGCGTAGGTAATAGTCCCGGAACCATGCGACGAAGCGCGCAAGGCCTTCATCCAAAGAAGTGCATGGCGTGAAGCCGATTGCCGCTTCCAATGCGCTGGCGTCGGCGCAGGTATTGATCACATCGCCTGGCTGCAGCGGCAGCAGTTGCAGCTCGGCCTCGCGTCCCAGCAGGCGGGCCAGCGTGTCGACGTAGGTGCGCAAATGAACCGGGCGGTTACCGCCGATGTTGTAGAGGCGCCAAGGCGCCATGCTGGTCGAGGGGTTCGGCTCGTCGCGGTTCCAGTGTTGATCGTGCCGAGGCGGTAGCGGCAACAGGCGCACCAGACTCTCGACGATGTCGTCAATGTAGGTGAAGTCCCGTTGATGCTCGCCGTGGTTGAACAGCTTGAGTGGCTGACCGTGGCTGATGGCGTTGGCGAACAACACGGGTGACATGTCCGGGCGGCCCCAAGGGCCGTAAACCGTGAAGAAGCGCAGACCGGTCGTCGGCAGACCGAACAGGTGGCTATAACTGTGGGCCATCACCTCGTTGGCCTTTTTGCTGGCGGCGTAGAGTGACAGCGGATGATCGGTGTTGTGCTGTTCTGAATAGGGCGTGCAGTGGTTGGCCCCGTATACCGAACTGGAGGATGCGAAAATCAGGTGCGCCACCGGGCGGCGGCGGCAGGCCTCGAGCAGGTTCAGGAACCCGGCGAGGTTGCTATCCAGATAGGCGCGGGGGTTATCCAGCGAGTAGCGTACGCCTGCCTGCGCGGCCAGATGCATGACTGCTTCCGGACGATGCTCTGCGAAGAGCTGCTCGAGTGCGTGGTCATCCTTCAAGTCGATCCGGTGCAGTGGGAAATTGCCCGCCGTTTCGCGCACCCAGCGCACCCGTGCGTCCTTGAGTTGAGGGTCGTAATAATCGTTGAAGTTATCCAATCCGATAACCTCATGCCCCTCTTGCAACAGGCGCAGCGTGGTATGCGCGCCGATGAAACCTGCTGCTCCGGTCACTAGTATTTTCATGCTGGGACCGACGCGCTTGCGGGGCGGATATAGGGTAGGCCGATGCCGAAGTAATGCAGCCCGGCGTTCGCCAATTGCTGAGGGTTGAACAGGTTGCGGCCGTCGACCACCAGACGTGCTCGGAGCTTTTTCTTCAACTCGTCGAAATCGACCACGCGGAAAGCTTTCCACTCAGTGCAGATCGCCAGCGCGTCGGCATCCTGCAGGGTGTCGTCGCGGGTCGCGCACAGCTCCAAGTCACCTCTATAGCCATAGATGCGGCGGCATTCAGTCATCGCCTCCGGATCAAATGCTCGTACATGGGCGCCCTCTGCCCAGAGCGCCTCCATGAGATAGCGACTCGGTGCTTCTCGCATATCGTCGGTGTTGGGTTTGAAAGCCAGGCCCCAGACGGCGATGGATTTGCCAGCCAGGCCTTCGGGGAACTGAGCCTTGAGCTTGCGCAACATGATTTGACGCTGATCGTCGTTGACTCGGGTGACCATTTTGAGCAGGCGGGGCTCGAGGCCGTTTTCTTCTGCGGTATGGATCAGTGCCTTCAGATCCTTTGGAAAACACGAGCCGCCGAAGCCGCAACCCGGATAAATGAAGTGGTAGCCGATCCTTGGGTCCGAGCCGATACCTTTGCGCACCGCCTCGATATCAGCGCTCAAGCTTTCCGCCAGATTGGCCAGCTCGTTCATGAAGCTGATGCGGGTGGCGAGCATGGCATTGGCGGCGTACTTGACCAGTTCGGCGCTGCGGTTGTCCATGTACATTGTGCGTTCATGATTGCGATTGAACGGCGCGTACAGCTCCGCCATCTGCGCCTGAGCGCACACGTCCTGGCTCCCGATAATGATGCGATCCGGCCGGCTGCAATCGGCGACTGCGCTGCCTTCCTTCAGAAACTCAGGGTTCGAAACGACGCACGCGCTCAGCTGCGTTTTGCCGCGCGCTTCAAGCGCTGCACGTACTTCCGCTCGCACTCTGTCAGCCGTACCAACCGGCACAGTGGACTTGATCACGAGCGTGCGGTCCTGCTCCATTAGGCCCGCAACCTGGCGGGCGACACTCAGAACATGTTGCAGGTCTGCAGAACCGTCCTCGTTTGGCGGCGTGCCCACCGCGATGAAGATGACTTTGCCATGAGTCACGGCGTCGCTCGCCTGAGTGGTGAAATGCAAGCGTCCTGCCTTGATGTTCTCCTCGAGCACGGCGGCCAGACCGGGTTCATGGATAGAGGGAATTCCCCGCTGCAGCTGAGCAATTTTCTGCTTGTCGACGTCAGCACATATGACCTGATGACCTACATCAGCCAGAATGGCCGCCTGAACCAGGCCGACGTATCCTGAACCAAAGACGCTAACTTCCATGATGCACCTGAGATGTCGAAGCTTGACATCAAAATGATATCACTGGCCAAAAGCCAGTTTGATTGAATTTTGTGAGGAGCTGTGCCTTTTCCGATAATTGGATGGCGCCTTTATCTTGACGACGTGAATTTTCTGTCGTCCGAACCGCTGGTCGGCTGCCGGTGCGTTATGTCTGCCACGGCGCCGCGCTCGTCGCGTCCGTTTTTGAATCGGGGCGCTTTTTCTTGGACGGGTGCGAGCCTGCCTCTAGAATTGAGGCTTTCGTTTTATTCCTGACTAAATATGAGCTTGGCATGTCCGATTACACCCAGCGTTTCCTTTTCGACGAAACCGATGTGCGTGGCGAGTGGGTTGGGCTCGAGCGCAGCTATGCCGAGGTTCTTGCCAAGCACAGCTATCCGGAGCCGGTCGCCCAGTTGCTGGGCGAGTTGCTCGCGGCGGCGGCTTTGCTGGTGGGTACGTTGAAGTTCGACGGTCTGATGGTGCTGCAGGCGCGGTCATCCGGCGCGGTGCCTCTGCTGATGGTCGAGTGCTCGAGCGATCGTGAGGTGCGCGGCATCGCCCGGTATCACGAAGAGCAGCTGACGCCAGGCGCGACCTTGTCCGAACTGATGCCTGAAGGCGTGCTGGCGATGACCATCGATCCGGCTAACGGGCAGCGTTATCAGGGGATCGTCGCGCTGGATGGCGTGACCTTGGCAGAAAGCCTGTCGAACTATTTTGCCTCGTCCGAGCAGTTGCCGACGCGCTTCTGGCTTGCCGCCGATGGCCGCCGTGCCTGCGGCATGTTGTTGCAGCAGCTGCCGGCTGATCGCATCCGGGGCGGTGAAGAGCGCGAAGCGAGCTGGCAGCACCTGCGCACTCTGGCTGATACCTTGTCGACCGAAGAATTGCTGGGTCTCGATACTCAGACCGTGCTGCATCGTCTTTACCATGAAGAGCAGGTCCGCCTGTTCGAGCCGCGTTCAATCGTTTTCCGCTGCAGCTGCTCGCGCGAGCGTTCGGCGAATGCGGTCATCAGCCTCGGTCAGCAGGATGCCGAAGAGCTCCTGCAGGAGCAGGGCGGGGCCATCACTATTGATTGCCAGTTCTGTAATCACAGCTACCGCTTCGATGCGGCCGATATCGCTCAGCTATTCGCTGGTGCGGGAACCCAAGGGCCTTCCGGCACGCGTCATTAAAGGGCGAGGGGCGTAGAACCTTTTCGCCATTACGCCCTCATACCCAGCGCAGCGTCGTTTCTGTCATAATCGCGCGCACTTTTTTTCGATGTAGTTCATTGTTTGGTGGGCTACAACAGCATGGAGGATTCGGCCTAGGCCGACGGAAAGCTCATGACGCAAGCTATTAACGCCGTGTACGTTGATATCAGCACCGCTCAGTTGATCGAAGAAGCCATCAAGCGCGGTGAAGGTGAACTGGCCGCCAATGGCGCGCTCGTTGTCAAGACTGGCCACCGGACCGGTCGCTCGCCAGCTGATCGCTATATCGTTGAAGAGCCCAGCACTCAGGATTCTATCGCCTGGGGCCCGATCAACCGCCCATTCCCTGCCGACAAATTCGATGCGCTATGGGAGCGCGTCGAGGCCTTTAACAAGGCGCAGGACCACTTCGTATCCCACGTGCATGTAGGCTCGTCCGAAGGTCACTACCTGCCTGTCAAGATGACCACCGCCACCGCCTGGCAGAACCTCTTTGGCCGCCAGCTGTTCATCAACCCGGAGCCGTACAACGCTGCCGGCAAAGATGAATGGCAGGTTCTTAATGTGGCCAACTTCGAATGTGTTCCCGAGCGCGACGGCACCAACTCCGACGGCTGCGTGATCATCAATTTCGCTGCGAAAAAGGTCCTGATTGCTGGCATGCGCTACGCCGGCGAAATGAAAAAGGCCATGTTCTCCGTGCAGAATTACCTGCTGCCGGAAGCCGATGTACTGCCGATGCATTGCGCCGCCAACATTGGCGAAGACGGTGACGTTACCCTGTTCTTTGGCCTTTCCGGTACCGGCAAGACCACCCTGTCTGCCGACGAGTCACGCTACCTGATCGGCGACGACGAGCACGGCTGGGGCACCGGTGTGGTGTTCAACATCGAAGGCGGTTGCTATGCCAAGTGCATCGATCTGTCCGAGAAGAACGAGCCGGTGATCTGGAAGGCCATCCAGTTCGGCACCGTGCTGGAAAACGTGGTGCTGAATGACGAGCGCGTCGCCGACTACACAGATGACAGCCTCACTCAGAACAGCCGCGCAGCCTATCCTCTGGAGTATGTCGAGAAGCGTTCCGAGAAGAACCTCGGTGGAGAACCGAACGCGGTGATCTTCCTGACCTGCGACCTCACCGGCGTACTGCCGCCCGTGTCGATCCTCAACGAAGAACAAGCGGCTTACCACTTCCTTTCAGGTTACACCGCCCTGGTCGGATCCACCGAAATGGGTTCTGGCAGCGGCATCAAGTCGACCTTCTCCACCTGCTTCGGCGCGCCGTTCTTCCCGCGTCCAGCCGGTGTCTATGCTGAGCTGTTGATCAAGCGCATCCAGGCGTTTGGCTCGAAGGTTTATCTGGTCAATACCGGCTGGACCGGTGGCGGTTACGGCGTGGGCAAGCGTTTCAACATCCCCACCACCCGTGCCGTGATCGCGGCGATCCAGAGCGGCGCGCTGATTGGCGCGGAAACCGAGCATCTTCCGATCATCAATCTGGACGTGCCGAAGGCCGTCGCCGGTGTCGACACCCAGCTACTGAACCCGCGCAACACCTGGGCTGATACCGGTGCCTACGATGAAGCAGCGAAGGAACTGGCGAACAAGTTCATCGAGAACTTCAAGAAGTTCGAGGTCTCTGATGCCATCAAGGCGGCCGGCCCGCAGCTCTAAGCTGTAGCGCACGTGCCTTGGAAAAGCCGCCTACGGGCGGCTTTTTTTGAGCCATCTGAAATTAAAGACAAGCTGTTGAGCACGTTGCGGGGCTTGGCTCTACCTCGTCTGTAACGCAGGGACGCAGCGTGGCTGTTTATCTCACCTCTTTAAGCCAGCGCTGACCGCTGAACCGCCGGTACCCAACGCATCGGGCAGATTGATGGATTCCATCAGCCAAGGCAGATGGATTCGATGATTGGCTGCGCATAGCATAGCGGCCTCGTTTATCCCTTTATTGGAGCTACGCCATGCAGATCGAAGAAGCCATTCAGACCCGTCGCGCCGTTAAAGTCTATGACCCTGCTTTCGAGCTTAGCCGCGAGGAAAAGGACGAGCTGCTGCAATTGACGCTGCTCGCCCCGTCGGCCTTCAACCTGCAACACGTGCGCTTCGTCGAGGTGAGCGATCCAAATTTGCGCGCGCAAATCCGTGAAGTGGGTTGGAATCAGGCGCAGATGACCGATGCCTCGATGTTGGTGGTGGTATGCGCTCAGGTCGATAGCTGGGAAAAGAATGTCCGTCGCGTTTGGGAAGGTGCTCCGGCCGAAGTGCAGGATTACATGGCCGGTGCCATCGACAACTACTACCGTGACAAGCCTCAGGTACAGCGTGACGAAGCCATGCGCAGCTGCGGCCTGATGGCCCAGACGTTAATGCTCGCCGCACGCGGAAAGGGTCTGGATTCCTGCCCGATGGATGGCTTCGATTTCGATGCCGTGGCCAAGCTCATCAACCTGCCGGAAAACCATGTCATCGCCATGATGGTCGCGGTCGGCAAGCGAGCCGCCGAGCCGAAGCCGCGGATCGGCAAGCTGCCGTTCGATGAAGTGATCATTCGCGATCGGTTCTAACCGGTTCCGCACAAGAGTAAACGGTTGAAGCGAGGCGCGCCGATCCTGCTCGGGCAGATCGGCAGCGGCTATTGCGCACCGGTCAGTTCTGGTTCTTGCAAGTATCGGCGAGTGTCCGGTAGGCCAGTTTCCGGATTTCGCCGGAAGAATCTCGATAGGTCATGACCGCGTCGGTCACTTCGCAGTAAGGCGTCGGTTTGATTTTGATGGTCATCACCGAGGCGATATCAAGCTTGGTGCCGTAGGTGTAAGGCTCGGCTTCGGCACTGTTGGCGTGAGCGAGCGAGGCGGCTGAGAGCAGCAGGGCAGCGGTAGCAAGGGTAACGCGCATGGCAGGAAATCCTGTTTTTGATCTATAGGTATGTCCTGTTCGCGGGGCGGGATCACCTGATCCGGCGGCGCTTGTGCTTGTTTTCAGGAGCCCGGCAATCGTAGAAGTTGCTAGCTTGCTAACGATAATTGCCGATTCCAATGCCGCCCATTGATCTAAACGGCTGGCCGTTTCGGTTGCTGGCTCGGCCGGATTACCAGCTGCCGCGCTGCCTTCACGCGTTTTCCAGACGGCTGACCGTTCCTGCCGCGCGGCTTTGCAGTACCGTCTCCTTCCTTTTGCTGCCCTTCGGCTCCGGCCGAACGAGCGACCCGGCATGATCGAGCAGGCTCTCGGCCTGACATTCCGCTACGACAGTTTTCGCATTGGCCGTGGGACGCCGGCTTTTCAAAACCATCGGCTCCTTTCTGGTGGATCGGTGAAGGGTGATCCACCCTACGCCGAGCCCCTCCGTTTGCTACCCTCCGACCTCCAGTCAAAGGAGTGACTCAGCATGATCGAACAGACCCTCAAGCAAACCTTCGGCTACGACGGCTTTCGCCCTGGCCAGGAACAGGCCATTCGCACTGTGGTGGCCGGGCGCTCGGCTGCCGCGATTTTCCCGACCGGGTCAGGCAAGTCGCTGTGTTATCAGCTACCGGCGCTGCTGCTACCGCACCTGACGTTGGTCGTCTCGCCGCTCTTGGCGCTGATGCAGGACCAACTGGCCTTTCTGCACCGCCATGGAATCGCCGCGGCCAGCATCGATTCTGCACAGAGCCGCGAGCAGGCCAACGAGACCATGACGCGCGCCAAGTCGGGCGAGTTGAAAATCTTGATGATTTCGGTGGAGCGCCTGAAGAACGAGCGCTTCCGCCACTTCATCAGTCAGGTGCCGATCTCGCTTTTGGTGGTAGACGAGGCGCACTGCATCTCCGAATGGGGACATAACTTTCGCCCGGACTATCTCAAGCTTCCGGACTACCAGCGCCAATTCAACATTCCACAAACACTGCTGCTTACCGCCACGGCGACGCCACCGGTCATCGCCGACATGCAGGCCAAGTTCGCCATTGCTGCGCAGGACGTGGTGACCACCGGATTCTATCGGCCGAACCTCAGCCTCCTGGTTGAGCCGGTCAGCGGGTTCAACAAGCAACGGCGGCTGGTGGAATGGCTGGCAGACAAGGGCGGCCAACCAACCATCGTCTACGTCACTCAGCAGAAGACCGCCGAGCAGGTCGCTGAACATTTGGCGTCGCGAGGCTTTCCCGCCAGTGCCTACCACGCGGGCATGGCCCACGAGCTGCGCGAATCGATCCAGCGCCGCTTCATGAGTGGCGAGCTCAACTGCATCGTCGCCACCATTGCCTTCGGCATGGGTATCGACAAGTCGGATATCCGCAACGTGGTGCACTACGACCTGCCCAAGTCGGTGGAAAACTACAGCCAGGAAATCGGCCGGGCCGGGCGCGACGGCGAACCGTCGGATTGCCTGGTACTGGCCAATCGCGACAGCCTCAACGTGCTGCAAAACTTCGTTTATGGCGACACGCCGGAACGCGAGGGCATCCGCTGCGTGCTCGACGAGCTTTTGCAAGCGGGCTCGAATGGGCAATGGGAGCTGATGCTCAACCAGCTGTCCGATCAGAGCAACATCCGCCAATTGCCGCTGAAGACCCTCCTGGTGCAACTGGAACTGCGGGGCATCATCGCCCCACGCTTCGCTTATTTCGCCGAATATCGCTTCAAGTATTTACTGGAACCAGAGGTGCTGTTGGCGAAGTTCGAGGGCGAGCGGCGGCAGTTTGTTGAGGCCATCGTGCACAGCTCGGCGTGGGCGAGAACCTGGTGCACTTTGGATTTCGATGCGCTCTATCAGCAGCACGGCGCCGACCGCGCCCGGGTGGTCAAGGCGCTGGAATACTTCCAGGAGAAAGGCTGGATCGAGCTGGAAAGCAAGCAGATGACCGATGTCTATGCGCTGCTGGACTCGAGCTTCGATACCGACGCTTTGAGTACCGAGCTGCATGCCTACTTCAAGCAGCATGAAACAAGTGAGATCACCCGCATCGATAACATGCTGGCGCTGTTCGAATCGCGCGAATGCCTCAGCCAACGGCTGGCGGCCTACTTCGGCGACCGGCGGGCGCCGCTGCAGTGTGGTCACTGCTCGGTCTGCCGCGGCCAGGTGGCGGAGCTTCCCGAACCGCCGTCCCTGGCGCCTCTCGCTGACGTTGATGTGGCGGGCCGGTGCGCGGATTTCAGCCAGCGTTACCGGCAACTCAAGGCCGGCGCGCCCACCGCTGAATGCCTGACGCGCTTTCTCTGCGGCATCAGCGTGCCGGTGTTCACCAAGCTCAAAGCACGGCAGATCTCCGGTTTCGGCTCGCTGGAGGCCTATCCCTACGCCGAAGTGCGCGAGCGGCTGGCGCGGTAGCGCCCGATCTTTCAGCGTGCCCGCCCATCCCATCTGTGATGTCTATCCAGCCGAGTGTTGCGGCGAGATGGCTGGGTTCATAGGCTGCGTTCGGCGTGGCTTGAGGGGCTCCGTCGTCCTCATCTGTGATTGTACAAATATCGACCAACCACCCTGTTGTCGCTGGCAGCGCGGCCGATAAAACGTACAAGCCTCAGGAGCTATGCCATGTCTCGCTTTTTTGCCGACCTCGGATTCCGCTGGAAAATAACCCTGCCTATCAGCGCGCTGGCCGTACTGCTGGCGTTGATGGGTGTTGTCGGTATGCACGGCATCGACCGGGTTGCCAGCTCGAGCGAGCAGTTGGCGACGCGTCACCTGCCGGGCATCAGCCTATTGCTCAATGCCGACCGGGATCTCTACCAGGCGCTTGTCGCAGAACGCAGTCTGCTCGACAGCGAGGCGGCCGAGCACTATCAAGCGCTCAAGGCCAGTCACGCGGAGAATCTCAAGCAGGCCTATGATCGCGTGCAGAAGTTCGCTGCCATGCAGCCTGGTGCCGAGGCGCTGGCATTGGTCGAGCAATTCAATCGCGGTTTTCAGCAGTGGTCGGAGTCCTCGCAACAGGTGATTGCACAGATCGATCGCGAGCCAGAAGCTGCCAGTACGCTGAGCTTCGGCGACAGCGAGGTGCGATTTGATGCCATGCGCGATGTCATCGACAAGCTTGGCGAGCTTGAAGACCAGGCGGCGAACGCCGAAGGCCAGCGTGCAATAGCTGAAGGCGCTGCGACGTCCATGCAGCAACTGGCCGTGCTGGTAGTCGGCCTGCTCGGCTGCGCGCTTTTGATCCTTGGCCTGCCTTTTGTGGTGCTACATCCGATGCGCCGCCTGCTTGATCGTGTTCAGCAAATTGCCGAGGGCGACGGCGACCTTCGCACCCGTTTAGAGGTGCGGTCGGCTGACGAGCTGGGTCAGTTGGGCAACGCATTCAACCGCTTTCTCGACAAGCTGCAACCCTTGATAGCAGAGGTCGGTCGCGTAACCGGCGAGGTCGATGCGGCAGCGCGCAGCATTGCCGATATGGCCGCGACCAACGATCAGCTGATCAGCGGTGAGCACGCAGCGGTGGATCAGGTCAGCACCGCTGCGACTGAAATGAGTGCAGCAGTTCATGAGGTGGCGCTCAATGCGCAAAACGCCTCGGATGCCGCGCGCAATGCGGATGCCCAGTCGCGTCAGGGGGCTGCGGTGGTCAGCAGTACCATCCAGTCGATCCGTCAGCTCGCCCAAGAGGTGGAAGGCGCTTCACAGACCATCGAAGCGTTGGCCGAAGAAGCCGCCAGCATCGGCGCCGTGCTCGAAGTCATTCGCGGCATCGCCGAGCAGACCAACCTGCTGGCGCTCAATGCCGCTATCGAAGCGGCAAGAGCCGGCGAGCAGGGGCGTGGTTTTGCCGTGGTTGCTGATGAGGTCCGAGCGCTGGCGGCCCGGACTCAGGAATCGACCAAGGATATCCAGTTACGCATTGAGCGACTGCAGGGTGGTGTCGCCAAGGCTGTACAGGCGATGCACGCCGGCAGCGGCAAGGCGCGCGACAGTGTCGAACGCGCTGCGGGTGTCGATCAGGTGCTGGCCGAGACCACCCATTCGGTTCAGCGTATCAACGATATGGCCGCGCAGATCGCGACGGCTTGCGAGGAGCAGAGCAGCGTCACCGAAGAGATCGCCCGTAACATCAGCGATATTCGCGATCTTTCCAACGATGCCGCCGCCAATTCCGGCCGGAGCATGCAGGCCAGTCAGCAGCTGTCGGCGCTGTCGCAGAGCCTGGCGACGCTGGTCGGACGCTTCCGCGTTTAAGCTTCAGGCTGCCGCTGTTAGACGCCGGCTTTCGCGCCGGCGTCGAGCGCGTTCCAGAGCAATTTGCCGAGCCCGGTATCGTCTGGCAGTAGCAGTAGACTTAGCAGGAACACCAGAATCAGGCCCAGCGCATAGGCCATGCTGATCAGTCGCTTTCTTCTGCTCCGGCGTGGTCTTGGCGCAGGGGTAGCCGGCATACGGGCGCGCCGGGAAGGGTTCGGGTGCATCATTGTCTCGATAGGGCGGGGCCGGTAGGCGGTTGGAAGCCCATTCGGCACAGGCCGATGGCGATGCGCAGTTAAACGCAAATGAAATCATATTGCCACTATGACTGCGCTTATCCGATGAAGTGATTCTTTACATGGCTGGCGGCCTTTTCCGCATTCATGCAGGCAACTGAAACAAACGGAAAAGCTCTTATTCAGGGGCTGGCCGGTGGTTTCGGCTGCGTCGACCATACTCAAGCCTCGATACGCCGACCGAACCGGAGAACCGCCCATGCAGACGCGCCGCCAGCTGCTCCATCGTTCCGCCCTGTTAGCCACCATTGCCGCCTGTGGCACCTTATGGCCGTTGTTCGCCCGAGCTGCCGAACCGTTGCGCATGCGCAAGATTCCAACCTCGGGCGAATTACTCCCGGTGGTCGGGCTGGGCACCTCCCGTACCCACGACATCAGCCTCGACGATAGTGAAATGCAGGACCTGCTCGAGGTGCTGAGGGTATTAGTCGAAGGCGGCGCCAAGCTGATCGACACCGCTCCGAGCTATGGCAATGCCGACCGAGTGGTGGGCGAACTGGTTCAGCGGCAGAGCGCACGCGAGCAGGTGTTCCTCGCCACCAAGGTATCGTCCACTGGCCGCGAGCGTGGCCTCGCGCAGATCGAGGACAGCTTCAAGGCACTGCAGACCGACACCATCGACCTGATCCAGGTGCACAACCTGCAGGACACCAGCACTCAGCTCGGCCTGCTGCGTGAGCTCAAGGAGCAAGGCCGCATCCGCTATATCGGGGTGACGCACTATGTCGAATCCGCGCATGACCGATTACTCGAGGTGCTCAAGCAGGAGCCTGTCGACTTCGTCCAATTCAACTACTCGGTCAGCGAGCGCAATGCCGAGAAGCAGCTGTTGCCGTACTGCGCCGACAACGGTATCGCGACGCTGATCAACCGACCCTTTACCCGTGGCAACCTGCTCTCGCGGGTGAAGGGCAAGCCGCTGCCGGCGTGGGCGGCCGAGATCGACGCCAGTTCCTGGGCGCAACTGCTGCTCAAGTTCATCCTGGCCGAGCCAGCCGTCACCGCGGTGATCCCCGCAACCTCCACGCCGCGCTATATGGCCGACAACATCCTGGCTGGGCAGGGCCGGCTGCCGGACGCGCGCCAGCGGCAACTGGTCGTTGAAGCCTTCCAGTAACTGCCGTTGCGCGGGATGCCTTCGGAGGCTGAATGATGACTTCGCTTGCCGCGCGGGCTTCCGCGCTGATCAACGCCCGCCCTGGTGAGCTGAAAGCGGCGCTGGCCGGTTTCGGTCTGTTCTTTTGCCTGTTCGCTGGCTATTTCATGCTGCGGCCGATCCGCGAGTCGATGGGTATCCAGGGCGGCGTCGACAATCTGCAGTGGCTGTTCACCGCGACCTTCTTCTCTATGCTGCTGGCCGTGCCGCTGTTTGCCTGGCTCAACTCGCGCGTGGCACGCATTCATTACATCGATTGGGTGTACGGCTTCTTCTGCCTCAACCTGCTGCTGTTTGCCGGGCTGTTCTTTGTTCTGGGCGACAGCATCTGGCTGGCGCGGGTGTTCTACGTGTGGATCTCGGTCTACAACCTGTTCGTGGTTTCGGTGGCCTGGAGCCTGATGGCCGACGTGTTCGATGCGCCTCAGGCACGCCGTCTGTTCGCCTTCATCGCAGCTGGAGCCAGCGTTGGGGGGCTTGTCGGGCCGGCTCTGAGCGCCTTGCTGGTGGGCCTGCTTGGGCAGTTCGGCCTGATGCTGCTGGCGGCGCTGCTGCTGGCGGCTGCGGTGGCGATCAAGCACTACCTGATGGCGTGGCGCGAGGTGCTGGGCGCTGGCCGACCCGGCGCCGAACATGCCGAAAGCCCGCGGCGGCCGGTCGCCGGCAATCCGTTCAGCGGTCTGACGCGGGTGCTGGGTTCCAGCTATCTGCTGGGCATTGCTGCCTTTGTCCTGCTGCTGACCACGGCCAGCACCTTTCTTTACTTCGAGCAGGCGCGATTGGTCGCCGAGCTGTTCCCGGACCGCGCTGAGCAGGTGCGGGTATTCGGCGTGATCGACTTCGTCGTGCAGGCCGGCGCACTGTTGTCCCAGCTGTTCATCACCGGACGCATCGCCCAGCGCCTCGGGGTACGGGTGCTGCTGGTGGCGGTGCCGGCATTGGTCTGCCTGGGTTTCATCGGCTTGGCGATGGCCCCGACTTTCGCCGTGCTGGCTGCGGTGATGATTGTGCGAAGGATCGGCGAGTACGCCTTCGTGCGACCGGGGCGGGAAATGCTCTTCGCACCGCTGGACGCGGAGAGCAAATACAAGGCGAAGAACTTCATTGATACCGTGGTCTATCGTGGCGGCGACGCTATGAGCGGCTGGGTCAAGAGCCTGCTCGACAGCCTCGGCCAAGGTGCGGTGCTAGTCGCCCTGGTCGGCGCCGTCTGTGCCGCGGTGTGGGGTGCCGTGGGCTGGTTCCTCGGTGGGCGTGCCGATCACGTCAATACAGAGAAGCTGGCGGGGCGCGACTAACGGTGCGAGGCGGCTTAGATCGATTGATGGCAAAATGCCTGCTCTCTCATTCGGACAGGACGTCACCATGCGCGCCGCCCCGCTGTTTTTGCTTATCGCGACGCTTTCCATCACTGGCTGCAGTATCAAGCAGACCGTCACGCCTGCCAGCCTGTCCGCCGAGCTGGCTCCGGAAATCTGCACGATTCCCGCAGTGGGCCTTCGCGACGGTTTTAACACCACCTACCAGCAGTTGCTCAGGGACAAAGGCTTCAAAATCCGCCAGTTGGCTGCTGGCAGCAGCCCGGAGCGCTGCCCGCTCAGCACCACCTATACCGGCACCTGGCGTTGGGATCTGCTGCTTTATATGAACTACGCCGACATCCGCGTCTTCGAGAGAGGCCGCCAAGTGGGCCAGGCCGAATATGACGCGCGCTGGGGCAGCGGCCGGTTGGACAAGTTTATCAGCGCTGAAAACAAGATCGCCGAACTGACCCACCAGCTCTTCCACACTAGTGCCCGCGGGCTTGGAACGGCCGGTCCCCAGGTCGCCGAGAGCACGCCGCTGAGCAAGGACGCCTACCGCGCGCAGCAACTGCAGCGGTTGCTGAGTGAAAACCTGCCCTACGAGGAATACCAACGCCGCTATCGGCAGCTGACAGAGGAGTAGCGCGCGGCTTGATAGCAGTAAATGACTCATCATGACTGGCTCCGCCACTCCCTCTGCAATGGTTCACTGACCTGCGGCAGGTGGGGCAATCCTGCCCAGGCGAGAATCCAGCCAGACGAAGCCGCTGAACCTCGGCGGTACAGGCGCCTCGAACCTAAGTAGGTACGTCATAAACCAGGAGTAGTCGCATGCATGTTCAAGTCAACAGCCATCACATCCCCGGTAGCGTCGAGTTGCATGAGTGGGTAGGGTCGACCATAGAGGAGCGGCTGGAGCGATTCGACGAGTTCCTCACCCGGGTCGAGGTGCACGTCAGCGACGAGAACGCACAAAAGGCTGGTGCCGATGACAAGCGCTGCCAAATAGAAGCGCGGCCCAAGGGCCACCAAGCCGTCTCGGTGACCCATAAGGCTGAGTCGGTGCAGTTGGCTGTCGACGGCGCCGCTGAGAAGATGCGCCATGCCCTCGAACACCTGATGGGCAAGTTGGACACCAAAGTATTGTCGGCTGGTGAGATCAACGATCCGTTGCTTGACGAGCAACCGCAGGCCGTCAAGGACGCGATGCTCGAAGAGGAATTCCTGGAAAAGCAGGATGAACTCGATAAGCCATGAGCCCACGCCCCGCCTGATGTCCGGTGGGGAGCACGCTTGAGCTCCGATACAGCTCCCGAATGACGGCCGCCGCTGCGCGCGGCAGCCGTCGGATTTGCGGAACCGGCAGACCGGACGGCTTTCGAAGCCTTATCCCTCTTTTCGGTTACCTCCATGCAGATCATTCTGGTGCGTCACGGTCGACCCGCTCATTCGGCCGCGCCCTGGAGCACGCCGGCCGGCATGAAAGCCTGGGTCGAACGTTACAACGCCGCGAACATAGCCGCTGATGAGCGTCCCGAGAGGCTTGTGCAGCTCGCCGGCTCGGTTGGGGCGGTGCTATGCAGTTCATTGTTGCGGTGCGTGGAATCGCGCTCATGCCTAAGCTGTGAATGCGGCATTGAACCCGATCCCTTGTTCGCCGAGGCGCACCTGCCATACCCGGACTGGCCCGTTCCGTTGTTGCCCTCCCGTGTCTGGCGGGTAGCTTTTCGCACGGCCTGGTTCTGCGGGTTCGCCGATCATACCGAGCACGTTGACGAGTCGACCCGGCGTGCCGGCGCCGCCGCCGAAAAGCTGATCCAGCTGGCTGAAGCGCACGAAAGCGTGCTTCTTATCGGGCATCGGGTCATGAACGTGCTGATTGCAAAACAGCTGCGCAAGCGTGGCTGGCGCGGCCCGGCGTTGCCGCTCCTAACGAAGTATTGGGAACCCAGTCATTACCACAAGCGCCTTTGACCTGTGCCACCCATCCCCCTGCTAAGAACTAATACGTATCGATAGTAGGGCTATTGGCTGCGCTCGGAGCTTTCAGGTTGCAGGACCTGCAAGCGTCGCTCGTCTCGATGCGCCGAGACGCCGCCAGCATGGCGAATGTCCCTTATTCCGGGGCTTACAGCGTGGTTGGCCCGTAATCATCGGTTCCGATAGTGGTGCTCATTGCGCGCTTCATAATGGGCGAGACGATGCGGGTATAGCCAAAGGCTTACAAAAGGTTGCGTCGATCACCGCTTTAGCTTGCTGCGGCGAATGATTAATCTACACCCACTCTGAAGCGCAGGACGCGCTCAGGATCAGGAAGATCGACCACTGCCAGGACGGCGCTCGAAAGGATTCGATACGGTCAGGAAAAAACCCGCTTCGGCGGGTTTTTTGCATTCTGAACATCGGCTTGTTTATCGCCAGTCATGAAACAAGCGCTGGTTCGCTCGTGCGACCGATCTGATTAGGCTGGCCTAGGCTCTTGGGATGCTGTTGGCTAGCAAGCGCGCCGGGGTGGCGAACTGCGCGGCTTTTCACCATCTCTAATCGATGAATAAGCTGCATGCAATTTGTTGTTATGCCTCGCGTATTGCGTTAACGCGGCCACCTTCTGAACGCCTAAAAACGATGCCTAACACTTCGGCATGGAAGAGTAATAACACCTCAGTGGGTTGAACGCGCCGCGCCATGTTGTTTTTACCGATTCGTTTTATATCCGTCGGTCGGAGTCGGCACAATAAAACAATTGGCCGTGATGGCTATACGATACTATCGTTTCTCTCCTTCAATCCCATGCTGTTAGTGGCAAGTAATGCCAATACAGCACCGGCAAACCCCGCCCAGTTTGACGTCCCTGCGCCGAGTTGACCGCCCCTTTATTGCGGAGCTATACCCCGATGCGCCTTGCCCATTTCATCATCAGTAATCTCGAGCCGATTCTGCAGGCATGGGAAGACTTCGCCAAAAGCATTACGCCAGCAACCAGAGCGATGGATTCGGTTGAACTGCGCGACCATGCCGAGCAAATGCTTAGAGCCATTGCGGCAGATCTGCAAACGCCGCAGACGCTCGCTGAGCAAATCGACAAATCTAAGGGCAATGCGCCGGACCGCGAGGACGAAACCGCCGCCGAAACGCACGCGGTGACTCGTCTGGTAGCCGGCTTCACCATCGACCAAATGGTCTCTGAATATCGCGCCTTGCGCTCTAGCGTGTTGATGCAGTGGCTTCGTGAAATCAAAAGCGGCACGGATTTCGAAGTGGAAGACATGATCCGGTTTAACGAGGCCATCGATCAGGCGCTCGCTGAGTCGATCGCAAGTTACTCGCGGGCTGTGGAGGCATCGAGAAATGTTTTTCTCGGTATTCTCGGACACGATTTGCGCACGCCGCTGGGCGCAATACTGCTCGGCTCCGAGGTGCTGCTTCGGGCCGAGGAAATGGGGATCCGGCAGACCAAGATCGCGTCGCGCATCTATACCAGCGTCAAGCGGGCAAACAAGATTGTCAGCGATCTACTTGACTTTACCCGCTCGCAAATTGGCACCGGCATCCCCGTACAGATGACAGAAACCAACCTGACGTTCATATGTGAAAGCATGGTCGAGGAAGTTCGTGCTTACCATCCGCAATGCAATATTGTCCTTGAATCAAGCGCGGAGCTGATTGGCCAATTCGATGCGTCGCGGATGGAGCAGGTGTTTTCCAACCTGATCGGTAATGCCGTTCAGCATGGAAACGAGACCTCGCCAATCATCGTCAGCCTCCAGGCTGATCGCGGCTTCGCGGTGTTTTCGGTACGCAACCAGGGCGAACCGATAGCCGAAGAGGCGATCCCCTACATTTTCAACCCCATGAGCCGGCATTCTCAGTACGCCGCAGGCGAACATGGGCCCAACTCAGGGCTGGGGCTTGGTTTGTATATCGCCGGTGAAATCGTCGCGGCGCATCAGGGGCGTATCGAGGTGGATTCAAAAGCCGACCAGGGCACCGTCTTCACCGTCAGGTTGCCAATGGCTACGCCGGTATGCGGGAACGAGGCGTGACGGCTAGCCGGTTGCGTGACGCGTGCTGATCGGTATGGATGTCGGGAGGCAAGCCCGCATAACAGGCTATCAACAAGAGCGGTTGCAGGTGATGCATGCATTTATCGCGACCGCTCAGCCGGTTAGATATCTCGCTGGCAAAACGGCCCAGTCAGCTTCGGTAGTAGTCCGATCCATATACCAATCGCAGGCTGCACCAATCCATGAGTGCCAAGTAGCGTTTTCCCTCATGGTCTGCCGCAGTGTTTGAGCGGATGGACGCAATGCTGGCCAACCCAGAAGCAATCGACATGGGACGCTACACCGTTGAGCACCGTCTCGGTGGCCTCAGATGAGGCCGACTTGTTGATGGTCAGAGCCGTTCAGCGTCGCGCGATATTGTTAGCGGTACACGCCTAAAACAAACCATCGAGCCGCGACGTACTAGGGGGCGTAATGAAAGGGTCGAGCTATTGGCCGGAGCACGCCCTGCACTGTTTTATAGCCGAAAAAGCAAATGCCCCGAACCAGTCGGGGCATTTGCTTTTATCTACCGCTGCTTTGCGTGCTGTTTTTACATAGCCAGCGAAGCGGGGTTTTCCATACCAGGCGCCTTTAAGAGACTTGAACCTGATCGGCCTGCATCCCTTTCTGACCTTTGGTGGCCATGAAAGAGACCGCTTGGCCTTCGCTCAGGCTTTTGAAACCTGAGCTTTCGATCGAACGGTAATGAACGAACAGGTCTTCACTTCCATCAGTCGGAGTGATGAAACCGAAACCTTTCTCATCGTTGAACCACTTTACTGTGCCATTTTGACGATCAGACATGATGTATTTCCCAAGTTGTTTTTTAGGCTGCGACACTAAACATTCAGCGCCGAGACTGAGAAGCTAGAAGCAAAACGAACCAAGGAGATGAAACTGATGAAACATCAAGCTGGGTGTCGAAGTGTTAATTGCGAAGCAGTGCGAGGCAATATACGCAGATAAAGAAATAAGTACAGATATATATTTTTATTTGTATTTATATAGCTAGATAGGTAGCAAAGATTATCCGTTCGGTGAAGTTAAGCGGCTGTTAATTATCGGTATTATTCGACAGGAACCGTTTGTCATTGAGGCGCTTCCATGCAGTGTTCCGCAGGCCTTGGATTGGAGGCCCCTTGCTGTCCGGCCAAGTCATCATCCCCTCGCTCGTTGAAAAGAAATTTTATTTCCGCATCGAGTCGTTCAGGATGCCCATTGCTCGTGCGAACGGCTTCATTGGCGCGAAACGGCCACGATCTGCTCGATCAGCCACTGCAATGCGGCATCCCGTTCACGCTGGGCGACGCTGACGATATCCAACTGAAAGGCGCCGAGGTCGAACGGCAGATCGAACAGTCGTAAGGGCAACAGCTTCGCGAAATGCCGGGCGAGCTGGGTTGGAAGCACGGCGGCCAGATCGCTGCTGGCGACGATGTGGGCGGCCTGGAGGTAGTTGGGCGTGGTGTAGACGACGTCGCGAGCCAGGTCGTGGTCTTCCAGCCATTGATCGACCATTCCTCGGGTCTGCCCGCCATGGACCCACAGGTGGCGCAGGCGCAGAAATGCCGGAAGATCGAGCGTGTCGCCGACCAGCGGATGGTCCTGGCGTAGCGCGATTTGCAAGGTTTCGTTGGCCCAGCGGCGAGTGTGGAAACGGGTGGGCACGTCGTGAAAGCGGCCCAGCACCAGATCCAGTTCGCCATGATCCAGCGCTTCGGCCGGCAGCGACGGTGTCAGGTGCTTGATCGCCAGCTGGATCCCCGGTGCCACGTTTGCCAGATGCGCCATCAGCGCTGGCATGCAGATCAACTCGACGTAGTCGGTCACGGCAATGACGAAGCGCTGGCGGCTAGTGGTTGGATCGAAGAAGTCACCGGCATTGAGCGTGTGCTCGATCTGCTGCAGCGCATCGCGGATCGGCGCCTCCAGGCTCAGCGCCCGGGGCGTGGGTTGCATGGTGCGGCCGACGCGTACCAGCAGTGGGTCGTCGAGCAATTCACGCAGGCGATTGAGCGCATTGCTGACAGCCGGTTGGCTGAGTGAAAGCCGCTCGGCGGCACGAGAGACGTTGCGATCACGCAGCAGGGCGTCTAGTACGCGGAGCAGGTTGAGATCGAAGCTATAGATATTCATCGGATGAATCGGAAGTATCACAAGACTAAATTTCAAAAATAGTAGCGTCTTCATCTAAGGTAGGTCTTCTGTTTTTTCTGCCTTGCGACGAGGACTGCTGCAATGAGCCAAACCCGCTTCGATATCCAGACCGCCGCCGTGATTGGTGCGGGCACCATGGGCCGCGGTATCGTCATGAGCCTGGCCAACGCCGGCGTGCAGGTGCTGTGGCTGGATAACAACCCCGAGATGCTGGAGCAGGCGCTGGGCGTGGTGGCTGACACCTACGCGCACAACGTGCGCCAGGGTCGCATCGACGAGACTCAAGCGGCTGCGCGACGGGCTTGCATCAGCAAGGCGGCGGATTACCAAGCGCTGGCCGATGTCGATCTGGTGATCGAAGCGGTATACGAAAACCTCGAACTCAAGCAGAACATTTTCCGCGAGCTAGACGGCATCGTTAAGCCCACCGGCATTCTTGCCAGCAACACCTCGGCGCTGGACATCGATGCCATCGCTGCCGTTACCGCGCGCCCGGAGCAGGTCGTGGGCCTGCACTTCTTCAGCCCGGCGCACATCATGAAGTTGCTGGAAATCGTCCGCGGCGCGAAGACCTCGAAAGCGGTACTGGACGCGTCCACCAACTTGGGCAAGCGCATGGGCAAGGTCAGCGTGATCGCTGGCAACTGCCAGGGTTTCATTGGTAACCGCATGCTCGCCACCTACGTACGCGAGGCACGCATGATGCTGCTCGAAGGCGCTTATCCGCATCAGGTAGATGCTGCGCTGCAGGCCTTTGGCTTCGCCATGGGGCCGTTCCGCATGTACGACGTGGTCGGTATCGATCTGGAGTGGCGCGCCCGCGAACTGGCTGGTAAGGGTCAGGACGAGCCGGAGGTACAGGTCGACAATCGCCTCTGCGAGCTGGGTCGTTTCGGTCAGAAATCTCGCATGGGCTACTACCGCTACGCTGAGGGCAGCCGCCACGCTGAGCACGATCCGGAGGTGGATGCGCTGGTGCAGCGCGAGTCCGAGCGCCTCGGATTCCAGCGCCGCGATATCGGCACTGAGGAAATTCTCGAACGCTGCCTGCTGGCGTTGGTCAACGAGGGGGCGAAGATCCTTGAGGAAGGCATGGCCGAGTCCAGTACCGATATCGACACCGTCTACCTCAACGGCTATGGCTTCCCGGCGGAAGTTGGTGGGCCGATGACCTGGGCCGATCGCCAGGGTCTGCCGGCCATTCGTGATCGCCTCAGCGCCTTGGCCGAGCGTCACGGCGAGCACTGGCAGCCTGCCGAGCTGATCGAAAGCCTGGCCACCCTAGGCGGCCGTTTCGTCGATTACAAGAAGGAGGCTTGAGCATGGAATACAAGGCGCCCCTGCGTGACATGCGCTTCGTCTTGCACGAGCTGTTCGACGCCAGCGCTCATTGCGAGCTGCTCGGCAACGGCCTGGATCGCGAGCTGATCGATGGCGTGCTGGAAGAAGCCGCGCGCTACACCGGCGGTGAGATCGCGCCGCTCAATCGCAACAGCGATGAAGAAGGCGTGACCTTGGAAAACGGCGAGGTCCGCACGCCGCAGGGCTTCGTCGAAGCCTACAGGCAGTACGTCGATAACGGCTGGGCAAGCATGACTGGGCCGACCGAGTATGGCGGCCAGGGCTTCCCGCAACTGGTGGCCTGCAACTTCCACGAGATGCTGATGGGCGCCTCGCTGTCCTTCCGCATCTATTCCGGCCTGACCGAAGGCGCGGTGCTGGCGCTGTACAAGCACGGCAGCGACGAGTTGAAGAACGCCTATCTGGAGAAGCTGGTCAGCGGCCGCTGGAGCGGCACCATGTGCCTGACCGAGCCGCAGGCCGGCACGGATCTCGCGCTGCTGCGCACCAAGGCCGAACCCCAGGCGGACGGCAGCTACCGGGTCAGCGGCAGCAAGATATTCATCTCCGGCGGCGAGCACGACATGAGCGAGAACATCGTGCATCTGGTGCTGGCGCGCCTGCCGGATGCGCCGGCCGGGGTGAAGGGTATCAGTTTGCTGCTGGTCCCCAAGTTCATCGCCAAGGCCGACGGTACGCCGGGCGAGCGTAACGCACTGAGCTGCGGCGCCATCGAGCACAAGATGGGCATCAAGGGCGCCGCCACCTGCGTGATGAACTTCGATGGTGCCACCGGTTGGATCGTCGGCGAGCCCAATCAGGGCCTGGCGTGCATGTTCACCATGATGAACGACGCACGTTTCCAGGTCGGCCTGCAAGGTCTCGGCATTGCCGAACAGGCGTACCAGGGTTCGCTGGCCTATGCCCGCGAGCGTCTGCAATCGCGCGGACTGGCTGGCGCTCAGCATCCGGACAAGGTTGCTGACCCGATCATCGTGCATCCTGACGTGCGGCGCATGCTGCTGACGCAGAAAACCCTGGTCGAAGGCAGCCGCATGCTGGCGGCGTACTGCGCCCGTCAGCTAGATCTGGAACACGGCCATCCCGAACCAGGCTATCGCAAGGCGGCGAGCAAGCGCGCGGCGTTGCTGATCCCCATCGTCAAAGCCTTCTTCACCGATATGGGCCAGGAGGTCGCCAGCTTGGGCGTGCAGGTCTATGGCGGCCACGGCTATATCCGTGAGTGGGGCATGGAGCAGCTGATGCGCGACAGCCGCATCACGCAGCTTTACGAGGGCACCAATGGCATCCAGGCGCTGGACTATATCCGTCGCAAGCTGCTCGGTGACGGCGGCGCGGAGCTGTCGGCGCTGCAGGCGGAGTTCAGCGAGATTTGCGACCAGCAGATCGATCGCCCGGCGCTGCGTGAAATGGCGGCCAAGGTGCAGGCGCGGATCGGTGAGTGGCGCGAGTTGAGCGCCGAGATCATCGCTGCGACCGGGCGCGATCCGCAGGAAATCGGCGCGGTGTCGGTAGACTTTCTGCAGTACTCGGCCTATGTGTTGTTGGCCGGGCTCTGGCTGCAGGCAGCGGCGCGGGCCCAGGACGCGCTGGAGCAAGGCGCAGGCGAGCAGGCGTTCTACCAGGCCAAACTGGCCAGCGCGGATTTCTACTTGCGCCGCGTACTGCCACGAGCGAGTGCGTATCGCGAGGCGATCCAGGGCGGTGCGAATTGCCTGATGGCGCTGCCGGAAAGCGACTTCGCGTTTTGAGCTAATCAATCACAGGAGGCACCGATGCATCCGTTCAGCTTTGCTACAACCGCTCAATTGATCTGCGAGCCCGGCTCGTCGCGCCGCCTGGCCAGCCTCTGCCAGGAGCGCGGCGCGCGCTCGGTGCTGGTTGTGACCGACCCGGGCATCACCCGTTTCGGCCTGCTCAGCGAAGTACTGCCGGGCTTCGAGACCGAAGGGCTACAGGTCGCGGTCTACGATCAGGTCATCGCCGACCCGCCGGAGCACATCGTCATGGCGGCGGTAGAACAGGCCAAATCGCTCAAAGCCGATCTCATCATTGGCTTCGGTGGTGGAAGCTCGATGGACGTGGCCAAGCTGGTGGCACTGCTGGCGCATCCGGATTGCTCGCAATCGCTGCAAGACATCTACGGAGTCGGTAACGCCAAGGGCAAACGTCTGCCGCTGATTCAAGTGCCGACCACTGCTGGCACCGGGTCCGAGGTCACCCAGATCGCCATCATCACCACTGGCGAGACGACCAAGATGGGTGTGGTCTCGCCGATGCTGCTGCCGGACCTGGCGCTGCTGGATGCCGATCTCACCCTTGGCTTGCCGCCTGCAGTGACCGCCGCCACCGGTATCGACGCCATGGTGCATGCCATCGAGGCCTATACCAGCGCATTGAAGAAGAACCCCATGTCCGACCTGCTGGCTCGCGAGGCGCTGCGCCTGCTGGCCGCCAACCTCGACGAGGCGGTGCACAACGGGCAGAACCGCGAGGCGCGGCAGGCCATGCTGCTAGGCGCCTGTCTGGCCGGCCAGGCGTTCGCCAATGCGCCGGTGGCGGCGGTGCATGCGTTGGCTTATCCGTTGGGCGGCAATTTTCATATTCCGCACGGGTTATCCAATGCGCTCGTACTGCCGCAGGTGCTGCGCTTCAACGTCAGCGCCGCGACGACGCATTACGGCGAGCTGGCGCCGATCATCCTCGGTGACCGGCTGCGCACCGATGACCCTTCGACCTACGCCGAGCAGCTGATCGAGGAGTTCGAGCAGATGAGCGCACGCGTTGGCCTGCCGACCCGTCTGCGCGATGCCGGCGTGCCGGAAGACATGCTGCCGCAGCTGGCCAAGGAGGCGATGCTTCAGCAGCGCCTGCTCGTCAACAATCCGCGCGAAGTCACCGAGGCCGACGCCTTGGCGATTTACCAAGCAGCATACTGAGCCGCGCGCTGCGTCGCGTTAGCGTGGCGCAGCGCTTTGCCTACTCAAGGATTCCCAATGGCCGAACAACCGCAGCATTTGCGTGCCGACTACCGCCACTTCCAGCCGATCACTACGCGCTGGCATGACAATGACATCTACGGCCACGTGAACAACGTCGTCTATTACAGCTATTTTGACAGCGCGGTGAATGCTTACCTGATTGAACGCGGTGGGCTGGACATTCACGAAGGCGAGGTGGTGGGGTTCGTGGTCAGCTCTTCGTGCGACTACTTCGCCTCGATCGCCTTTCCCGATGCGCTTGAAGTCGGTCTACGGGTTGGCAAGCTCGGCAACAGTTCGGTGCAGTACGAATTGGCAATCTTCAAGGCGGGTGATGACCAAGCCTGTGCGGCCGGGCGCTTCGTGCATGTATTCGTGAATCGTGCGAGTAATCGGCCAACTCCGATCCCGAGTGGTTTGCGCCAAGCGCTGGAAGCGCTGGTTGTGGTGGCCGATTAAGCTCGGGCTGTGCCCGATATATTCCGGTGACCGAAGATTTGCAGCCACCTTGGCGCGCCTTAAGCCAACGAGTTGTAGATCTGTGTAGCTGGGCGCTGGCGTAGTTGCGCCAGTCATCGTCTGGCGCCGATCTCAGTGGTTACGCCAGACGCTGGAAGTGAGTCTTGGTTGGCGAATAAATCAGGGTCCGCAAGCGCTCCTGAATTTCCGCAAAGCCAAGCTCGTCGGACAGCCCCGCTGTGCGTGATTGCCAGATGAATAGCATTGGCGCCGCGGAGCGGCTGTTCAGTCGTGATGCTGCTTGTGTTTGTGCTTGTAGTGACCCTTGGCTTTGCCGGGATGGTAACGGCGATCGTCACGGTAGCGGCGCTCGCTGCGATCGTCATCATCGTCGCCGTAAGCATTGCCAATTGCGCCACCGGCGCCGCCACCCACGGCCGCGCCAATCAAACCACCGGTACTGCCGCCGACGCGCTGGCCGATCACGTTACCTCCTGCCGCGCCGAGCCCGCCACCGATGGCAGCCTCGGTGCGGCTGCGCTTGTCAGCACCAACCATACCGCCAGCGGCGCCGCCGACACCGGCACCGATGGTGGCGCCTGTCGAACCGCCGAGATGCTCACCGACCACCGTGCCGAGTGCACCGCCCAGAGCGCCGCCAACGGCGGCTTCGGTGTTACTTGCCATGGCGAAACCACCGCTGGTCAGGCCGAGAAGGAGGAGGAGCAACTGCGCAGACTTCATGAACACCTCGAGGACAGAGTCGCCTTGCGGCGAGAATGGCGCGATAGACCGTCGTTGCCCATGTGGGTTCCCGCTTCGCTTGTTCGCTCGCCAACGTTGGGATGCGATTCACAATTCTGCCAGTCGGATGATAAGGGTTCAGATCAGGCTTTCTCGGCTCCATTGCTCCAGCGCCTGGGTCAACAGCAGCACCTCGCCCGGGCGGCTCAAGGCGTAGCCCGGCAGGCGGCTGATGCGCGCCTGAAAGTCGGGGTTCTGCAATACCCGTAGCAGCGCGGTCATGGCGGGCAGGTCGAGGCTATCCTCGCGGCACAGTAGGCAGTAGTGCTCGCGCGCGACGGGGATGAAGTCGAGGCCGAACTGGCGCGCCGCCGCTTCAACACCGAAGCCGACATCGGCCATGCCGCTGGCGACATAGGCGGCCACTGCCGCGTGGGTGAACTCCTCGTTGTGCAGGTTGTGGATCGCGGAGCTGTCCAGGCCGTCGCGGCGCAGCAGGTCCTCAAGCAGCAGGCGCGTGCCAGACCCCGGCTCGCGGTTGACGAAACGCATGTCGCCACGCATCAGGTCCGCCAGTCCCTCGATGCCGAGCGGATTGCCGGGGGCGAGTATCAACCCCTGGGTGCGCACGACAAAGGTAATCACCCGCTGGTCGGAGCGTAGCCAGGGCTGGATGCGGTTCATGCTCAGCGCCCCGAGCGGCCCGGCCGGCACGTGCAGGCCGGCCACCTCGCAATCGTGGCGGTGGAGGGCGATCATCGCCTCGCTGCCGCCGCGAAATTGCACGTCCCATTGCCAACTGGGGTCGCGTTCCAGCCACTCGCGCAGCGCCGCCACGGCGAAGCCGTGGCTGGCATGGATGCGCAGGCCGGGATTGCTGGCCTGCAGCACCCGGTTCAATTCCAGCTCCAGCTCGCCAGCGAGGTTGTCCAGCTGGGGCGAGAGTCGCGCGCGGATACGCTGGTCGGCCCATAGCAACTTTTCCCCCAGCGGCGCCAGGCGCGCACCCTTGCCGCGCTCCAGCTCGATCAGCGGGCTGCCGAAGAAAGCCTGCCATTTGCCCAGCAGGTTCCAGGCATGGCGGTAGGAGTAGCCGACCCGAGCGGCGGCCTCGGTCAGCTTGCCGGTGTCGTGTACGGCCTGCAGCAGCTCCAGTCCCTGGGGGTCGAGGCTGCTGCCGTCGTGCTGATGAAAACGCCAGCGCGGCTGGATATCGATACGGATCATATGATCATGACTTCATATTTGTTTGGCTGTATGCCCATGCTAGTGTGCCGTTCATGGGCGCTTTGCGGCCAAGTATAAGAACTTCAATTCATATGTGGCGAGCCCTTTAGGGGCCGCCTGGGATACGCGCCCATCAGCCGTGATGTGTGGCGCTTGTCTCCCGACAGCACCGGTTATAGCCGCCGGCTGGAGCCTAGAACATGGCCACTCTTCCCCAGCGCTTCGCCCCCGAGCATTGCCAGGCCGTCGCCCGCGAGGTATTGGTCGCGCACCGCGGCCAGCCAGGCGCGCTGCTGCCCGTCCTTCATGACATCCAGGACCGCCTCGGCGCGATACCACCGGATTTGTTGCCGTTGATCGCAGAGGACCTCAGCCTGTCACGCGCCGAGGTGCACGGGGTGGTCAGCTTCTACCACGACTTCCGCGCGACGCCGCCGGGTCGCCAGGTGCTCAAGCTGTGCCAGGCCGAGGCATGCCGGTCGATGGGAGTCAAGGCATTGACCGTCGAGCTCGAGGAGAAACTCGGCCTGCAGCTTGGCGAAACCCGCGAAGATGGCAGCCTGAGCTTTGAAGCGGTGTATTGCCTGGGTAACTGCGCCTGTGCACCGAACGCCATGCTCGATGGTGAGGTGCATGGCCGCGTCGATGCCGAGGGCCTGCTGGAATTGCTGGCTGAACGGGAGGTGCGCGTATGAGCGAGGCCATTACCGTCTATGTGCCACGTGACGTCACCGCGCTCAGTCTGGGTGCCGACAAGGTGGTCCAGGCCATCACTGCCGAGGCTGCGGCCCGTGGCATCGAACTGAAACTGGTACGAAATGGCTCGCGCGGGCTGTTCTGGCTCGAGCCTCTGGTCGAGGTCGCCACCGCTGCTGGCCGTGTCGCCTACGGCCCGGTCAAGCCAAGGGATGTCGCCGGTCTGTTCGACAACGGTTTTCTTGAAGGCAAGGCCCACCCGCTGGGCCATGGGCCGACCGATGAGATCGAATACCTCAAGCGCCAGGAGCGGCTGACCTTCGCTCGCGTGGGCATCACTGATCCGCTGTCTCTGGATGACTACATTGCCCACGACGGCTACCGCGGCCTTAAACGTGCATTGGGCATGACGCCCGAGGCGATCGTCGCCGAAGTCACCGAGTCCGGCCTGCGCGGTCGCGGCGGTGCCGCATTCCCCACCGGCATCAAATGGCGCACCGTGCTTGGCTGCGAAGCGGCGCAGAAGTACATCGTCTGCAACGCTGATGAAGGCGACTCGGGCACTTTTTCCGACCGCATGGTGATGGAAGACGACCCCTATGTGCTGATCGAGGGCATGACCATCGCTGGTCTGGCCGTCGGCGCGACCATGGGCTACCTCTATCTACGTTCCGAATATCCGCACGCCGAGGCCGTGCTCAAGACGGCGATCGCCAGCGCCTGTGCTGCCGGCTACCTGGGTGACGACGTGCTTGGCAGCGGAAAGGCCTTCCACCTGGAGCTGCGCCGCGGCGCCGGCGCCTATATCTGCGGCGAAGAAACCGCGCTGCTGGAAAGCGTCGAAGGCAAGCGCGGCACCGTGCGGCCGAAACCGCCGCTACCTGCCATCGAAGGGCTGTTCGGCATGCCGACGGTGATCAACAACGTGATCTCCCTGGCCTCGGTGCCGATCATCCTCGACAAGGGCGGCGCCTATTACAAGGATTACGGCATGGGCCGCTCGCTCGGCACGCTGCCAATCCAGCTGACCGGCAATATCGCCCGCGGCGGCCTGATCGAGAAAGCCTTCGGCATCACGCTGCGCGAGTTGCTTTACGAATACGGCGGCGGTTCGGCCAGCGGTCGGCCGATCCGCGCGGTGCAGGTCGGCGGCCCGTTGGGCGCTTATCTGCCGGAATCGCAGTTCGATACGCCGCTGGATTACGAGGCCTTCGCCGCGCTCGGTGCGGTGCTTGGCCACGGCGGTATCGTGGTGTTCGACGACACGGTCGACATGGCCGACATGGCCCGTTATGCCATGGAGTTCTGCGCGGTGGAATCCTGCGGCAAATGCACGCCGTGCCGAATCGGCTCGACCCGCGGCGAGGAGCTGCTCGACCAGATCATCGTCGCCCGTTCCGAAGGTCCGCAGACGGGACGCATCGAGCTGCTCAAAAGCCTGTGCGACACCATGCTCGGCGCTTCGCTCTGCGCCCTCGGCGGGATGACTCCTTACCCGGTAATGAGTGCACTCAATCATTTTCCAGAGGATTTCGGCGACACCGCCGAAGCCCGCTGATCCGGAGGCATAGACATGGCCCTGTATCGTGAACTCGACTATGGCACTCCCGCCCGCACCGGCGCCCCGGTAACGGTGGAAATCGACGGCACAGCGATCAGCGTGCCCGCGGGCACCTCGGTGATGCGCGCCGCTCAGGAAGCCGGCATTTCTGTGCCCAAGCTGTGCGCCAGCGATAGCCTGGAGCCGTTCGGCTCGTGCCGTCTGTGCACGGTGGAGATCGAAGGCCGGCGAGGCTTCCCGGCCTCCTGCACCACTCCGGTCGAACCGGGCATGAAGGTGCGCACGCAAAGTCCGAAACTGGCGGAACTTCGCCGCGGCACCATGGAACTTTACATCTCCGACCACCCGCTGGACTGCCTGACCTGCTCGGCTAACGGCAATTGCGAGCTGCAGGACATGGCCGGCGTGGTCGGCTTGCGCGAGGTGCGCTACGACCCGGTCAAGACGCATCTGGCCGAGGCCAAGGATGAATCCAACCCCTATTTCACCTATGACCCGGCCAAGTGCATCGTCTGTAACCGCTGCGTGCGCGCTTGCGAGGAGGTGCAGGGCACCTTTGCCCTGACCATCGATGGCCGTGGCTTCGATTCGCGGGTAGCCGCCAGCCAGGCTGAGAACTTCCTCGATTCCGAATGCGTGTCCTGCGGTGCCTGCGTGAATGCCTGCCCGACCGCCACCCTGACCGAGAAGTCGCTGATCGAGATGGGCCAGGCCGAACGCAGCGTGACCACCACCTGCGCGTATTGCGGTGTCGGCTGCTCGTTCAAGGCTGAGGTCAAGGGCAACGAAGTGGTGCGTATGGTGCCGAACAAGAATGGCCATGCCAACCACGGGCATGCCTGCGTCAAGGGCCGTTTCGCCTGGGGTTACGCCACGCACCCGGACCGCATCAAGACGCCGATGATCCGCGACAGTATCAACGAGCCCTGGCGGCCGGTGGACTGGGACGAAGCGATTGGCCATGCCGCCAAGCGTTTCAAGGAAATCCAGGCGCAGTACGGCCGCGATTCGGTCGGCGGGCTGACCTCCTCGCGTTGCACCAACGAGGAAACCTATCTGGTACAGAAGCTGGTGCGAGCGGCCTTTGGCAATAACAACGTCGACACCTGCGCCAGGGTTTGTCATTCACCAACTGGCTACGGCCTGAAAGTCACGCTTGGCGAATCCGCCGGCACCCAGGACTTCGATTCGGTGCTGTCGGCCGACGTGGTGCTGGTGATCGGCGCCAACCCCACCGACGGCCACCCGGTGTTCGGCTCGCAGCTCAAGCGCCGTCTGCGCGAAGGTGCGCGGCTGATCGTTGCCGACCCGCGCGGTATCGACCTGGTGCGCAGCCCGCACATCAAAGCCGAGCACCATCTGCAACTACGCCCCGGCAGCAACGTCGCTCTGCTCAACAGTCTGGCCCACGTGATCGTCACGGATGGACTGGTCAACGAGGCCTTCGTCGCCGAGCGCTGCGAAGCCGAGGCTTTCGAGCAATGGCGCGCCTTTGTAGGCGAGCAGCGCAACAGCCCCGAGGCGATGCAGGAGCTGACCGGCGTGCCGGCTACAGAAGTGCGCGCCGCCGCCCGCCTGTACGCCACCGGCGGAAACGCGGCGATTTATTATGGTCTGGGCGTCACCGAGCACAGCCAGGGGTCTTCGACCGTGATGGCCATCGCCAACCTGGCCATGGCCACCGGCAATATCGGTCGACCAGGTGTCGGGGTGAACCCGCTGCGTGGGCAGAACAATGTGCAAGGCTCCTGCGACATGGGTTCCTTCCCCCATGAACTGCCAGGCTACCGTCATGTTTCCGATCCGGTAGCACGGCCACTGTTCGAGCAAGCCTGGGGCGTCACGCTGCTCGACGAACCAGGGCTGCGGATTCCAAACATGCTGGCGGCGGCGCATGCCGGTACCTTCAAGGGGCTCTATATCCAGGGCGAGGACCCGGCGCAGTCCGACCCCGACACCCAGCACGTCACCGATGCGCTCAAGGCCATGGAGTGCGTGGTGGTGCAGGACCTGTTCCTCAACGAAACCGCCAAGTACGCTCATGTGTTCCTGCCGGGCGCGTCCTTCCTGGAGAAGAACGGCACTTTCACCAACGCCGAACGGCGCATCTCGCCGGTGCGCAAGGTGATGCCGGCGCTGGCTGGCAAAGAGGATTGGGAGGTGACGGTGGCGCTGTCCAACGCCCTCGGCTATCCGATGAACTACACCCATCCGTCGCAGATCATGGATGAGATTGCCCGTTTGACGCCGACCTTTACCGGGGTCAGCTACGCCAAACTCGATCGCATGGGCAGCATTCAGTGGCCATGCAACGACGAGGCGCCGGAGGGCACGCCGATCATGCATGAGAACGCCTTCGTGCGCGGCAAAGGTCGCTTCGTGATCACCGAGTTCATCGCCACTGATGAGCGTACTTCGCGCAAGCGTCCGCTGGTGCTCACCACCGGACGGATCCTCTCGCAGTACAACGTCGGTGCGCAGACCCGACGTACCGCTAACAAGGCCTGGCACGCCGAGGACATCCTCGAGCTGCATCCAGTGGACGCCGAGGACCGCGGCATCAAAGACGGCGACTGGGTCGGCATCAACAGCCGGGCAGGCGAGACGGTGATGCGCGCCAAGGTCACCCAGCGCATGCAGCCGGGTGTGGTGTACACCACCTTCCATCACCCGGAATCCGGTGCCAACGTCATCACCACGGACAACTCGGACTGGGCCACCAACTGTCCGGAGTACAAGGTTACGGCGGTACAGGTGAACAAGGTCGAGGTGCCGTCGCAGTGGCAGCAGGAATTCCAGGCCTTCACCCGCGAGCAGGTCGAGTTCCTGCCGCGGATACAGGTTACCCAGCTGTGAAACCCGGCGGCGGGCCAGTGCGGCCCGCCGGTGGCTCCTGTTTTCTCTTCAGCGCATCGAGGTATGCAGATGGGCATGAATGCCACGCAACTGATCAAGATGGCCAACCAGATCGGGGCTTTCTTCGCCTCACAGCCCGACCCCGTCCAGGCGCGCACTGACTTCGCTCAGCATCTGAAGCGTCAGTGGGACCCACAAATGCGCACGGCGCTCTACGCTCACCTGGACGCCAATGCGGGCGAAGGGTTGAGTGCGTTCGCCGTGCAATCACTGCGCGGGCTGCGTGAGCAGATAGAACCGCAAGTGCGTGCCTGAGTCGAATATCCTTACAGCTCGACTGCAAGGAATCACCGATATGCCTCGTCCTGCGCCCCTCAGTACCGCCGCGCCTGGCGCCAGCTCGGCGCCGGATGTTTACAGCTATGCCGAACTGGACGAAGGGGCAGCCTCAGGCGGTGCGGTGCTGGCCGAGGAATGCGCGCTGGCGATCGCCTATAACGGCATCAGCCATGCGGTGATGATGGTCTCCCCCAGTGCGCTGGAGGACTTCGTGGTCGGCTTCAGCCTGAGCGGTGAAGTAGTTGGCGGTATCGACGAGATACACGACATTCAGCTCAATCGCCGTGGTGACGCGTTCAGCGCCGAAGTGCAGATCGGCAACCGGGCGTTCTGGGCACTCAAGCAGCAGCGCCGCAATCTGGCAGGTACCAGCGGCTGCGGTCTTTGCGGCGTAGAGGCGATCGAGCAGGCGTTGCCGCAATTGACCGCGCTGGCGTCCAGCCCGTTGCCGCCAGCGGCGCACCTGCATGACTTGCGCGCGAGGATTAACGATGCGCAGCGTCTGGCGCGGCAAAGCGGTGCGCTGCATGCCGCGCTGTTCGTTGACGAGCAGGGCGAAGTCGTCCTGTGCCGCGAGGACATTGGCCGCCACAACGCATTGGACAAGCTGATCGGCGCGCTGCGTCGTGAAGGCCGTGACGGCCGACAAGGCTTCGCCGTGGTTACCAGCCGCTGCAGCCTGGAGCTGATTCACAAGGCCGTGCGTGCGGGTTTATCGACCCTGGTCAGCCTCTCCGCACCGACCGATCTCTGTGTGCGCTGGGCGCGCCAGCATCGGCTCAATCTGATCCACCTGCCACACCACAGCGCGCCACGGGTCTACAGTCCCCTGCAATAATGCCCCTGACCCCGGATGTCCGACCGGCATATAACGAGCAGCCGGGAAGCATCGAGACACCCGGCGCTGTTCAGGGTCGGCAGGCCCGGTGATGAACGGGCCGTGCGCCGATCTCGTCGCGAACGGCTCCGGACGATATTTCGATGCGTGTCGCGTGAAGGACGTATCCGCTGCGTTAGAGATCGGGCGTCAGCATGTCGCGCACGCGCGTCGCCAGATGGTCGATTGAGAATGGCTTGCTGATCATATCCATGCCGGTGTCGAGAAAGCCGCTGCTGGCGGCCTGCTCGGCGTAGCCGGTCATGAACAGCACGCGTAACCCGGGGCGGTGCTGACGGGCGATGTCGGCCAGTTGACGACCGTTCATACCCGGCAGGCCGACGTCCGAGATCAGTAGGTCGATGCGCTCGCTGCTCTGCAGAATCGTCGCTGCGGCGTTGCCTTCGGCCGCCTCCAATGCGCGATAGCCGAGCATGCCCAACACGTCCAACACCAGCAGACGCACGGCTGGATCATCCTCCACCACCAGCACGGTTTCACCCTGTAGTGCCTGTGGCGCCTGTCCCGAGGGCTCCGTGAGCGCTGCCAGCGATGCCACCCCGTTGTACGCGGGTAGATAGAGCGTGACTTCGGTACCGTTACCGGGTTCGCTGCGGATCTGCACGTGACCGCCGGCCTGGCGGGCGAAGCCGTAAATCATCGACAGCCCTAGGCCGGTGCCCTGGCCGATGGGTTTGGTGGTGAAAAATGGCTCGAAGGCGGCGGCCAACACCTTGCGCGTCATGCCGAAACCAGTGTCGATCACGCTGAGACTGACGTAGCGTCCGGGGGCCAGCTCGCCCACCTCGGACGGGTGCCGCAACTGCACGTTGGCGGTGGCGATGTAGAGGCTGCCACCGTCGGGCATGGCGTCGCGGGCGTTGATCACCAGATTGAGCAAGGCGCTTTCCAGCTGGTTCTCGTCACTGTTGGCCGGCCACAGATCCGGCGCCAACATGGCGTCGATCAGGATATGACTGCCGAGGGTGCGCGCCATCAGGTCGCGCATCGATTCAACCAGGGCATTCAGATCGACCCGCTTGAGGTTCAGCGGCTGGCGCCGGGCAAAGGCGAGCAGCCGATGGGTCAGTGCGGCGGCGCGATTGGCCGAATTCACCGCGGCATCGATGAAGCGCTGGGTTTCGCCGTGGCGGCCCGACTGGTTGTACCGTTGGATCAGGTCCAGCCCACCGATGATACCGGTGAGCATGTTGTTGAAGTCGTGGGCGATGCCGCCGGTGAGCTGGCCGACCGCTTCCATCTTCTGAGCCTGGCGCAGGGCTTCCTGTGCCTGTTCGCGGCTGGCCATCTCCGTGACCAGCCGCTCATAGACTTCGGCCAGGGCCTCGGTGCGTTCCTGCACGCGGCTTTCCAGCGTCTCATTGAGTTCGCGCAACGCCTGCTCGGCCTGCCAGCGCTCGGTGACATCCTGCGCCAAGACGAAGAAACCCTCCACCTGGCCGTTGGCGTCGCGTCGCGGCAGGTAGTGCATCCAGGTACGGCGAAGCTGGCCGTCCTGATGGGGCATATGCGCTTCGAATATGGCCTCTTCGCCGGCCAGGGCGGCCTCGATCTGCGCGCGGCGCTCGTTGTAGGCTTGCTCGCCGACTACGTCCGACAGGTGCTTGCCGTAAAGCGATTCGGGCGTTTGGCCGAACCACGTTTCATAGTGGCGGTTGTTGTAGCGATAGCACGCCTCGCGGTCGACATAGCCAATGAGAACCGGCAAGGCGTCAGTGATCATGCGGATCTCCGCTTCGCTGCGGCGTAGCGCTTCGCCCTCGCTGTGCCGCAGGCACAACAGTTGCCCGCTGATTGCCTGGCCGTCGCGGATTGGGCTGAGCGCCAGGTCGAGCCAGGCGACGGAGCCATCGGCTCTGGCAAGACGGTGATTGCGCAGCAGGCATGGTCGGCTGCGCTCGCTGGTTTCCAGCGCCTCGATCAGATCAGGCCAGACGGCGCGCCAGGTGGTCGCGATAGGCACACCCAGTGCGGCAGGGTGGCGCTGACCGATCAACGCGGCATGAGCGTCGTTGTACAGCTGTATACCGGTTTTGCCCCATAGCACGCACATGGGTAACGGCGCCTCGAGCAGCGTGTCGAGCAGGACGCGCAGCGAGGTGGGCCAGCTGTCGAGCGGGCCCAGTAACGTGGAACTCCAGTCATGGTCGCGGATGCGTTCGCTCATTTCACTGGTAGCGGCCGGCCAAGGGCCTGGGTTTACTGCCATAGGTTGTCCATCGATGCGCGGCGGGCCAGTTGGCCAGTCGTCGCGTTTACGCGGCATCGTTTGCCTGGTGCGGCGCAGCCGGGGGCTGAGCCTCGTTGTCTTGTCTGTTTGGACGCATCGCCATGCTAATCATTTCTGTCGAACGGCTACTGGCTTAGAAGCGACCTCAGCCCTCTGGAATCGAGTCAGCGCGGCGTCCGTTCAAGCCGGATAGCCCTGCAGGCTGCGAATCAGCTCCAGGTAGTCGTCAACGGCGGTGAATTCTTCAGTGTTTTTTTGCCCGCGACGGCTATCCGGCTCGCTGATCGCCAACAGGTGAGCCACACCAAAATCGCGAGCACTGCGTAATACCGGCAAGCTGTCGTCGATGAACAACGCCGTCGCTGGATGGAAGTCCAGATCCGCTTTCAGGGCATCCCAGAACTGTGCCTGCTCCTTGGGAAAGCCGTAGTCATGCGAGCTGATCAGCCGATCGAACCAGGGCGCCAGCTCGATACGCTCAAGCTTCAGGGACAACGAATCACGATGGGCATTGGTGATCAAGACCACCCGCTTGTCTGCGTCACGCAGGGCGGCGAGAAACTCGTCGGCGGCTGGGCGTAGGGCAATCAGGTGGGCGATCTCGCGTTTCATCTCGCGGATCGGCAGGTTCAGCTCCTGGGTCCAGAAGTCCAGGCAGTACCAGGTGAGTTTGCCCTCGTGCTCATTGAACAGCGGGGCCAGTTCCAGTTCGGCCATGGCGCGGCTGATGCCGTGCAGCTCGGCGTAGCGCTGGGGCAGGCATTCGAGCCAGAAGTGGTTATCGAAATGCAGGTCCAGCAAGGTGCCGTCCATGTCCAGCAGGACGGTATCGATATCGGACCAGGGCATTGAAGCGATCATGACGGGCTCTTTTTCGGCGATTGGTGCAATGGTGCGGCAGTGGTCGGTTCGATGCAAAGCGTTCGCGGCGATGGCAAAAAGGCGGGTTATGATTGCGGTTCGCGTTTCAAGGATATCCCCATGCGCCAGAAACCTACTGTGCTTGCCCGTGAGATCGTTGCCACCAGCCGTCTGTTCCGTGTCGAGGAGCTGCAGCTGCGGTTTTCCAATGGTGTCGAGCGCACCTACGAGCGGCTGGTCGGCCAGGGCACCGGCTATGGTGCGGTGATGATCGTTGCGCTGGATGCCGACGGGCGGGCATTACTGGTCGAGGAATACTGCGGTGGCACCGACACCTATGAGCTGTCGCTGCCCAAAGGGCTGATCGAGCCGGGCGAAGACGTGCTCGATGCCGCCAACCGAGAGTTGAAGGAAGAGGCCGGTTTCGGTGCGCGCCGCCTGGAGTTGATCGCCGAGCTGTCCCTCTCGCCCGGTTACATGAGCCAGAAGATCCAGGTAGTACTGGCCCGCGATCTCTATCCCGAACAGCTGCCGGGCGACGAACCCGAGCCGATGCGCGTCGACCGGATCGATCTGCGCGAGTTGTCGAGCCTGATCCAGAATCCGCAGTTCAGTGAAGGTCGCGCCCTGGCGGCGCTGTATCTGTCGCGAGACCTGCTGACCGAGCGAGGGGAGTTTGCTCAATGAGCCATCCGTATCTGGCCAGGGTCATCGACCTTGTGCGCGACGCCGGGCAGGCGATCCTGCCGCACTGGCGCAACGACGTGCGGGTGCACGAGAAGGCAGACGCCTCGCCGGTGACGGCGGCCGATCTGGCGGCCCATCATCTGTTGGCCGACGGTCTGCGTGCGCTGGATCCGAGCATCCCGGTGCTGTCCGAGGAAGATTGCAACCTGAGCCTGGCCGAACGCGCTGGCTGGACCCGCTGGTGGCTGGTCGATCCGCTGGACGGAACCAAAGAATTCATCGCCGGCAGCGAGGAGTTCACCGTCAACGTGGCGCTGATCGAGCAGGGGCGGGTGTTGTTCGGCGTGGTGGGCATTCCAGCCAATGGCCGATGCTATTACGGCGGTGCCGAATTCGGTGCCTGGCGTGCCGAAGCCGATGGCGCGGCGCAGCCGTTGCAGGTGCGTCACGAACCGGCCGAAGGGTTCACCGTGGTCGCCAGCCGTCGCCATTCGAGTCCGGCGCAGGAACATTTGCTGGACGGGCTGCGCCAACGCTTCGGCGAGCTGGTGCTGGCCAGCGTCGGCAGCTCATTGAAGTTCTGCCTGCTGGCCGAGGGCGCCGCCGACTGCTATCCACGCCTGGCGCCCACTTCGCAGTGGGACACCGCCGCTGCCCAGGGGGTACTCGAGGGCGCAGGGGGGGAGGTACTGGATATTGGCGGCGCTACGTTGACGTACGAGGCGCGTGAAAGCTATCTCAACCCTTCCTTCCTGGCGTTGCCGCGCGGTGTGGCGTGGCGTGCGGGGCTGATCGAGCTGGCGAACCGCTGAGTCGCTCCGCTATCGGTCATTACACTGAAGGCGGTCCGGTTGCGACCATCGCAGAAGCATGGTCAAACGGGCGCCTGAGTCGGATCGCTGGAGCAGCGTAGTGTCGTTGAAAACCCCTGTCGGGATACGTCAATGGATTTGGCGCGCTTTCGTTCAGAGCGCGCTGATTCCGCTAGTGCTAGTCGAAGTGGTGTTGATCGCGGTGTACCTGCTGACCAACACCGCCATTCGCGATGCGCAGATCGAGCATCTGCGCGAGACGGCGCTTGCCGAGCTGCAGACGGCAGTCGACCGTGAGGCGCGGATCATCAGCCAGCAGCTGGAACAGGTGGCGAATGCCACCGCCTTGTTCCGCAATTTCGCCCTCCATGCGCTGGAAGATGGCAGCCCGGTGGCGCCCGCACCGCTGAAGCTTGCCGAGAATGGCGTTCGTTATAGTCCGCTCGATGAGGGCGGCGCGGCCAGCTTCTACTCCGCCGCCACTGCGCCCGAGCAGCAGGATCTGGAAAAGGTGGCGCGCTTGCACCGACTCGATCCGCTGATGAAAGAGCTGCATGCAGGCAACCCGCTGATCGCCAGCCTCTATTTCAACAGCTGGGACAGCTATAACCATATCTATCCCTGGTTCAACACCGCGCAGCAGTATCCGCCGGACATGGACATCCCCCGCTACAACTTCTATTACCTGGCCAACTCCTGGCAAAACCCGGCGCGGCGGGTGGTCTGGACCGACGTCTATCTGGATCCGGCCGGGCATGGATGGATGATGTCGGCCATCGCACCGGTGTATCGAGGCGATTTCCTGGAAGGGGTCAGCGGCATCGACATCACCGTCAGCGGCATCCTGCAACAGATCGCGAGGTTGCGCGTGCCTTGGAATGGCTACGCCATGCTAGTCAGCCGCGACCTCAACATCATGGCCTTGCCCGAAGCGGGCGAGCGCCAGTTCGGCCTCGCGGAGCTGACCGAGCACTCCTATGACGAAGCGATTCGGCGAGAGATCTTCAAGCCTGAGGAATTCCGTCTCGGGCGTCATCCGGGCACCGAAGAGCTGGCCAGGACCATCGTCGCGCAGGCCGACGGTGTGCAGCGCTTGAGCCTTGATGACGGCCAACAACTGGTGGCCTGGGCTACGGTGGGGCCGACCGGCTGGCACCTGCTGGCGGTGGTGGACGAGGCCGCGGTGTTCAGCCAGACCACGACCCTGGCCAGCCACTATCGGCAAATCGGCTACCTGCTGATTGCCGGCCTGTTGCTGTTCTATCTACTGTTCTTCGCTTATATGTGGTTGCGTGCGCGGCGGCTCAGCCAGGCGCTGCTCGCACCCATTGCCAGCGTCTCGCAGATGATGGGACAGATCGGCCTGGGGCAGTGGCGGCCGGAGCCGGCCGCCTCCGACATTCGTGAACTCGACGACCTGGCGCAACACACCCAGGCCATCGGTGGCCAGCTGGAGCTCAGCGAGGCGCAGCGGACGCAGGCGCAGAGACGTGTCGAACTGGTGCTCGAGAGTTCCACCGAAAGCCTCTGGGAAATCGACATGCGCAGCGCCATGCTGCAACTGCGGGGGCGCCTCCCGGACCGCTTCGGCTTACCTGCGTCGAAACTTGGCAATGAACAGTTTTTGCAGCGCATCCATCCGCGCGATCTGCCACGCGTGCATGCAGAGGTGGCGCGCATGCGGACGGGAGATGCCACACGCTATGAGTGCGAGTTCCGCTTTGCCGACGCGCTCGGCGAATATCACTGGCTGCTGAGTCGCGGCCGCGTGCTCGAGCGCGACCCGCAGACCGGCGAGGCCACGCTCTTGGCCGGCACCCATGTCGATATCGATGCGATCAAGCGAGTCGAAGAGGATCTGCGTCACGCCACTCAACTGGCCCAGGCGGCCAACGAGGCCAAGACCCACCTGATGTCGAGCATCAGTCATGAGCTGCGAACGCCGTTGAATGCCATCCTCGGCTTCGCCCAGCTGATGCGCATGGACTGTTCGCCTGAAACCGATCCAGAGGCGGCCGACTACCTCGATGAAATCCTGCTGGCCAGCCGTCACCTGAATCAGCTCCTCGCTGACATTCTCGACTGGTCGAGCCTGCAGGCCGAGCGGCCACGGCTGGAGCTCAAGCGGGTCGAGGTCGGCGCACTGATGCGTGAATGCGCCGAGTTGGTCGCGCTCGATGTGCAGCGCCATGGCCTGCAGTTGGCGCTCGAACTGCCGACGGCACCCATCGAGGTGCTGGCCGAGCCGAGACGGCTGCGTCAGGTACTGCTCAACCTGCTGTCCAACGCGATCAAGTACAACAACCCATCCGGTCAGATACGCCTGGGCATCGAAACGGTCGCCGGGCAGGTGAGGCTGTTGGTCGAGGACACAGGACTGGGCATTGACGAGGCATTGCAGGCACAGCTGTTCGAGCCGTTCCAGCGTCTGGGTCGTGAAAATTCGAATATCCAGGGCGCTGGCATCGGCCTGTCCCTGAGCCTCGAATACGCCAAGTTGATGAGCGGCAGTATTGGCGTGAAGAGCAAGTTGGGCGCCGGTAGCCTGTTTTGGATTGCACTGCCGGTTCTCGTGCCGGAGCCTGTCCTGCCGGCCCACGAGCGGCCGAGAATCGTCTACGTGGAAGACGATCCGGCCAGCCAGCTGTTGGTGCGCAAGGCGTTGGCCGACATCGGCGAGATCAGCGTGATCGATAACGGCCGGACGGCACTCAAGCATGTGCTCGCCGATCCGCCGGAATTGTTGCTATTGGAACTCAATTTGCCCGAGCTTAAGGGCGCCGAATTGCTGGCGCTGCTGCGCCAGACGCCGGCTACACGGGGTTTGCCGGTCATCGTGCTGAGCGCCTCCGACGAGCCAGGTAATGTGATCGACTGTCAGGCTCGCCTGGCCAAGCCGCTGGACCTCGACGAGCTACGCCGGCAGGTCCGCGCCTGTTTGCAGGCGCTGGACCTCAGCCCGGACTGAATCGTCGACGTCGCTAGTCGGCACGCTCGCCGCAAAGATCCAGGGCGAACCAGTGTTCGGTTTCGGTCTGCGACAAACCCGCGCCGAGCAGGGCGAACAGCTTGCCCAGCGCCGCTTCGCGGGTCATGCCTCCGCCGGAGATCAGCCCGCTGGCCGCCAGCTTGCTGCCGGCAGCGTAGATGCTGAACTCGACGTGACCCTGCGGGCACTGGCTGATTGCCGCCAGGACCACGCCGCGCTCATGCGCGTCCTTCAATGCCGCCAGCAGCTCGGCATCGTCCGCCGGGCCCGTCCCGCTGCCGTAGCATTCGAGCACCACCCCCCGCACGGCACAGGCCAGCAGGGCGCGCAGCTGTGACGCCTCGATACCCGGATAGAACGGCAATATCGCAAGGCTGACGGGCTGGCGCGGTTGACGATAGTCGAGCGTGGTCGGGATGCCCTGTGCACGTTCACCCTGACGCAGACGAGGCGCGACACCGAAGGCGTCCAGCGTCGCAGTACCGCGTTTGCTGGCCCGAACGCCAGACATCAGCTTGCCGCTGAAATACAGGAATACGCCAGGCTCGACGCCGGTCTGCAGCGTCTGCATGGCGCCAAACAGGTTGCTCCAGGCATCGCTGCCAGGCGCACCGGCTGGCAGCATGGCGCCGGTCAACAGCACTGGCACCTCTAGCCCGAGCAGCAGGAAGCTCAGGGCGGCGGCGCTGTAAGCCAGGGTATCGGTGCCATGCAGCACCAGCACGCCATCGCAGCCGTCCTGCTCGACACCGGCCCGAATGGCCTCGACCATGGACAGCCAGTTGCTCTGGTTCATGTTGGCGCTATCGATTGCCGGCAGCAGCTCGCGGAATTGCCAATTGGGTAGCGTCAGCTGGGGTTGCTGATCCTGCTGCTCGCGTAGCCTGCTGGCGAAGCCGGACGCAGGCATCAGACCCTCAGCGCTCTGTTGCATGCCGATGGTGCCGCCGGTGTACAGCACCAGGACATTTCTGGAAGCCGGCATAGGGATCTCCTATATGAAAACAGGGGCCAGCGGCCCCTGTTCAAACGATGCGGAGCAACTCAGTGCTGAGGTGCCTGGCTGGCTGCGGTCGCATTCTTGAGCGGCGTATCACTGCCAATCCCGGCTGGCCAGACATTTGGGTCCAGGTCCAGATCGGCGAAGTTCTTCCGATCAAACACCGGCGACTCCACGCCCGCATCACGCTGGCTGTCGTAGTCGCGCATCAGGCGCAGACCAACCTTGAACAGCAGGGCCAGGGCGATCAGGTTGCAGATCGCCAGCAGACCCATGGTGACGTCGGCAAAGCCGAACACCGTGCCCAGATCCTGGATCGAGCCCCACATCACCAAGCCGATCACCATGACCCGGTACACCTGCACCGGCCAGCGTTTCTCGGTGAAGAAGCCCAGCGCATTCTCGCCGAGGTAGTAGTTGTAGATCAGGGTGGTGAACACGAACAGCAGCAGCGCCACGCTGATGAACACCCGGCCCCATTCGCCAACGACCGCAGCGACGGCCGATTGCGTCAGGACCACACCGGCCATCTCGCTGCCCGGCTCGAACACGCCGGAGAGGATGATGATCAGCGCCGTGCAGCTGCACAGCACGATGGTGTCGATGAACACACTCAGCGACTGCACGATGCCCTGCGCCACCGGGTGCTTGACCTCGGCGACTGCCGCCACGTTCGGCGCGCTACCCAGGCCGGCTTCGTTAGAGAACAGACCGCGCTTGACGCCCATGATGATCGCCGCGCCGATGCCGCCGGCAAACGCCGGTTCAAGGCCGAAGGCGCTGCGGAAGATGGTGCCGAAGGCTTCCGGAATGTCGCCCGCGTTGCTGCCGATCACGAAGATCGCCATCGCAATGTAGGAGAACGCCATGATCGGCACCAGCACGTCGGCGAACTTGGCGATGCGCTTGATGCCGCCGAAGATGATCAGGCCGATCACCACCATCAACACGATGCCGCTGACGAAGGTCGGCACGCCGAAGGTGTCGTTCATCGAGCTGGCCACGGTATAGGACTGCACGGCGTTGAAGCCGAAGCCAAAGGTCACCAGCAACAGCAACGAGACCACGATGCCCAGCCAGCGCTGACCGAGACCGTGCTCTATGTAGAACGCCGGGCCGCCGCGATAGCTACCGTCGGGTTCGCGGCGCTTGTACAGCTGCGCCAGGGAGCATTCGAAATAGCTGGTGGCCATGCCGACCAGGGCCACGATCCACATCCAGAAGATCGCGCCAGGGCCGCCGAGCATGATGGCGACCGAGACACCGGCGATGTTGCCGGCACCGACGCGGCCGGCGACGCTGAGCATCAACGCCTGGAAAGAACTGAGCTGGCCCGGCTGGCGTTTGAAGGCTTCGCCGAAGATCTGAAACATGCTGCCGAAGTAGCGAAACTGGACGAAGCGCGAGGCGATGGTGAAGAACAGGCCGAGGCCTATCAGCATCACGATGAGCAGCTTGCTCCAGATGAGATCGTTGAGAAGATCGAGCATGGCGGAAGGGTCTCTCTTGTTGTTTTGACGAGTGTAAGATCGCAGCCGTGAAATGGTTGGCCAGACGCCCCGGTCATGCAATTACGCGGATCGCGGCGAACTGACGCGAGTTGATGCTAGAATCGCGCCGGTCGCATCACTGGGCTCGATCATGCAAGACCACCTCGGCGCCAATCTCAAGCTGCTCTGCAGCCATTACCGCTCGATTGCCGAGGTCTGTCGCAAGCTTTCGATCAACCGGGCGCAATTCAACAAGTACCTGAATGGCCAAAGCCGTCCGACTGCGCACAACCTCAAGCGCATCTGCGATTTCTTCGGGGTCGAGGGCTACGAACTGAGCTTGCCCGGTGAGCAGTTCGCACAGTTGATCGGTCTGCGGCGAAACGATCAGGAGCGCATTGCCGCCAGTGACCCACTGCTGGAACTGTTCCAGCCGATGCGCGACAACGCTAACAGCCTGTCCCGTTACTGCGGCTATTACTTCGAATACGCCAATTGCATGTCGGTGCCGGGGCAGATCCTGTTATCGCTGGTGCATTTGCGCGAGGACCGCGGCAGCTTTGTCTTCGAACGCCAGGAACGCCAGGAACAGTCGCGCCCCGATAATCCCAAACAGGAAGACGGAGTCGTGCGCTGCCGCTACCTGGGCGCCGCCTTCTATCTGCAGGATCGATTGTTTCTCATCGACTACGAGTCGCTGACAGACAATGAAATGAGCCAGACCATCCTGATTCCCAGCTTCAAGAGCCGTATCAGCCGCCTAAACGGCCTGAAGACCGGCGTCTCCAGCGGAGATCGACGCACGCCCGCCTGTACCCGCGTGGTCTGGGAATACCTCGGTACCGAGATTAACCGGGTCAATGCCTACCGGCAGGTGATGCTCTACGGACTGGACGATCCGCGGATCGATCCAGAAATCCGCGAGCGGTTGGCGTCGGCGCAAATGCGCGACGGTTTGTTCGAAATCGAATAGCCGTCCGGCGTTCGCCGGGTCGGCAGGAACCTTCAGGCCGAGCCGATGCGGCTTCAGCAGAGCTCAGGATGCTTGACGCAGCTGCCATAGCCTTCAGTCTTCATCTGTTCCAAGGCGTTTTGCAGGCGAGTGATCACTTCATCCGGCGTGTCCTTGTTGAGTGCCAGGTACAACGGCGCCGAGTTGAATACCAGCACCGTGTTCAGGCCGCTCACGCCTTCCTGCTTGGCGTAGTAGCGCCATACCGGGTCGGACGTCGCCCAGAGGTCGATCTTGCCGGTAAGTAACTTCTGCAGATTTTCCTGATCGCGCAGCGCGTTCACCGGTTCAAGACCTTGAGCCTCGACGCGCTGGCTCACGGCGCTGCTCTTGTAGGCACCGATCCTGTATCCCTTGGCCTGGGCGAGGCTGGTCAGCTTGAGGTTCGAACCGGGCGCCGAGAGCAGGACGCTTTCGTACTGCGCGATGGGGCCGACCCACTTGAACAGTGATCGGCGCTCATCGGTCATCGACGTCGAGAACAGGCCGTGATTGGGCAGATCCAGGGTCGATTGGTAAATGCGATCCCAGGGGAAGCGCAGCGTCATCGAATAGGCGATGCCGGCGCGCTTGAACATCTCGCGCACGGTGTCGGCGCTGATGCCACGGATATGCTCTTCCTTGGCGAAGTTCTTGCCGCCCTCGGCCATGTTGAAGGGCGGGAAGTTCTCGGTCTGCAGGACCACTTCGTAGCCCTTCGGGAGGTCCGCCTGGGCGACCGGCGCGGCAATGAGAGAGCTGAACAACAGGGTAAGCGTGAGTAGTTTGCGCATGAGGCCTCCAGAAAATCGGCGGAGTCTACGCAAGGCCCAAAAAACGCGGCTTGTGCCGTATCACGCTTTGATCAGTGGGGCTGACGCCGCCTCGCCCGGATCGCGGCTCTGTCTGCTGGTTGGCCGGACCGCCGACTCAAGGCGGCCCCACGTGGTTCATTCCTTGTGGCTGCTGTTGTACCTGCCCTGATCCAGCTCGTCCTCGCTGCGCCTGACGCAGGAGAATCCGTTGCGACAGGGCCAGGCGACCGAACAGGCGAAAGGGCGTACGAAGCGTGAAGCTCCGAGCCATTGGGATACGTGTTTGTTGTTTTTATTGGGAAGAGCCATCTGCTGTGGCTCGACATGAATGGCGCCCGGTAGAACTGGCGCTTTTGCAGTTACCGTCAGGCTTTCAGTGGCACCAGTCGCGGCGCGATCATGTTTTCCGGGCGCAGGATGTCGTCGAGGGTGGCGTCGTCCAGCAGCTGTTCTTCGCGCACCAGTTCCAGCACGCCGCGACCGCTGAGCAGCGCCTGGCCGGCGATGCGCGTGGCGTTCTCGTAGCCGATATAGGGATTCAGCGCGGTGATCAGGCCGATGGAGTTTTCCATCAGCTGCCGGCAGCGGTCCTCGTTGGCGGTGATGCCGACGATGCAGTGCTCACGCAACATGTCCATGGCGCGCTGCAGCAAGCGGATCGAGTCGAACAGCTTGAAGGCGATCAGCGGCTCCATGACGTTGAGCTGCAACTGCCCGGCTTCGGCAGCCATGGTTAGCGCCAGGTCATTGCCGATCACTTCGAACGCGACCTGGTTGACCGCCTCGGGGATCACCGGATTGACCTTGCCCGGCATGATCGAGCTGCCCGGCTGGCGCGGCGGCAGGTTGATCTCATTGATGCCGGTGCGCGGGCCGCTGGAGAGCAACCGCAGGTCGTTGCAGATCTTCGACAGCTTGACCGCCAGACGCTTGAGCATGCTGGAAAAGGTGACGAAGGCGCCCATGTCCGAGGTGGCTTCGATGAGGTCGGCGGCCGGTTTCAGCGGATGCCCACTGATGGTCGCCAGGCGCTGGACGGCCAGGGCCTGATAGTTCGGGTCGGCGTTGATGCCAGTGCCGATGGCGGTGCCGCCGAGGTTCACTTCGACCAGCAGCTGCGGCGCGATCAGGCGCAAATGCTCGAGGTCTTCACCAAGCGTAGTGGCGAAGGCCCGGAATTCCTGGCCGAGGGTCATGGGCACGGCGTCCTGCAGCTGGGTACGGCCCATCTTGAGGACGTGGGCGAATTCCTCGCCTTTGCCGGCGAAAGCCCCGACCAGGCTGTCGAGGCTGGCCAGCAGGGTGTCGTGACCCAGCAGCAAGCCCAGGCGGATGGCGGTCGGATAAGCGTCATTGGTCGACTGCGCCATGTTCACGTCGTTGTTCGGATGCAGCTGGCGATACTCGCCCTTGGCGTGGCCCATGTATTCCAGCGCCAGGTTGGCGATCACCTCGTTGGCGTTCATGTTGGTCGAGGTGCCGGCGCCGCCCTGGATCATGTCGACGACGAATTGCTCGTGATGCTCGCCGCGGATCAGGTGCGCGCAAGCTTGGGTAATGGCTATGTGTTTGGCATCGCTGAGATGGCCCAGCTCGCGGTTAGCGTCCGCCGCTGCCTGCTTGACCATGGCCAGCGCCACTACCAATTTTGGGAAGTGCGACAGCGGCACACCGGACAGGTGGAAGTTGCGCACGGCGCGCAGGGTCTGGATGCCGTAATAGGCGTCGGCGGGTACTTCGAGGGAGCCAAGCAGGTCTTTTTCGAGGCGGAAGGATGCAGCGGAGGACATGAGGTTCTCATCCGAGAGCAAAGCGGCATTTGCCGTGAAGGCCGCTAACATAAGCGCTGAGGACCTTTTTCGGCCAATGCCGTTAAACGCTGGCCTATGCACAATCGGCATAATGACGATGTGACGTCGTTTGGCTGGCGAGCGTTATTGCGCTTCATCCCGATCCCATTCCCAGCCTGCCAGGAGCCGGCATGAACATCGAAACCAAGTGGCTGGAAGACCTGGTCGCTCTGGCGGCGACCCGCAGTTTCTCCCAAGCCGCCGAGCGACGCTTCGTCACTCAACCAGCGTTCAGCCGGCGCATTCGCAGCCTGGAGAACACCCTGGGCCTGACTCTGGTGAACCGCGCCCGGACGCCGGTGGAGCTCACCGAGGCGGGGCAACTGTTTTTGGTCACGGCGCGCAACATGGTCGAGCAGCTGGGCGAGGTGGTGCAATACCTGCACAACCTCGAGGGGCAGCGCGGCGAAGTGTTGCAAATCGCCGCTGCGCATTCGCTGGCGCTCGGTTTCTTTCCGGGTTGGTTGGCCCGGCTGCGTCTCGATGGTGTGCCGGTCAACAGCCGGCTGGTGGCAACCAACGTCGGCGAGGCGGTGCATTCCCTGCGCGAAGGTGCCTGCGACCTGATCCTCGCTTATTACGATCCGGATGCTGCGCTGCAGATGGATCCCGAGCTATTTCCGTCGCTGGCACTGGGGCGCACTGAAATCGTGCCGGTGTGCGCCGTCGACGAGGTGGGCAGACCGCTGTTCGATCCCGACAGCGGCCAGACCGTACCGCTGCTGGCCTACAGCGCCGGCGCCTCGCTGGGGCGATCGGTGAACCTCTTGCTGCGCCAGCGCGGCCTGCGCTCATCGACCGTGTACGAGACGGCGATGGCCGACAGTCTTAAAAGCATGGCGATGCAGCGGCTGGGCCTGGCCTGGGTGCCACGGCTCAGCGTGACTGCCGAGCTGGAGCGTGGCGAACTGGTGATCTGCGGCGGCGAGCACTGGCGGGTGCCGCTGGAAATTCGCCTGTATCGCTGTGCGCTGGTACGCAAGGCACCCGTACGACTGCTCTGGCGCAAGCTGGAAAGCGGCGCGGGTCAGGCTGGAGACATGGCGTTCGAAGATTGAGTGTGGCCCGGGCGCGAGCTCAGCGCGTATGGGCCTTCCCTGACATGCTCAGGACAATGCGCCGTCGATGGTGCCCGCACGCATCTGGTCGAAGATCGTGATGTCGTCCAGCTTGCCGGTTGGATGGTCGCCTTGACCAGGCTTTCGGTGGCTAAATCCAGCGCTTCCTGCAGGTCGGCAACGGGGCCGACGATCGAACCGGTGATCCAGCGATGCCGATGGCCTTGAGCACAGCATCGACGATCCCTAGGTGATCGGCGGCATTGCCGGACGCACGGTCGCAGGTGCCGGCGGGCGGGGGCTTGCGCTATACTGCGCGGCCTTCGGTCGGACCGGTTCCGGCCATGTACCTGCACGGCCGCGCTGTTTTCAGCGCGGCCGTTGTTCCTGATGCGCCTAGGCGCCGAAGAGAGGCACGACGATGACCGCACTGGTAGGCGTGATCATGGGCTCCAAGTCCGACTGGTCCACCTTGAGCCACACCGCAGACATGCTGGAAAAGCTCGGCATTCCGCATGAAGTCACCGTGGTGTCAGCGCACCGCACCCCCGACCTGCTGTTCCAGTACGCCGAACAGGCCGAAGCGCGCGGTTTGCGCGTGATCATTGCGGGAGCCGGCGGCGCCGCCCATCTGCCGGGCATGTGTGCGGCCAAAACCCATCTGCCGGTCCTCGGCGTGCCGGTGCAGTCCTCGATGCTCTCGGGTGTGGATTCGCTGCTGTCGATCGTGCAGATGCCAGCCGGTGTGCCGGTTGCCACCCTGGCCATCGGCAAGGCGGGCGCGATCAACGCCGCGCTGCTCTCGGCCAGCATCCTTGGCCATGAGTTTCCCGAGTATCACGCCGCGCTGAAGACATTCCGCGATGAACAGACTCAAACCGTGCTCGACAACCCGGACCCGAGGAACGCGTAATGAAGATTGGCGTGATCGGTGGCGGCCAACTAGGCCGCATGTTGGCCCTGGCGGGGACGCCGCTGGGCATGAACTTCGCCTTCCTCGATCCGGCACCGGATGCTTGCGCTGCTGCCCTGGGCGAGCATTTGCGTGCCGACTACAGCGATCAGGACCACTTGCGCCAACTGGCCGACGAGGTCGATCTGGTGACCTTCGAATTCGAGAGCGTGCCAGCGGAAACCGTTGCGTTTCTTTCGCAATTCGTCCCGGTCTACCCGAGCGCCGAAGCGCTGCGTATCGCCCGTGATCGCTGGTTCGAGAAGTCCATGTTCAAGGATCTCGGCATCCCGACGCCCGAGTTTGCAGATATCCAGTCCCAGGCCGATCTAGACGCCGCCGCGGCTAGCGTCGGCCTGCCGGCGGTGCTGAAAACGCGCACGTTGGGCTATGACGGCAAGGGCCAGAAGGTCCTGCGCAAGCCGGGCGATGTCGCCAGCGCCTTCGCCGAGTTGGGCAGCGTGCCCTGCATTCTCGAAGGCTTCGTGCCGTTCACCGGGGAAGTCTCGCTGATCGCCGTGCGCGGTCGTGATGGCGAAGTCTGTTTCTATCCGCTGGTCCACAACACCCACGAGGAAGGCATCCTGCGATTGTCGGTCGCCAGCATCAATCATCCGTTGCAGTCGCTGGCCGAGGAATACGCCGGGCGCGTACTGACCCAGCTGGATTATGTCGGTGTGCTTGCCTTCGAGTTCTTCGAGGTGGATAGCGGGCTCAAGGCCAACGAAATTGCGCCGCGTGTGCACAATTCCGGTCACTGGACCATCGAAGGTGCCGAATGTAGTCAGTTCGAGAATCATCTGCGCGCTGTGGCAGGTCTACCGCTGGGCTCGACGGCCAAGGTCGGCGAGAGCGCCATGCTCAACTTCATCGGTGAAGTGCCGGCCGTGGAGAGTGTCATTGCCGTCGAGGATTGCCATCTGCATCATTACGGCAAAGCGTTCAAGGTGGGTCGCAAGGTGGGCCATGCCACGCTGCGCTGCCCCGATCGTGCCACGCTGGACCGGCAGATCACCGCCGTCGAGTCTCTGATCAGCCGCGAATGATTCTCTAACCGTCTGGCTTGTTGGATTTGCCAGCGAACTGGCTGGCTCGCCTCCTGTCCGAGAATACGTAACGCTTATTTTCGGACTTGAGGAGATCGCCAATGGGCATCATCGGAACCATCATCATCGGCCTGATCGTAGGCCTCATCGCACGCTTCCTGAAGCCCGGCAACGACAGCATGGGCTGGATCATGACCATCCTGCTGGGTATCGGCGGTTCGCTGCTGGCCACCTATGGCGGTCAGGCGCTCGGTCTCTATGAAGCGGGCGAGGGTGCAGGCTTTATCGGCGCCGTGGTCGGTGCGATCATTCTGCTGGTGATTTACGGCATGGTTACCAGCCGTAAGCATTGATCCGCTCGGGGCCGTGCCTGGCGGCCCCGTTTTCCTACCGTTCGGTTGCCATGCGCCAGATATTTATCTTCCTGCTGCTGTGCTGTATCTCGTTCGTTCAAGCCGCTCCGGCGGAGCTCGACTGGCTCGAGCTGATGCCTGCCGAGGATCGCAAGGCGTTGGAAGAGATGCCGGAAATCGAGCACAACTCCCCTGAAGCCGGTGGTTTCAGTGATCAAGGCGGGCTCAAGCAAGGGAGCGGCCTGCCAGCGGTGATGTATTCGGCCAAGACGGTGCCCTCATTGAATGGCAAGCCGGTGCGTCTCGGTGGTTACCCCGTACCGCTTGAAACCGACAACAAGGGCCGCAGCACCGAGTTCTTTTTGGTGCCCTATCCCGGCGCCTGCATCCACGTGCCGCCGCCACCGCCGAACCAGATCGTGATGGTCCGCTATCCGAGCGGCATAGTCCTGGACGATATCTACGCGCCGATCTGGGTTGACGGCACGCTGCAGATCGAACCGGTCAGCAATGACCTGGCCGATGCGGCGTATGTGATATCGGCCGCCCAGGTGACGCTGGTGGAGGAAAGTGACTTCTAAGCCGAAACGCAGCACGACCTTGCTCGATCAGGCAGAGCGTGACGCTTTCCGCGCGCTCGCAGCCGAGACCGAAGGCATCGATGTATCGGTCTATCAGAAATTCGACAAAGACCCGCTGGAGCCGATCATCGGACTCGGTCGTGCGGACGCGCCCATCGCCTTCTTCGGACGTGATCCGGGGCGCGAGGAGGTTCGTTATGGCGAGCCTTTCATTGGCGGCGGCGGTCAACTGGTGCGGCGTGCGCTCTATCGGCATTTGCACGACAAAGACTTGCCGGATTTCGAGGCGAGCCGGGCGGTCGGCGCAGGCTTTTTCTGGATTAATACGGTGCCCTACAAACCGCTGGGTAATCGCGCCTGGTCGATGGCGGTCAAGCGTCGTTTTCATCCGCTGATGCGCCAGGTGCTGATCGATAACTGGTGCGGTCGCGACATCGTCACGCTCGGTCGCGAGGCTTTTCTCTGGTTCGGCCTGGAGCAGCCGCGCGAGGTGCGCCAGCAGCTTGAGGCGTACTGGCAGCGCGAAGACCGTTTCATTGCCTGTTTCGATATCGAGCTAACAACAGAGCAGGGCGCTACACGGGCGTTTCGTTTGCACCCGCTGCCACACCCATCGCCACGCAACCGCGCCTGGTTCGAGCGCTTTCCGGCCCTGCTGGAAGCCCGCCTGCAGCAATTGCTCGATTGAGCACGTCAATCTACGCCGCCATGACGGCGCATGAAGCGGCGATCGATATGATCCTTCCAGCGGCCCAATAACCGACCTTCGGCCGCCAGGCTGCCCCAGCTCAGCAGTGCGCCGCGTTGACCGTCGGCCAGCAGGGCGAGGCTGTGCGTCGGTGGATGGTAATGGCGCAGTGGCTGGCCGATGGCCGCACGCCCGAGGTTGGTGGCGAGTACGGCGGCCTGGCGCACCGCATGAACGCCGTTGTGAGCGGCGCCGGGAAGGCTGGCGCAGTCGCCGCTGGCGAAAACGTGTGGATGCGAGCGGCTTTGAAGCGCCGAGGAAATTTCTACGAAGCCGCGTGCATCCAATCGCAAGCCAGACTCGCGCAGCCACTCAAGGGGGCTGGGCCCGGTTGCGACGACCAGACGCCGACCCTGCCAGCGGATCTGACCCTCGCCGATCAGCGTATTGCCATGCACCGCCTGGATTGGGGTCTGCTCGTAGACCTGTACGTCGGCCCGTTGCAGTTGTCGTAGCGCGAGGCGGCGCAAGCGTGGCGGATGCCCGGTAAGCAGCTCGCCATCGGAGAACAGATGGATAGCGGGCGCTCGTCCGGCCATGGCCAGCGCCAGCTCGACGCCTGCCGCGCCGCCGCCAAGAATCGCTAACGGTTCGGGGATTTCCTGCCACTGTTGCCAGCGCCGGATGAAGTCGGCGAACGGTTTCACCGAAAGCAGCTCCATGCCGTCGCCGGATTGTTCCGGTAGCCAGGGCAGGGAGCCCAAATTGAGCGACAGCCAGGTGCTGCGTAACGTCTCGCCCGTCGCCAGAAGCAGCTCGGGGGTTTCCGGAAGCAGCGCCACCATCGTGCCCTGGATGAACTCGACTTCGGCCGCTGCACAGAGCTTGGGCAGCGCGATGCGGCATTGGCGGGTCTGGTAACGCTCGGCGATAAGGCCAGGCATCATGCCCGAGTACCAGGCATGGGGTTCGGCCGAGATAAGGCCGATCCGGCCCAAGGGGCGTTCACGGCTGGCCCATTGGCGCAGCGCGCCGAGGTGGCTATGACCAGCACCGGCAAGCAGTAGGTCGAAGTCAGTATTCATGGCGCATCAGAGCAAAGCTGATGCGGACAAGGAACTGGGTTGGCTAGGGCTCGTGTGTCGCAGCGCGGCATCCTTGGCATCGAGATCCTCCAGAGCATCGCAACTGACCGGCAGGCTGCATCAGCAGCCGCCCAGCGGTCGCCAGGGCGGTGATGAGATGCTCGTTGCAGTATAGATTCAATGCGGCTGGATGCCTGAATCTTGGCTATCGAGGCGGTCGACGTTTCGGCCTAGAGCATTTCGACGCCGATCGAGACGCCCAAGGTGTGACTGGCGCCAGGGGACAGCCGGACCATGTCGTCCAGCACGTTTGCCGTCTCGATGCAGAGCATCCGCTGCCAGGCATCATCGGCGAACTGTGACAGGCGCTGCGCCTTGGCAATCCATGGGTTCCACAGCACGGCCGAGCGGGAGCCGAGAGTCTTCAAGGTGATCCGGCGGTTGAGCCCTGGATCACGCAGGCACAGGGTCGGCGGCAGCTCCAGGTAGATACGGTCGGTTTCGCCATCGAAGGCGAGATCGCCCTGCTGCTGGCGTTGCTGCCAGGCGTCCAGGGTTTCGATATAGGGGAGGCCGTCCAAGCCTTCCACCGAAACCTGATGGATGTCGCTGATGGCGAAATAACTGTGTAGCGCCTGGGACAGCGCGACTTCTGCATGACCACGGTTGTGGCTGGTCAGCGCCAAGTGAAGGCCTTTGCCGTCCAGGCGAATTTGCAGCTTCAAGTCCACGGCGTGAGGCCAGCCAGGCAGGCTGCCCGCTTCGTTGCAGGCGAATTCCAGGGTGACGCCGTCGGCGTCGGTGTTGGAGTCCTTCAGCAGCCAGTCGATGTTGCGCACCAGCCCGTGCGCCGGGGCCGGTTGGCTGCCCCGGTAGGCGTCCTGGATTGACTGCGGGTTGCGGATCAGGTCGCCGAACCAGGGCCAGCAAACCGGGACCCCGCCACGCACCGCCTGGCCGCGTTCGAAGGCTGCCTCTTCGCTGAGCCAGATGACCGGCGGCGCATCCCCCTGGCGATAGCTGAGCACCTGCGCGCCCTGTTCGGCGACGATCAGTTCGGCGGCACCGTTGCGGATGCGCCAGCAAGGCAGTTGGTCCATTTCGATGCGCTGGATGTCTACGGGCATGGCAGTCTCGTTGGCAAATGCTGGGTTGTTCTGACCCTGATCACGCCAGAGGATTCCGCCACGGCCCGGTTTTGGCTGGCCGGCCTGCGGGACGGACTCAACAGCTGCCAGACGTGTGTCGAGCCGTCCAGTCTTGGCAGCGGAGTCTCAGCGCCCCTGGCAGGCATCCACGCGCAGCCAGCGCTCCAGCAGTTTGAAGCCCTGCATCAGCATGAACGCAATGATCAGATAGATCAGGCCTGCGGTGAGGAACATCTCTTCGTGCATATAGGTGCGCGCGGCGATCTTGCGCGCCATGCCAGTCAGTTCGAGTAGGGTGATGGTGCTGGCCAGGGCGCTGGCCTTGAGCATCAGAATCACTTCGTTGCTGTAGGCCGGCAGGCCGATTCGCGCCGCGCGCGGCAGGATGATGTGCCACATCGCCTGGCTACGCGACATGCCCAGCGCGCGCGCCGCTTCGATTTCCCCTGGCGGCACATTCTGGATCGCGCCGCGGATGATTTCGGCGATATAGGCGGCGGTATGCAGCGTCATGGTAATGATCGCGCACCAGTACGGATCGCGCAGGAACGGCCAAAGCGCGCTTTGGCGAACCACCTCGAACTGCGCCATGCCGTAGTAGACCAGGAACAGCTGCACCAGCAGCGGTGTGCCGCGGAAGAAAAAGATATAGCCGTAGGGCAGGGCGCGCACCGCCAGGATGCGTGAGGAACGGGCGATGCCCAGCGGCAGCGCGAGAATCAGCCCAGCGACGACCGAAGCGCCGACCAGTTGCAGGGTCAGCCAGGCGCCGTCGAGGAAGCTTGGCAGCCACTTTATGAACAGTTCCCAGCTCATGCGGTGCTCCTGGCGAAGCCGCGACCGGCGCGTTTTTCGAGGAAATACATACCGGTCATGGCGATAACGGTCAGGCCCAGGTAGATGAAGGCGGCGACGACGAAGAAGGTGAAGGGCTCCTTGCTGGCGGTGACGGCGATTTGCGAACTGCGCATGATCTCGTCCAGGCCAATCACCGAAACCAGCGCGGTGTCCTTCATCAGGATCATGAACAGGTTACCCAGGCCGGGCAGGGCCAAGCGCCACATCTGCGGCAGGATCAGCCGCAGGAATATCCGTCGCTTACCCAGCCCGAGAGCCAGCCCGGCTTCGCGATGGCCCTTGGGAATAGCCAGCAACGCGCCGCGAAAGACTTCGGTGGCATAGGCGCCGAAGCACAGACCGAGGGCGATGGTGCCGGCGGTAAACGGGCTCAGGGCAAGATTCTCGATACCGAATATCTCGCCAATGCCACGCACCAGGCCGATGGTGCCGAAATAGATCAGCAGCACCCACAGCAGTTCGGGTACGCCGCGGACGATGGTCGAATAGGTGCCGCCTATCCAGCGCAGGGCGGCGAACGGAGAAGTCTTGGCAAGTGCGCCGAGCAGGCCGAGCACGAGGCCCAGGGCCAGCGCTGCGAGGGCCAGCTGAATGGTCATCCAGGTCCCGGCGATCAGCGCCGGACCGAATCCATGAAGGTCGGGAATCATATGGGCTCAAACACCAAAGCCCGACCTACCAGTGCTGGCGGCCGGGCTTTGATTCAGATGGATCAGTAAATATTGAAAGGGAAGTACTTGGCGTTCAGCTTCTCGTAGGTGCCGTCTGCTCTAATCTCAGCCAGCGCCTTGTTCAGCTTCTCGCGCAATTCATCGTTGCCCTTACGCACGGCGATGGCGATCTTGTCGTTGTCGAACACGGGCTCGCCCTTGAATTCGAAATCCTTGCCGGCATCGCTCTTGAGCCATTCCCACTGCACGAAGGAATCGGCGAGGATGCCATCGACGCGGCCCGAGGCCAGATCCAGGTAGGCGTTCTCCTGGGTGTCGTAGAGCTTGATATCGACCACGCCATCCATGTTGTCTTCCAGCCAGGTGCCGGCGATGGTGGCCCGCTGGGCGCCGATGGTCTTGCCGTCCAGGTAGCTTTCGTCAGTCTTGAAATCAACCGATTTGGGCGCTACGAACTGCAGCTTGTTGGTGTAGTAGTGGTCGGTGAAGTCGACGGCATTCTTACGCTCTTCGGTGACCGACATGGACGCGGCGAGGAAGTCGAACTTGCCAGCGTTCAGGGCGGGAATGATGCCGTCCCAATCGGAGGTCACCACTTCGCACTCGACTTCCATCTTGGCGCAGAGCGCGTGGGCGATATCCAGGTCGAAGCCGACCACCTGGCCGCTGGCGTCGATCAGGTTGAAGGGTGGATAAGCGCCCTCGGTACCGATGCGCAGCTTGTCGGCGGCAAAGGCGTTGGCGCCGAGCATCAGGGTGGCGGCGGCGGTCAGCAGAATTTTCTTATAGCTTTTCATGCGATGTGTTGCTCCATTAGCGATGGCTGGACATGAACTGTTTACAGCGTGCCGATCGGGGGTTGTCGAACACCTGCTCGGGCGTTCCTTGCTCTTCGACCAGGCCCTGGTGAAGAAAAACCACCTCACTGGAGACCTGTTTGGCGAAGTTCATTTCATGGGTGACGAGCAGCATGGTTCGGCCCTCATCGGCCAACGACCGAATCACTGCAAGCACTTCTTGTACCATTTCCGGGTCTAGCGCCGAGGTCGGCTCGTCGAACAGGATGACCTTGGGTTGCATCGCCAAGGTGCGTGCAATGGCCGCGCGCTGCTGCTGACCGCCGGACAGCTGGTTGGGGTAGACATGGCGCTTGTCAGCAATGCCCACCTTGGCCAGCAAGGCTTCGGCGCTTTCAATGGCTTCGGCCTTGCTCAGACCGAGCACGCGCCGCGGCGCCTCGATGATATTGTCCAGGACACTCATGTGCGGCCAGAGATTGAAATTCTGGAACACGAAGCCGAGCTTGCTACGCATCAGGTTGATCTGCTTGGCGTCCGCGGCCACCAGCTCGCCGTCTTTGGCGCGTTTAAGGCGCAGCGGTTCGCCAGCGACGAAAATCTCGCCCTCGTTGGGGTTTTCCAGCAGGTTGATGCAGCGCAGGAATGTCGATTTTCCGGAGCCGGACGAGCCGAGGATGGAGATCACGTCGCCGTCGCGCGCTGTCAGCGAGATGCCCTTGAGTACTTCCAGATCGCCGTAGCGCTTGTGCAGGTTGCGGATTTCCAGTGCTGGGATGGCCTCAGCCATTGAGCTTCCTCTTCTCGGACCAGGACGTTGCGTGGTCCTTTTCTGTGTAAATTGCGCTCCGGCCGACTGCTCGCCTTCCTGGCGAGGCGCAAACCTAGCATGGGCGGGGACATGCGCCAAGCGCGGCGCCATACCAACTTTCGTGACCAGCCGGTCACCGATGGCTGGTCGCGATAATCGGTCTTCTATATATAGATGAATTTAGCGCCGTTGCCCGAAAACCCGGAGCGGAACGCCGACCGATAATTGCGTGACTGGCGGCGAATGCTTACGCTGAGGCGCAGCGCAAGGGCTCTCATGGCTGATCGGGCTTGGGCAGATCTGTTTCGCCGCCCAGCATTTCGTCATGTTCTTCCATTTTCCACGGCAGGCTCCCCGGTGACATGTGCAAGAAGTGTAGGTACTTCTCGAACTGGTCGAGTATGTCGCTGATGATGTCCTGTTGGTCGTAGCCATAAATGTCGTAGTGCTGCCCGCCGCGGCGCAGGAAAACCTCGGCGCGGTAGTACAGCTCATCGGTGTCCGGCCCTTCCGTGAGCGCAAAGGCGGGCATGGCATAGCCGACCATGCGGATTTCGTAGATGAAATCCACCTGCGCTTCCTTGAGCACTTCCAGATAGACGCGGGAATTGGCTTCGTCGATATGCACCTCGGCGTTCCATTCCTGGCCGCTGAGTTCGCGCTGTACGCGGCGCATGGCCTTGAGCACGGTGCTGCTCATGAAGCCCTCGACCTGCTGGCGATCCGGAAAGCTGACCATGCCGGCCAGGCGCTTCTTCCACAGGCCCGGTCCGGCGTTGCTGGCCAGGCGGCTGCTCTGCATGTGGTTCTGCAGGCTGGTTTCGTGATGCCCCTCGATCACCAGGGCGCGCCACATGCCCAGCGCGGCAATCAGCATGATGACGGCGAACGGCAGCGCACTGGCAATCGTCATGGTCTGCAGCGCACTAAGGCCGCCCGCGAGCAACAGCGCTGCTGCCACCACCCCTTCGGTGCTGGCCCAGAACACACGCTGCCAGACCGGCGTATGGATCGCGCCGCCAGCGGCCAGCGAGTCGATCACCAGCGAGCCGGAGTCAGACGAGGTGACGAAGAAGGTGATGATCAACACGACCGCCAGAAACGAGGCGATGGACGTCATTGGCAGCAGTTCGAACAGTTTGAACAGCGCAATGGCGTTATCGGCCTGCACGTCAGAAATCAGCGAGGTATAGCCTTCGACCATGATCAGGTGCAGTGCGGTGTCGCCGAACACCGAGAACCAGAGAAAGGTGAAAATCGTCGGCACGAACATCACGCCGAAGACGAACTGGCGGATCGTCCGGCCGCGGCTGATCTTGGCGATGAACAGGCCGACGAAAGGCGACCAGGCGATGGTCCAGCCAAAGATGAACAAGGTCCAGTTGCCGATCCAGTCGCTGCGCGAATAGGCCTGGAGATTGAAAGTGCGTTCGATGATGTTGTTCAAATAGCTGCCGGTGTTCTGCAGGAAGGTCTCGAGAATGAAGATGCTTGGACCGACCAGAAAGACGAACAGCATCAGGCCTATCGCCAGGATCATGTTCAGCAGCGACAGGTTCTTCACACCCTTGTCGAGACCGGCAACCACCGAGCAGATCGCCAGACCCGTGATGATCGTGATGGCGATGATCTGCACGTTGATACTGATCGGTATCGAGGGCCAGAGGTAGTTGATGCCCGCGTTGATCTGGGTGACCGACAAACCGAGCGTCGTGGCAATACCAAACAGGGTGCCGAGAATGGCGAAGACATCCACAACGTGCCCAATCGGCCCGTAGATGCGCTCGCCAATGATCGGGTAGAGCGCGGAGCGCATGGACAGCGGCAGGCCGTGGCGAAAGGAAAAATACGCCAGCACCAAGCCGGTCAGGCCGTAGATGGCCCAGATATGGAAGCCCCAATGGAAGAACGCGATCTGCATTGCCTGCTTGGCCGAGTCGACCGTTTCCGCCGCACCGGCTGGCGGTGAGGCGTAGTGCAGCACGGGCTCGGCTACCCCGAAGAACAGCAGGGCGATGCCATAACCGGCGGAAAACAGCATGGCGAACCAGGCAGGGAAGCTGTATTGCGGCTCGGAATGATCCGGCCCGAGCTTGATGCTGCCCCAGGGCGTCATCGCAATCCCGACGATGAATACCAGGAAGAACGCCACCGAGAGCATGTAGAACCAACCGAAGTTGGTGGTGATGAAAGATAGCGTTGAACTGAACACCTCGCCGGCCAGGTCCGGGTTGCTGATCGTCCCGATCACCAGCAGCAGGGTGACAACCACTGCTGGAATGAACACCGGGAAAAGAATGATGGACCTGGGTAGTTTTTTGTCTGCTTCCATAGGGGTTGCTGGCCTCCGGTGGGCGGGTGGGACGGAAACGCGCTAAGGCTCCCGAAGCAAAACTGCTATTTGAAGGGTAGACGGTGATTTGGCGTCGAATACTCACCAGAACCTGCGGATGCCCAGGAAAATGTCTTGCAGAATCCGGCACTGGCCCCCCGGCGCAGGCTCGCCCGGGCCGTCACCCTGTTGGTCGGTTGAGTCGCTAGGGATTGGCTCAGTAGGCGGGTTCAAGTTGGTGACGGCGCAAGATCGCGGGCACCGTACCGTCGGCTATCGCCTCGTCCAGCGCTTGCTCGAACGCCTTGAACTGCGCCTCGCTTATGGTGCTGCGCGACAACCCGATGCCATAGGTGATCGGACCCATTTCGCCCGCCTCGCGCAATCCCACGAGGTGCTCGTCTTCGATCAGGTGCCACGCCACGTCCTGATTGAGCACCGCCACCCCCTTCTTGCCGAAGCGTCCGGACGCCAGCATGCGCAACAGGCGCCGGTTGTCTGCAGTCACATGCAGGTGCACGTCAGGCACCGCCTTGAGTCGTTCGGACAGGATATAGGAGGTTCCGGAAGGACCGTAGACACCGACCTGCCGGCCAGCCATGTCGGTCGGTTGGCTGAAGACAAACGTATTGTCGTCGCGAGCAAAGACGCTGTAGCGAGAGGTCACCAACATTCGGGTGATGTGAAATATCTGCTGCCGCTGGGGCGAGCTCACCAATGTGAAGATGCCATCCGCCTGGCCCTGTTCGGCCAGCCGCAGCGCTCGCCGCCAGGGATACAAGGTGATCGCGCAGTCCTGCTGCAAACGTGCGCACACCGCTTGCACCACTTCCACCAGAGGGCCGCCCGCAGCGACGCCGGCATACGTATTGGCCGAGGTATCGGCAGGGTAGGTAAACGGGGGAAAGTCTTCGGTTACGAAGCGCCATTGCGCTGCACTGGCCTGCGCTACAGCGAGCAGTAACCAGATCATCAGAATCGAGAGAACCTTCCGCACTGCTTTGCTCCTTGCGCTGCGTTAAGCCTTCCTTAGCGGATTGATGCAGTCAGGACGATCGGCCCCGTCACGCCGGTATCAGCCTAGCCTAGAATTAAGTCAGAGCGGCTGACACGGCTGTAGCCTTCCGGCCCAGAGAGGCAAAGCGGGCGTCGCTATCTCTGGACTCGGCAAGCGAGTCGCTAAAGAAATGGTGAGAAGCCGCTACGGCTGGATGACGCTCCCTTGCGCGCGATAAAGATGCTGTTGGAAGCTAAAAAACAGGTTCCTGATCAGCTCGGGCCTCCCCAATTCTGTAACTGCATCGCTGATCGCATTCTTGTATCGAAGCTTCAACAAAGGGGAGAGCTTCTCCAGCCCCAGCTCTTCCACACCCTCCTTCACGTACTGCGACAGTACGAAGTCAAGAAAGGCTTCTTGCTTGTCTGTGAATTGCCCATGCAGCGTGCTGCGAGCTCTGCTGGCGCGCTCTTCTCGAGTCTGCGGTTCGATGGAGAAGGCGACGTACGTCAGCACATCAAACAGATCACTATGCTCGGCGTCGATGATGCGCTGCATTTCGTGCAATACCTCGTTGCTAAAGCCGCGTTCAGCCAGGCCTTGCAGGAGCGAAGTGCGAGTATCCGGGGCGCTCCATAGCCCGCGTAGTTCGTCCTCATCTTTGAAAAATTCCGGCAGATTGCCGAATAGATTTTCTAGGAACTGCGCAGCAGACATCGGTTTGCCATCGGCGCCGAGGTACATCGTCGCCATCATGCTCTTAATGCGGCGCACCGAACCGTTGCTAAGTCGGACCTCTATCACGTCCGGGCGTGGATCGCGAGGCGATGTTGGCGGCCTGGGTTCGCGTTTATAGCCGCCTCGCTCCTCGCCGGTACCGACGCCTCCGGTCTCGGCAGGTTCTATCGGTTCGCCATCCCACTCGGGGTCACTGAATAGGTGATGAGCCTTCACGAAGTCATAAATAGTGAAGTAATCCTTGCCATCGAATA